>JAFUTQ010000021.1 GCA_017484135.1 Lachnospiraceae bacterium
ATAGGTACAACTCCTTTCTGGGAAGTGGTGGATTGTTTTTCGACAACTCAATTTTACCACAAACCAGTGAGGAGTTGTTCTATTTTGTAACAAAAAGAATGCCGATTTTATGCGGCTTCTGGCGTTTCGCAAACGCCTAACGCAGAACAAGGTATGAGAGGAGAAAATGTAAATGAAATTGAAATTCGGAATTAAGGAAGTAGTTGCAACCGGAGTATCCACCGCATTATTTGTGGCCTTGACGGAAATACAGATCCCGCTGGGATTTATTCCGAATACCGCATTGCAGCCCAGAGCGGCACTGCTGGTATTTATCTCGGCAGTCTTTGGACCGATTGTGGGCGCACTGACCGGATTCATCGGACATGCATTGGGTGACGCGCTGTTTTATGGAAGCGTCTGGTGGAGTTGGGTGTTCCCGGAAGCAGTGCTTGGTGTTCTGGTTGGTCTGTTTGCAAACAAGTATGCCATCCGGGAAGGCGGATTCGGTGGAAAGCAGATCGCACTTTTCAATGTGGTACAGATCCTCGGCAATGCAATTGCATGGATTCTGGTTGCTCCGGTGCTGGATATTTTAATCTATGCAGAGCCTGCCAACAAAGTCTTTGCCCAGGGCTTTTGGGCGTTTCTGGGAAATATTGTGATCGCCGGTGTGCTGGGAAGTCTCATCGCAGTGGGATATTCCAAGATTGGCGCAAGGTCTTCCAGCTTACGACAGGAAAAATAACAAAATGACCCCGATGATAGAATTTGAAGATTTCACATTTAAATATCGTGCCCAGATGGAGCCGACGCTTTGCGACATCAACCTGAAGATCTGTCCCGGAGAGAAGGTGCTGATCGTGGGACCGTCGGGCTCGGGGAAGTCAACGCTGGCACACTGCATCAATGGGCTGGTGCCCTTTTCCTACAGCGGAGAGATTCACGGTACCTACCGCGTAAAGGGACAGGATCCCTCGCAGCTTGGGATCTTTGGGCTGTCAAAATCCGTAGGCACGGTGCTGCAGGATACGGACGGTCAGTTCGTGGGGCTGACGGTGGCGGAGGACATCGCCTTTGCTCTGGAAAATGACAGCGTGCCGGAACGACAGATGCATGACCGGGTGCAGCAGGCGGCGGATACCGTGGATGTGGGCGCGCTGCTTATCCATGCGCCGGGAGAGCTGTCCGGCGGACAGAAGCAGCGGGTATCCATGGCGGGAGTCATGGTGAGCGATGTGGACATTCTGCTGTTTGATGAGCCGCTTGCCAATCTGGATCCGGCCACCGGCAAGAAAACGATTGCACTGATCGACCGGATCCGAAACGAATACGGGAAGACGGTGGTCATCATTGAGCATCGGCTGGAGGATGCACTGTATCGGGATGTGGATCGGATCATTGTGGTGTCGGAGGGAAGAATTGTCGCAGACACTTCACCGGATGAGCTGCTGGCACAGGATGTGCTGGAGCGGTGTGGAATCAGGGAGCCGCTTTATCTTACTGCATTAAAGCATGCGGGCTGCAGGATTCGGAAAGAGGATCATCCGAGCCACATTGAGACGATGGATCCGGTAAACTACAGACAACAGGTACAGGAATGGTTTGCAAAGACGGAAGGCAGACAGCCGGAGTCGGCGCGGGATGAGATCCTACATGTGAAGGATCTCTGTTTTTCGTACACGGAAAATATTCCGGTGTTGGAAAATATTTCCTTTTCCATCGGAAAGGGAGAGATGATCAGTATTGTGGGTAAAAACGGAGCCGGAAAATCCACGCTGTCCGCTTTGATCTGCGGATTTTATGAGCCGGATCGGGGCAGCATTTTTTTGCATGGCTCGGATATCGCAAAGCTCTCCATCAAGGAACGGGGAGAGCACATCGGGGCTGGTCATGCAGAGTCCCAATCAGATGATCAGCAAGCCCATGATCTATGATGAGGTCGCGCTGGGACTTCGGGTAAGAGGGCTGCCGGAGGAGGAGATCCGGGAAAAGGTGTATGCGACGCTTAAGATCTGCGGCCTTTATCCGTTTCGAAACTGGCCGGTGTCCGCATTAAGCTTCGGACAGAAGAAACGGGTGAGCATTGCTTCCGTACTGGTGATGAATCCTGAGATTCTCATATTGGATGAACCGACTGCCGGACAGGATTACCGGCACTATACGGAGATCATGGAATTTCTAAAGGAACTGAATGAGCGTCATGGGATCACGATTCTCATGATTACCCATGACATGCATTTGATGCTGGAGTATACAAGGCGGGCCATTGTGATCGCGGATGGGCGGCTTCTTGCTGATGCGAGCCCGGCGAAAATCCTGACCAATGAGGAGCTTGCCGATGAGGCGTATCTGAAAAAGACATCGCTCTATGACCTCGCTCTTGCCTGCGGAATTGAGGAGCCGGCAGAGCTTGTGGAGCATTTTATTGCTTGCGAGAGACAGAAACGACTGCAGGAAAGGGAGGCATAGGAATTGTCCAGAGTGTTGTCATATGAAAAAAAGGATACATGGATTCATGAGCTTTCCGGCGTCACCAAGCTGATCTTTTTTCTGCTGTGGTCGATCGTCAGTATGATGACCTATGACACCAGAGTGCTTCTTGTCATGCTGGTGTGCAGTCTCGTGATCTTTGCAGTTTCAAAGACACAGTGGCGGCAGGTGGGAACGGTGTTCAAATTCATTTTGCTGTTCCTCTGCTTAAATCTTTTGGCGATTTTTTTCTTTTCGCCGGATCAGGGGAAGAAGATATACGGAACCAAAACGGTGCTTATGCATCTGTTTGGACATTATGATCTGACAGCAGAGCAGCTGTTTTATGAATTTAACGTGATGATCAAATACTTTACGGTAATTCCGGCGGTGTTTATGTTTATCGTGACGACCAATCCCAGTGAGTTCGCAGCATCCCTTAACCGGATCGGAGTCAGCTACAAAATCGGGTATGCCATTGCGATTGCACTTCGGTATATTCCCGATGTGCAGGGGGATTTTCAAAAGATCAGACACGCCCAGGAAGCGCGGGGAATCGAGATGTCTTCGAAGGCTTCCTTTGGAAAGCGTGTGAAAAACATGGCGGCGATTCTGTTTCCGCTGATCTTTTCCAGCATGGATCGGATTGATGTGGTCAGCAATGCAATGGAGCTCCGAGGATTTGGAAAGCATCGGAAACGTACCTGGTACATGGGGATGCCGTTGAAACGAAATGATTATTTGACGATTGCAGCGACGGTGATATTTGCAGCTGCGGCACTCGCGGTAACGTATTATGACGGAAATCGTTTTTATAATCCCTTCGTGTAAATTATTTCAAAAACATCCCCAAAAGTCTGCGGTATAATTCCCGGCTGTACGGCTGGTATCTCATGGGCAGATCCATCCAGGTCTTTTTGTCCAGAATACTCTTGGTGTGGGAAAAGGCTTCAAAGCCATCCCGACCGTGATAGGAGCCCATGCCGCTTTCTCCGACTCCTCCGAATCCCATCTCGCTGGTGGCAAGATGCACCACCACGTCATTGATACAGCCGCCGCCGTAGGATATGCGCCCGGTGATTTCCCGGATATGTTTTTTGTATTCCGAGAAAATATAAAGTGCCAACGGTTTTTGTCTGCCGGAAAGAATCTCAAACACATCCTCAAAGTTCTGATAGGTCAGGATCGGCAGGATCGGACCGAATATTTCTTCTCCCATGACCGCATCGTCAAAGGTGACATGATCCAAAACGGTGGGCGCGATCTGGAGGGTATCGGGATTTGCCTCTCCGCCGGTCACAAGCTTACCGGAATCGATCAGTCCCATGAGCCGATCAAAATGCTTTTGGTTTACGATCTTTCCGTAATCCGCATTTTCTAAGGGATGTTCCCCGTATTGTTTTTTGATCTGCGCACAGATTTCTTCCACAAGCTGATCCTTGATCGCGCTGTCACAAAGGATATAGTCGGGGGCAACGCAGGTCTGACCGCAGTTTAAGAATTTTCCGAATACAATGCGCTTTGCTGCCAGCTTTAGCTTTGCAGTCTGATCTACGATACAGGGACTTTTTCCGCCGAGCTCAAGAACCGCAGGAGTCAGGGTTTCCGCGGTGTGGCGGAGCACCTCTTTGCCTACATTCTGGCTGCCCGTAAAGAACACAAAGTCAAACTTTTGTTCCAGCAGCCGGGCATTTTCTTTTCTGCCCCCGGTGACAACGGCTACATATTCCGGCGCAAAACATTCCGTAATGATCTTTTCAATCACACGGCTTGTGGCAGGGGAATATGCACTTGGTTTCACGACCGCTGTATTTCCGGCAGCGATCGCGTCGCAAAGCGGCTCCATGGTCAAAAGGAAGGGATAGTTCCACGGGCTCATAATCAGAACATTGCCGTAGGGCGTGGGCTTTTTGATGCTTGTCGCTGCAAACTGGGTCAGCGGCGTACGGACGATTTTGCGTTTCGCATACCGTTTGGTGTGCCGGATCATATAGGTGATTTCGCTGAGCACCAGTCCCGATTCACACATAAAACCTTCAAAGCTGCTTTTTCCGAGGTCGGCGGTTAAGGAAGCCAGAATCTCATCTTCATATTTTTTGATGGCAGCGTGCATTTTTTTTAACATCGCAATGCGGAAGCTGACGGGAAGGGTTGCCCCGCTTGAAAAATATGTTCTCTGCTTTTCTAAAATAATTTCGATTTCCATGTGATTTATTCTCCAACCATGACATAAAATTTTTCCAGCTCCTTTGCGTCCATAAGCTTTGGAACGGGATATAACGGATTTGCTTCCCTTGCGGCATGCCTTGCCATTTTCGGAATGTCTTCTTTTTGGATTCCGGGTAAGCATTCGGGGATGGACATATTTTTATTCAGGGTGCGGATTGCAGCAATAAATTTTTTCGCACCGTCTTCGCAGGTGTCAGCTTCTGACACAACTCCGGCTGCAATTCCTAAGGTATAAAGCTTTTTGTAGATGGTTTTTCCGTAATCCTCAAGCACGATGGGCATGAGCACCGAGTTTGCAAGCCCGTGGGCAATATTGTACTGACCGCCCAGACTGTGTGCGACTCCGTGGATGTAGCCGACATAGGATTTGGAGAAGGCCACGCCTGCTTTGTATGCTGCAGTCAGCATATTTTTGCGGGCAGCGGCATTTTTTCCGTCATGATAGGCCGTTTCAATATTTTCAAAAATCAATTTTACAGCTTCCAGCGATAATTGCCTCGTCTCCTTGCTGGTTGAGCCGCCGATAAAGGCTTCCACCGCGTGGGTCAGAGCATCCATTCCGGTGGTGGCGGTCAGTGCCGGCGGCAGCGTGTAGGTTACGGTCGGGTCAAGAATGGCATAAGACGGAATCAGGGTAAAGTTGTTCATGGTGTATTTATGCCTGGTCTCGCTGTCGGTGATCACCGCAGTGACCGTGACCTCGCTTCCGGTTCCTGCCGTTGTGGGAATGGCAACCAGTGTGGGAATCTTGCGATGCACGCGAAGCATGCCCTTTAACTGATCCAGGCTTTTCTTCGGATAAGCCGCCCTTGCACCTACTGCCTTGGCACAGTCCATCGAGGAACCGCCGCCGAAGGCAATCAGCGCCTCACAATTTTGCGCCTGATAGATTTGGAATGCCTCTTCCACATTGTGTACGGTGGGATTTGGCTTTGTTTCGTCATAAACCGCACAGTTGACATGCATTTCCCGTAAGATTTTTTCCAGACCTTCGGTAATGCCGTTTTCACGCAGGACTTTATCGGTTACAAGCAATACGGATTTGATCTGCTCCGTTTCCATAATCTCCCTTATGCCATCGATTGCTTCATATACCTTTGGCTCGCGGTACGGCAGGATTGGCAATGCCAGATGAAAGGCAAATTGATAAGTTCTGCAGAATGCTTTTTTTACAATGTTCATTGTTCCGGTAACCCCTCTCTACTGATTTCTTTTAGATTATTTGACATAATCCCAAGCACCTCAAAAAAAACGTCCCGTTTTTCGTCAGAAACACCTTTTTCGGTAAGCTCCACGGCAAGGGTGGCTTTGCTGCTGATATCCTGTGCGGCGTTTTTGCCTGCTTCGGTCAGAATCAGGTTTGCCCGGTAGAAATTTTTGCCCTCCCGTTTCAGAAAGCCTTTTTCCTCCATTGCCGCAATGGTTCTTGATATTTCTGCCTTATCCTTGCTGCACAGCTCGCAGAGCCTCGAGGCAGTGACATCCCCGTCGCAGCGGTAAATCGTCACAAGCGTAATTGCATAGGCACCCTTCAGCCCGTATTTTTTCATTTCTTCTGCGGCAATCTTATTCCAATATCTTGAAATATTGAAAATTGCCAGTGAAAATTGTTCAAATCTGTCGATCATTGGTGTCTTCCTTTTTGAGATGTTGAAAGTTCAACTTCTTGCATTATATGGAAAACTTGTTAAAATGTCAAGGAGTAAGTTTTACAATGAGAAACACCAAACGAAAGGAGACAACGCCGGATGGCGGTGAAGCGAACCATGGGAGAGCATATTTTAGTGGTGGATGATGAGAAGGAGATCGCCGATCTTCTGGAGGTCTATCTGAAAAATGACGGATACACCGTATCGAAATTTTATAACGGGATGGACGCGCTGCGCTGCATCGAACATACCGAACCGGATCTGGCGATTCTGGATGTCATGCTGCCGGATATCGACGGATTTCATATTTGTCAGAAGATCCGTGAGAAGCATTTTTATCCGGTGATCATGCTTACCGCGAAGATCGAGGATGGGGACAAGATCATGGGGCTGACGATCGGGGCGGATGATTATATTACCAAGCCTTTCAATCCGTTGGAGGTCGTAGCCAGAGTAAAAACACAGCTCCGGCGGTATACGAAATATAATACCACTGCGGCAAAGCAGCAGACCGAAACCAGTGAGTACGACATCCGAGGACTGCTCATCAACAAGGAAAATCACAAGTGTATCCTGTTTGGAAAAGAGTTGTCCCTTACTCCCATCGAGTTCTCGATTCTTTGGTATCTCTGTGAACATCAGGGGGTTGTGGTGTCCTCCGAGGAGCTGTTCGAGGCAGTCTGGGGCGAACAATATTACAATAGCAACAATACGGTCATGGCGCATATCGGCCGGCTGAGAGAGAAAATGAATGAGCCGGCGAAAAAACCGAAATTTATCAAAACAGTGTGGGGGGTGGGATATACCATTGAAAAATAAAAGAAAAAGAAATTATTCCCGGTTGTCACGCCGGATCATGATCCGGTATATCCTGTCCTGCATGACCATCCTTTTGGTCCTGCTGGGTGGCTATTTCCTTGCATGGTTTATTTGTGAGTATTTTTTTGTCTGGTATGCAGATGACCCTGTTTACGGAATGTTGAAGGCGCTTCAGACATTGTCACCTTTTCTTATCGCCCTTGTCTTTTTGATTGGCGTGCCGGTATCCGCATACTTTGCGATCCGGAAAACACTGCAGTATTTAGATGATGTGATCGATGTGGCAATGAACCTTTCCCATCCGACGGAAGAGTCCATCGTACTTCCGGGAGAACTGAGCGATGTTCAGAATGAGCTGAATCTGGCAAGGGAACAGGCACTGCGCAATATCGCTGCCGCCAATGATGCCATACAGCGAAAAAACGATCTGATCATGTATCTGGCGCACGACCTCAAGACACCGCTTGCTTCTGTAATTGGTTATCTGACGCTGCTTCATGATGAGAAGGAAATATCGGACGAGCTGAGGGAAAAATATCTTGGAATTACACTGGGGAAGGCAGAACGGCTGGAGGATCTGATCAATGAGTTCTTTGAAATCGCGCGCTTTAACCTGTCAAACATCACGCTGCAATATAGCAAAATCAACCTGACTCGTATGCTGGAGCAGACCGTATATGAATTTGCCCCGATGCTTCAGGAGAAAAATCTGACGTGTGAGTTAGACATTGGGGAGAATACGATGTTAAACTGCGATGCCGAAAAGCTCCAGCGTGTATTTGACAATATTCTGCGAAATGCAGTGCTCTACAGCTACCGCGATTCGAGCATTCATATCGCGATGGAATGGCAGGAGAAAACGGTCGTTTTGAAATTTACAAACCACGGAGATACGATTTCGCAGGAAAAGCTGAACCGGATCTTTGAACAATTTTACCGCTTGGATGCCGCGCGGGGAACCGACATCGGCGGCGCAGGATTAGGACTTGCGATTGCAAAGCAGATCGTGGAGCTTCATGGCGGAACGATTGCGGCAAACAGTGAGAATGAGCTGGTGGAGTTTACGGTCGAGCTGCCTGTCTCGTAAGAAAATCGTAGGAATTTCTGCGGAAAATCTGTGGAAAGCTTTGGGAAGAAACAAAGAAAAAGCCTCCTTGCTTTGGATACAGTAAAGGTATCCGGGCAAGGAGGTTTTTATATGCAAAGAAAAAAAATCGCAATTCTTTTTGGAGGATGCTCCACCGAATACGAGGTGTCCCTGCAATCCGCAGGAGCAGTTCTGGAGCATCTGAGTCGGGAGAAATATGAAGTCATTCCGATCGGAATCACAAGAGATGGGGAATGGTATCACTACACCGGAGTTTATGAGAATATACCGGATGACATATGGTGGGAGGACAGAAGAAATCTGATTCCGGTGGTCGCTTCTCAAAGCCGGAGCGCGAAGGGCTTTTTGGAGCTACAGCATGACAGCTATTCAGCGCTTGGGATCGATCTGGCATTTCCGGTATTGCATGGAAAGAACGGAGAGGACGGCACCGTGCAAGGGCTGTTTGAACTGGCGGGAATTCCGGTGATCGGCTGCAATACCCTTTCGTCTGCTCTGTGCATGGACAAGGATCGGGCGCACCGTCTCGCAGAGGCAGCAGGCATTGCAGTGCCAAAATCGGTCACATTCCGGAAGGGAAAAACAGAGGAAGCAAAAAGAATGATTTCTGCGGAGCTGACGTATCCGCTGTTCGTCAAACCGGTCCGTGCAGGCTCGTCCTTTGGCGTGACAAAAATATCTGCGGCAGAGGAGCTGGACACAGCCCTTGGGACGGCATTTTTATATGATACGGAGGTCATCGTCGAGGAGGCAATTGACGGTTTTGAGGTGGGCTGCGCGGTGCTGGGCATCGATACACTGACCGTTGGCAGGGTGGATGAGATTGAGCTTTCCGGTGGGTTTTTTGACTATACAGAAAAATACACGTTGAGGGCCACAAGGATTTATATGCCGGCAAGAATCAATCCGGAAACGGAGAAACGGATTCAGGAGGCAGCTGTTATCATTTATAAAGCGCTGGGCTGCTCCGGCTTTGCCCGGGTGGATCTGTTTCTGACACCCGCGGGAAAAATCGTATTTAATGAGGTAAATACCATTCCCGGCTTTACCTCCCACAGCCGCTATCCAAATATGATGAAAGGAATCGGGTTGTCGTTTGCTGCAATGCTGGACAAGCTGATCGGGTTATACACAGAGTCATGAGTACCGAGAAAAAAAGCTATCCGGGCATTGATTGTTTCAGAATCCTCGCTGCTCTTTTGGTCGTAGCCATCCACACTTCGCCCCTTTTGTCTTTCAGTGAAACAGGGGATTTCATACTGACCCGCATTGTGGCGCGCACTGCGGTGCCGTTTTTCTTTCTGACCTCAGGATTTTTTCTGATTTCCCGGTATGCTTATGATGGAGCGAGGCTAAGGAGGTTTGAAAAGAAAACCGGGCTGATTTATGGGGCTGCGATTCTGCTCTATTTGCCGGTCAATCTTTACAATCATTATTTTGCGTCGGAATATTTCCTGCCAAATTTTATCAAGGATCTTGTGTTTGACGGGACGATGTATCACCTATGGTATCTGCCTGCGTCCATGCTGGGGGCGGCGACCGCGTGGTATCTGGTGCGAAGGCTGGATTATCAAAGGGCGCTGGCAGTTACTGGTGTTCTTTACATAGTCGGCCTGTTTGGGGACAGCTATTATGGATTTGTGGAACCGATTACATTCCTGAATAAAATTTATGCCTCTGTTTTTCAGATCAGTGACTACACAAGAAACGGATTTTTCTTTGCTCCGATATTTTTTGTGCTGGGTGGATGGATCGCGGATGACCGCCGTCGGATTCGTGTCGGAAAAGCGGTGTGCGGATTTTTTGTCAGCTTTTTTCTGATGTTTGGGGAAGGGATGCTTTTGCACCATTTTGGACTCCAGCGCCACGATAGTATGTATTTCTTTCTGGTTCCTTGTATGTTCTTTTTGTTTCATGTGATCCTGCATTTCCGTGGCAGACGCTTACAGCAGCTTCGGATGACCGCATTGTTCATCTATCTGATTCATCCGATGGTGATTCTTTTCGTACGTCTGGCGGCAAAGGTTCTGCACAGACAGAGCCTGTTGGTAGACCAAAGTCTGGTGCACTACATCATCGTTTGTATCCTTTCCGTTGCATTTGCTCTTGGTATGACCGGAATATGGAGCAGATGGAAGTTGTCAGATTCACCAAAGAGGAAGGGGACGGAGCGGGCGTGGATAGAAATGAATCGGGACAATTTAGAGCACAATGTCCATGTTCTTCGAAAGGCGATGCCGATCGGATGTGAACTGATGGCGGTGGTAAAGACCGAGGCCTATGGGCATGGCGCGTTTGCGGTTGCCATACAGCTTGATCGGATCGGGGTCAAAGCATTTGCGGTCGCCACGATCGCTGAGGGAATCCGCCTCAGAAAATACGGCGTGCGGGGGGAAATACTGATTCTCGGGTATACGGATGTCAGCCGTGTAAAGGAGCTCAAAAAATATGACCTCATTCAGACGCTGGTGGATTATCAATATGCCGTTTCCTTAAATCGGCAGGGAATTTCCGTAAAGGCACATTTGAAAATCGACACAGGGATGCACCGACTGGGAGTCGGATATGATTCCGTGACGGAGGTTAAAAAAATATATCGGATGAAATCCCTTCAAATCTGTGGCATGTACACCCATCTCAGTCGTTCGGACAGTCTGGAGCCGGAGGATGTGGCATTTACCAAAAAGCAGATCGATCGGTTTTACGCGTTGGCAGATCAGCTGAAAGCCGATGGAATTGCCATTCCTAAGCTGCATATACAAAGCAGCTATGGACTGTTCAATTATCCGCAGCTTGCCTGTGATTATGTCAGATGCGGGATCGCACTGTATGGGGTGCTGAGCACACCGGACAGCGATACGGTACGCACGTTGGATTTACGGCCGGTGCTTTCCGTAAAAGCAAGAGTCATTCATATGCAGACGATACCAAAGGGGGAAAGCGTGGGATATGGCAGAGCCTTTGTGACTGAGCGGGACAGTGAGATTGCGATTTTGTCCGTCGGATATGGAGACGGGATCCCAAGGAATCTGTCCGGCAGCATCGGAAGGGTAATGATCGGGATGCAATATGCGCCTATTGTGGGACGAATCTGTATGGATCAGCTGGCAGTGGACGTGACGGATCTGACGGGTGTTGCGGTGGGGGATATCGGAACCATTGTAGCAGACAGTTTGGACAGCCCGCTTTCTGCTCCGAAGGTGGCGGCTGCAGCACAGAGCATCAGCAATGAGCTGCTGTGCAGATTGGGTGCCAGACTGGGAAAGGTGGAGTAAATGAATTTTTTTCGGTTTAAGGTTGATTTAAGGAAGCTGTGCTAAAGTACTCTCATAGTCAATGAAGGGAGGAAACACTATGAAGCACAGACAAACCGGAAAAAAATGGAAAAAGGCGGTCTTACCGCTTGCAATGGCATCGGCACTGGCTCTGACGAGTCTGCCGGCAAATCTTCTCATCGTACAGGCGGCAAGCAGTACGGTGGAGACACTCATCGAACAGGGGACAACGGTACTGACCTTTACCGATGACGGAATCACCGCATCGGGAAATGGAGACACCGGATATAAAATCGAAGGCACTCAGCTTACGATCAATAAGTCCGGTACCTATATCGTGACCGGCTCCTGCTCCGAGGGAAGCATCAAGATCAAAAAGGGAACCACCAATGTGACACTGATTCTCTCCGATCTGACCTTGATTTCATCGGAAACCGCACCGATTCTGATCAACAAGGAGAATACCGACATCGTGATTGATATCGAGGGAACGAATGTCATTACAGACAACGAGGATCCGGACAATGAGGATTCGACCGATGCGGACGTTGCAGATGCGTTTGAAGGCGCAGGCATCAAGATCAAATCCGGCGGTAGCCTGACCTTTACGGGAAGCGGAAGTCTCACGGTGGACGGCTCGAACTGCAAAAACGGAATCAAGGGCGCGGCGACAACGGATATTACGGTGGGCGCATCGGCAAGTGACAGCTTTACGATCAATGTGACAGCGGCAAACAATGCACTGGCAAGTGACGGCAGCGTTACCGTCAAGGGAGGAACGTTAAACCTCACAGCGGATGGCGACGGTCTGAAATCCTCGCCGGACGAGGATGATGAGGAGTCCGCGGGCGAGATTTTGATCAGCGGAGGTACGGTCAATGTAAATTCCGGTGACGATGGCATCAAGGCAGACAGTACCCTGACCATTACCGGAGGAAATGTCACGGTCAGCGCCGGAGATGATGCGATCAAAGCGGAATATACGTTAAACATCGGAACAGAGGGAGCGTCCGGCGGACCGACGATCAATGTCACCAAAGCCTATGAGGGCTTTGAGGCGGCAACGGTCAATCTCTACTCCGGAACGGGAAGTATCACTTCCAGTGATGACGGAATCAACGCGGCAAACGGGGATCTGACGAATTATTCGTTTTCCCTGAATATCTATGGCGGAACCTGGACGATCAATGCGGGCGGCGATGGTCTGGACAGCAATGGTACGCTGAATGTATCCGGTGGTACAACGGAGGTTTTCGGATCTGCAAATGACGGCGATGGTGCGCTGGATTATGGCGATGGAAGTACGTTTACCGTCTCAGGCGGCACGATTCTCGGTGTCGGGATGTCCGGGATGGCAGAAGGACCGACAAGCGGTGTCTATGTCATGTTCGGTTCCTCCGGAATGGGCGGCGGAAATATGGGCCAGCGGCAGGGTGGCGGCATGGGCCAGCAAGGCGGCATGGGTCAGCAGCCAGGCGGCAATATGGGGCAGCCGGGTGCAGGCACATCGACGGGACAGAGTTCCTTTACCCTGGCGGCAGGGGATACGATTGTGATTAAGGACAGCTCCGGGAATACGGTCTACACTGCATCATCCACCGCAAAGAAGAGTGCAAACAACGTGGTGTTCTCCTCGGGAGATCTTGTCAGCGGCGAAAGCTATACACTCTATGTCAATGGTTCGGCAGTGGCAACGGCAACCGCAACAGAGGGCAGTACCGGGGCTATGCCTGGCGGAAATATACCGAATGGCAGTCAAAACGGAAATATGCAGGACGAGGCTCAAACACCGGATGTATCTCAGAATACGCAAAACAATCAGCAGTCAGAAGGCAGCACGCAGACCAATTGGGTGCAGGATGGCGAGACATGGTACTACAACAATGAAGAGGGCGAGACACAGACAGGCTGGGTCAATGACCGCGGCACATGGTATTACATGAGCGACAGCGGAGCGATGCAGACGGGCTGGGTAAATGACGGAGGTACCTGGTATTACACCAGCGACAGCGGAGCGATGCAGACGGGCTGGGTAAATGATGGAGGTACCTGGTACTATTTGAACGGAAGCGGAGCGATGCAGACGGGGTGGATCAATGACGGAGGCACTTGGTACTACATGAACGGAAGCGGAGCAATGCAGACAGGATGGCTGAAGGATGGAGACAAATGGTACTATCTGGACAGCAGCGGAGCAATGAAAACCGGATGGCTCAAAGACGGAGGTGCATGGTATTATCTGAACGGAAGCGGAGCGATGCAGACCGGTTGGTACACCGTGAACGGAAAATGGTATTACAGCTATGCCTCCGGTGTGATGGCGGCAAATACCAGAATCGGAAATTATCGCATCAATGCCAACGGAGAGTGGGTAAAATAGTTGCAATAAACTGACAGCACAAGATAGAAAGCAGGGAGACGGTAAGCTCTAAAAGGAGTTTGGCGTCTCCTGCGTTATTTTTTATCCTTATTTAAGGATTATTTAATAATCTCACTGCTAAACTGCACCTATCAAACAAAAACGGAGGGATACTTATGAACAAAACAGCCTTTATTGAAGAACTGAAAAACAAGACAGGGCTTACCGAAGAGCAGGCCGCAGCAGTCAACGAGATCTTTGAGAGCAACTTCTTTTTGAAGAAAAAGAACACGGACAAAATCATCAGTCAGATCAGCGAAAAGCTGTCTTTTGACAATGATAAGGCAAAGGAAATCTACGATGCGGCTTACGATCTGATCAAAAATGAGATAGCAGGAAAGATCAAGCATCCGTTCGGACCCCAGTAATCACACATTCCAATCAAGGAGATGCTTATGTTTTTTGAAATCTTAAAACGTGATATCAGACGAAAACGAACCATGAACCTCATTATCCTGCTCTTTGTAGTGCTGGCAGTCACCTTTATTGCGTCCAGTGTGAGCAATCTTACCGCCATCATGAGCTCACTAGATACTTATTTTGGCGAAGCAGGCGTAGGCGACTATGCGACCGTTGAACGGGGGGAGGTGGGAAAAAGCGTCGCAGAGATTGCAGAAGGGCTTGCTTATGTGGACGATGTGCGAAAGGAACCGATCCTGTTCAACTCGGACGGTATTGAGCGTGACGGAGAGACCCTTGTCGTAACGGATTTTGTGATCATCAGCTCTATCGATCAGCAGATTCAAAAATATTATGACAGCGACAACCATGAGATTACGGAAGTGCCGGAGGGCAGCGTGTATGTCAGAAAAAGTTATCTGGATAAAGCAGAACTCTCCGTTGGGGATGAATTTACCCTTCCGATCGGCGACACCAGAGTGCACCTCACAGTAAAGGGCGAACTGAAGGATGCCGTATTCGGTTCTATGCTGATGGGGACTCCGAGGTTTGTGGTGAGTCAGGCAGACTATGACAAATTTATGGCGGACGAAAACAGTGCCAACTACAAGGGCGCAATTACCTATGTGGATACGGACGATGTGAAGGCGCTTCAACAGGAATTGAATGAGTGCAAGAACATTCTTTTTTCAGGCTCTAAAGATACGATAAAATTTACCTACATCATCGAGATGCTGGTTGCGGGAATCCTGATGATCGTCAGCGTATGTCTGATCATCATTGCCCTTGTGATCTTACGCTTTACCATTACCTTTACGCTCAGCGAGGAATTCCGGGAGATCGGGATTATGAAGGCCATCGGCATTCCGAATACAAAAATACGCGCGCTGTATCTGGTAAAATATCTTGCGATTTCCATTGTGGGTGCGCTCATCGGGCTGATTGCATCCATCCCCTTTGGGAATCTGATGCTCACGCAGGCGGCGGATGCCATGGTCATTTTTCATTCCGGAAAATTCTGGCTCAGCGGAATCTGTTCTGTCGGCGTCGTCGGGATCGTTCTGCTGTTTTGTTACCGCAGTACACGGATGGTAAAAAAATTCACACCGGTTGACGCGATCCGAAACGGTTCCACGGGAGAGCGCTACAGAAAAAAGGGTATGCTCAGGCTCTCGAAGCGGAAGGGAAGACCGATCCCGTTTCTGGCCTGCAACGATATTCTCAGCGGAATGAGGCGGTTTGGAATCATGCTGGTTACCTTTACCGTCGGGATTCTCCTGATCATGATCGTGTTAAATACTATGACTACGCTGCAGAGCGGGAAGCTGGTAAGCTGGTTCTCGCTGGCGGAGGGTGATGTCTTTCTGACGAATCAGGGAAAGATGTCCACCTACATGACGGAAGACGGGAGAGAAGCGCTGGAGAACGATCTGGAAGAAATGCAGAAAACGCTGGCGGAAAACGGAATGCCGGCAGAGGTGTTTGCAGAGGTCAGCCACAGCTTTACGGTCAGCAAGGGGGAGCTGTCCACACACTCACTTACCTTTGAAGGCATCAATACCACCACGGATATGTATCACAGTTACATTGAGGGGACACCGCCTCAGAATAAAAATGAGATCGCAGTCACCTATGTGATCGCGGACAGGCTGGATGCAGCCATCGGTGATACGGTCACCGTAAAAAGCCCGGAGGGAGACAGGGATTACATCATCTCTGCAATCTATCAATCCATGACGAACCAGGGTGAGGGCATCCGCTTTCATCAGGATGAGCGGTACAGCTTTGCATCGCTGAACGGAGTCTGGGCAACGGAGATCCGGTTTACGGATGATCCTTCACAGAAAGAGATCGCACAGCGGATGGAAAAGATCCGGGAGCTGTATCCGGACTATGAGATAAAGACACCGGGTGAATATGTGGATTATGTGGTCAACGGGATCAGCTCTTATATGAGTACGCTCAAGCTTTTGATCATCCTGATCGTCATGCTGATCAACCTTCTGGTGGCAGTCCTGATGGAAAAAACCTTCCTGACGAAGGAGCGCGGAGAGATCGCCATGTTAAAAGCGGTGGGCTTCGGAAACGGGGCAATCATTCGCTGGCAGGTTCTTCGGATCGCAATCGTTATGGTGGCTGCAACGGTGCTCGCCATCCTGCTCTGCAATCCGGTCAGTCAGATTTCCATGGGTGCTGTGTTCCGGATCATGGGTGCAAAGACCATTATCTTTGATGTAAATGTGCTGGAAAGCTATGTGCTTTATCCGCTTTTGATTCTTGCAGTTACCGTGTCTGGGGTATTTCTTACCGCTCTGCCGGTCTGCAGGATCCAATCAAATGAGATCAATGCAGTTGAATAAAGGAGAAAACCATGTCTATTCTTGAAGTAAAAAATCTTTGTAAAACCTATATCATAAACAAACGCCAGAACAATGTGCTCAGAAATATAAGCTTTACCGTAAATGAGGGGGAAATGGTGGCAGTGATGGGGCCATCCGGCTCGGGAAAATCCACCCTGCTCTATACCGTGTCCGGAATGGATGACATGACCGCAGGGGAGGTAAGGTTTGCAGGCAAGGACATGTCGGCGCTGAATGCAAAGGAACTGGCGGCACTCAGGCTTGATGAGATGGGATTTATCTTTCAGCAGATGTATATGTTAAAAAATCTCAATATCCTCGACAACATCATTCTTCCGGCACGTCAGTCCAAAGCCAATCAGCGTTCGGCAAAGGAAAAAACAGAGTACGGCAGGGAGCTGATGCGAAAGCTTGGGATCATTGAAATCGCCGACAACGATATCAACGAGGTGTCGGGCGGACAGCTGCAGCGCGCCTGTATCTGCAGAAGTATGATCAACCAGCCCAAAATGATCTTTGCAGATGAGCCGACGGGTGCGCTCAACCGCACAAGCTCCAGGGAGGTCATGGAGGAGCTCGGCAAGATCAACCGGGAGGGAACCACCGTCATGCTCGTCACCCACGATGCCAATGTGGCCGCAAAGTGCACCAGGGTCATGTACATTGTTGACGGCAATATAAAGGGGGAGTATAATTTGGGCAGATATGAAAACGAAACGGAGCTTAGAACCCGGGAGAAAAGCCTGAACAACTGGCTGATCGAACAGGGCTGGTAGGAGCAAACAAAAGTCGGAGGCGCGTGATGACGGATATACTGGTGGTGGAAGACAATCTGGAAATGGGTACGCTGCTCTGTGATTTTTTGAAAAACGAGGGCTATTCCACCGCGCATTGTACCGACGGAGAAGCGGCGGTGGAATATTTTGAACAAACGGGGGCAAAGCTTGTGGTGCTGGATGTGATGCTGCCCGGTCTTGACGGGTTTGCAGTCTGCAGAAAAATCCGTGAGATTTCCAATGCGCCCATTCTGATGGTCAGCGCAAAGACCGAAAAGGATGAGAAGCTGAACGGATTGCTGCTGGGGGCAGACGATTACATCGAAAAGCCCTATGACATTGATATCCTGCTGGCAAAAATCCGGGGGATTTTTACCCGGCGCTACAACGAGGATGTTTTCTCCGACGGCTTCTTAAAAATTGACAAGAGCAGGCGCATGGCTTACAAGGGAGAGCAGCTGCTGGAGCTCACACAAAAGGAATTTGATCTGCTGAGTCTGCTCGTGGAAAATACAGGAAAGACGATGAACAAGGAGTTTTTGTTCAACACAATCTGGGGCTTTGACAGCTTCAGTGAGCCCCAGACTTTGACGGTACACATCAAGTGGCTTCGACAGAAGCTGGAGACGGATCCCAAAAAGCCGAAGCACATTGTCACCGTATGGGGCGTCGGCTACCGCTACGAGAGGTAAAACAGGTAAAGGAATGAAAAGCTTTTGGAAATTATTTGCAGCGGTACTCGCTTTGATTGCTGCGCTGCTGATCGGTGCAAATCTTCTTTTTTTCATAATAAACACAGATAAGGACGACACGGGTCGTCCTTATCGTGTTGAGGCGGAACGGATCGCGCTGGAGATTGAAAACGGTACTTACAGCGAGGAGCACTTACAAAATTATCATACTATCGTTGGGGTGGAAAAGCAGACCCCGGAAAAGAAAGAAAGCTTTTACGATTCGGACAGCGATTACCTGATGAAAGAAATTGACGGAACGCTGTACCGTTTTGATTATTTCTATGGTTCTGATCGCAGGGCGGATTGGATCCTTTTGAACGGTTGTCTCTTTTTTGCTGCATTTTTGCTGATTCTTTTGCTGCTTATTTTAAGAAAAAAAATTATCGCGCCCTTTGAAAAGATCAGGGAGGTTCCCTACGAGCTGGCAAAGGGACATTTATCTATTCCGTTAAAGGAAAACAAAGGCAAATACTTCGGCAGATTTGTGTGGGGGCTTGACCTTCTGCGGGAAGAGCTGGAGCAGCAGAAGGCGGGGGAGCTTGCGCTGCAAAAGGAAAAAAAGACGCTTGTGCTTTCCCTGTCCCACGATCTCAAAACTCCGCTGGGCGTGATCGAGCTATATTCCAAGGCACTGGAAAAAGACTTATATACCGATGAGGTAAAGAAGAAACAGATTGCACATGGCATTCATGAAAAATGTGAGGAAATCAAGGCATATGTGGATCAGATCATTCAGGCATCGCATGAGGACTTTCTCAGACTGGAGGTAAAAGAAGGGGAGTTTTACCTGTCGCAGGTCATCGGGCAGCTTCAGAGCTTTTATGCGGACAAGCTCGAGCTCTTCCAAACGGAGTTTGTGGTGGAAGCCTATACGGATTGTATCTTAAGCGGGGACGCAGATCGTGCGGTGGAGGTTCTGCAGAATGTGATGGAAAATGCTATGAAATACGGGGATGGAAAAAGGATTACCGTTTCTTTTGCGACAGAGGAGGACTGTCAGCTCATTTCCATTCAAAACACCGGCTGTACCCTGAGTGACAACGAGCTTTCGCATATTTTTGAAAGCTTCTGGAGAGGCTCCAATGTGGGTTCGCAGGACGGCAGCGGGCTTGGTCTGTATATCTGTCAGCAGCTTATGCACCGGATGAAGGGAGATATTTTTGCGGAGTGCAGGGAGCAGACGATGGTGGTGACTGTGGTGTTGCAAAGAAATGCATCATAAGCGAGGAAAGGAGAATCCTATGCGAAGAATCTTGGTAACCGGAGGAACGACATTTGTAAGCCGCTATACGGCACATTACTTTGTGGACAAGGGAGAGGAGGTGTACGTACTGAATCGGAATACAAAGGAACAGGTGTCCGGGGTAAAGCTGATCAAAGCGGATCGTCATGAGTTGGGAGAGCAATTAAAGAAGCGTTCCTTTGATGCAGTGTTCGATATTACTGCGTATACCGGTCAGGATGTGGCAGCCTTATGGGATGCTCTGGGGGAATATGGAACGTATATCCTGATAAGCTCCAGCGCGGTTTATCCGGAGGATCGGGCGCAGCCATTTACGGAACACACAGAGCTTGGAGAAAATAAATTCTGGGGCGCATATGGCACAAATAAAATAGAGGCCGAAGCGGAGCTTTTGAAAAGAGATCCGAATGCTAATATTTTGCGGCCGCCTTATTTATACGGGGAAATGGACAATGTGTATCGGGAAGCCTTTGTATTTGACTGTGCATTGGCAGATCGAACATTTTATCTGCCGGGGGATGGGAGTATGAAGCTGCAGTTTTTCCACGTCAGGGATTTATGCAGAATGATGGAAAGGATTGTTGAAAAAAAGCCGGCAGAGCATATTTATAATGTGGGAAACCCCGAAACGGTATCCATAAAGGAGTGGGTGCTTGCCTGCTATCAGGCGGCCGGGAAAACGCCCCGGTTTGTAAATGTGTATCAGGATATTGACCAGAGAAATTACTTCCCGTTTTATGCGTATGAGTATGCGCTTGATATAAGCAGACAAGCGGAGCTGCTTTCCGATACTCTGCCCTTGGAGGAGGGATTAAAGTCGGCTTTTGGGTGGTATCAGAAGCATCCGGATCAGGTAAATCGAAAAACGTATATGGAGTACATTGACGAAAATTTGTAAATATGGAGCTGGGCGTGGAGTTTCATAGAAAGGCAATTTGTGAGATGCTACGCGTATGCAGGGAAGTCCGGATATTTCCGATTGTGATTCGTGTTTTTTTCGCTAAAAAACAGGTGGTAGATTTTGAAGCTGAAGTGAAGTATAATGAGACTCAAGGGGGCATAGAATTTTGAAAAATCAATCATAATAATTTTAGAAAATATTTTTGTTTGAGGAGATGATGATATGAGAACTGCTGCGATACCTACAACGGAAGAAAGTATACGGATGATGCAGGATTATCTTGAAGAATTTCGAGAGTTGAAGAGAAAAAATCCTGAGAAGGCAAAGAACATAGCGCAAAAAGAACTTATAGAAATCGGAGTACTGGATGAACAGGGAAATCCCAAAGAAAATATTGTGACAGGACATTTCTTTGGATGGGACTAAAGGAGGAATATGGAAAGTATTTTGAATACAATGTATTCCAA
The DNA here is from genome assembly GCA_017484135.1 of Lachnospiraceae bacterium. Classification (GTDB taxonomy): domain Bacteria; phylum Bacillota; class Clostridia; order Lachnospirales; family Lachnospiraceae; genus Roseburia_C. The sequence continues at coordinate 20,831 of JAFUTQ010000021.1, forward strand.
ATTACCAAATCTTGTTTTAGGGTTTCACGGATGCAAAAAAGATACATATGAGCAGGTGCTTTATTACCATCAGCATTTGAAAAAAAGTGAAAATGAATACGATTGGTTAGGTCACGGAATATATTTTTGGGAAAATAATTATCAAAGAGCGAGAGAGTGGGCATATAATCGATACAGTCGAGATGGTATGGTCATAGGCGCTGTTTTAGATTTGGGATACTGTTTGAATTTAACAGATTATGAAAGTTCTGGCATATTGAAGATGGGGTATGAATTGTTGAAAGAAAAATGTTCGGACACTCAACTGCCCCAAAATAAAATGGGAACATCAAAGATTGATTTGTTATTGAGAAATTTGGATTGTGCAGTGATACAAACGGTACAGTCCTTTTTTGAAAAACAGGATATGCCACAATATGATTCGGTTCGCGGAGTCTTTACAGAGGGTAATCCCGTTTATCCCGGAGCGGGGGTTTTTGAAAAGACGCATATACAGATTTGTATCGTGAATCCAAATTGTATAAAAGGATATTTTTCGCCAATGGAACCAAATGAGGAGTACCGTATTCCATAACATTTGTGTGGGAAGAAAGAAGTGTGATATACTGGGGAGCGATACATGGAACAGTCCTGCACAATTGTCAGAGTTGAGGGGTTATCATGATTGAGCATCCGATTCCGCCGGTTTATAATGAACAGTCAAGAGTTTTGATTCTTGGCAGCTTTCCGTCCGTCAAGTCAAGAGAGATGGGATTTTTTTATGGGCATCCCCAGAATCGTTTTTGGAAGGTACTTTCTGCTATTTTTCGTGAGGAAGTTCCGGTGGGTGTGGACGAGCGAAAAAACTTCCTCCTGCGAAATAAGGTTGCGGTATGGGATGTGATCGGCTCCTGCGATATTGTCGGATCTTCGGATTCCAGTATCAAAAATGTTGTTGTGAATGATTTGTCGGTAATTTTCGAGACGGCGGACATTCGTCAGATCTTTGTAAATGGGAGGACTGCCGCAAGAATGTTTGACAAGTATCTAAAACCACAAATCAAAAGGGGTGCGATCTGCCTTCCGTCCACAAGTCCCGCGAATGCAGCGTGGAGTCTTGAGCGTTTGACGGAGGCATGGAGCGATGTGGGGGCATTTATTCGCATGTGATAGTGGCTATGGTTGAGCTGTTCCGGTTCGGGATGTTACGAAAGGGCTTGCATCTTGACTTGTAGTTCGATATAATAACAGATGCGTATCAATGTGCAAAACAAGGATTTTCATATGACATAAAATGATATAAGGAACGTCTTCAGGGCGGGGTGTGATTCCCCACCGGCGGTGTGCTGATGACAGCGAGCCCGCGAGCCGAGAGGCATGATTCGGTGTGATTCCGAAGCCGACAGTATAGTCTGGATGGGAGAAGCGATGCAAAATATTGAACCAAGCGATCAAGAAAATGTGATGCGTCCTGAAACCGTAGGCGGGTTTTGGGACGTTTCTTTTATGCGCAGAAAAGGCGGTGAGCATTTGACAGATCAGGATTATATGCGGCGGGCGATCGAACTGGCAAAGCAGGGGCTGGGCTACACCAATCCAAACCCCATGGTGGGCGCAGTGATTGTTAAGGACGACAAAATCATAGGGGAGGGCTATCATGCCAGATGTGGCGGGCTTCACGCAGAGCGAAGCGCATTGGAAGCCCTGACGGAGTCGGCGGAGGGGGCGACCATTTACGTCACCTTGGAGCCCTGTTGTCATTTTGGGAAACAGCCGCCCTGCACACAGGCAATTTTAGACCACAAGATCAAGCGGGTCGTCATAGGCTCCCGGGACCCGAATCCACTGGTAGCGGGAAAGGGCGTAACGTATTTGCGGGAGGCGGGGGTGATCGTGGAGGAGGACGTTCTGAGAGAAGAATGTGATGCATTAAACCCTGTCTTTTTTCACTATATTACCAAGAAAACTCCCTATGTGGTGTTAAAATATGCCATGACCGCAGACGGAAAGATTGCGACCAGAACCGGTGCGTCCAAGTGGATTACCGGGGAGGCGGCCCGAAACCGGGTGCAGCATATGAGGCATCGCTACATGGGGATCATGGCGGGCATCGGCACGGTGCTGGCGGATGACCCGATGCTGAACGTCCGGATCGAGGGTCTGAAAAGTCCCATCCGTATCATCTGTGACAGTGGGCTGCGCATTCCGCTGGAGTCTCAGATTGTGCAGACCGCAAAGGAATATCAGACCATTGTGGCATATGCGCAGGGAGATCCGAAAAAGCAGCAGCAGCTGATTGCGAAAGGAATTCAGCTGGAGCAGGTGGAAGCGGCAGACGGACAGCTTGATCTGCGCCAATTGATGGTACGATTGGGCGAACTTGGGATAGACAGTGTTCTGGTGGAGGGCGGCGGAACCCTCAATGACAGTCTGGTGCGCGCCGGGCTGGTCGATCAGATGGAGGTGTTCGTGGCACCAAAAATATTCGGCGGCAGCGCTGCAAAGACTCCGGTAGAAGGCGTAGGAATCGAAACGCCGGCGGAGGCTGTGCAGTTTCATCTGACCGGGACAGAGCCCATAGGGGATGATGTGCTGCTGTGCTATATGAGAGGATGAAAGGAGGCAACATGTTTACAGGGATCATAGAGGAGCTTGGAACGATTCAGCGTCTCAATATACAGGGAACCTCCGGCGAAATTGCGGTCCTGGCGAACACCGTATTGGAGCACACCAGGATCGGAGACAGCATTGCAGTCAACGGAATCTGTCTGACCGTGACCGCCCTTCGCCCGGATGGTTTTTCCGCGGATATCATGGCGGAGACAGTGCGTCGTTCGGGGTTAAAAAATGCCAGGGCGGGAGACCGGGTAAATCTGGAACGGGCTATGGCGGCGGACGGCAGATTTGGCGGACATATCGTATCCGGGCATATAGACGGGACAGGAACCATCACGTCCTGCCGACAGGAGGAAAATGCGGTGTGGGTAACCATCGCGGCAGATCCCCGGATCTTGAATCTGATTGTAGAAAAAGGCTCCATCTGCATTGACGGGATCAGTCTTACCGTGGCGGCGGTGACAGAACAGGAGTTTCAGGTGTCTGTCATTCCCCACACCGCAGCGCAGACCACATTGATTCATAAGCGCGTGGGTGATTCCGTGAATCTGGAGAATGATGTGGTCGGGAAATATGTTCAGAAGCTGTTGGGGCTCACGGGATCGGAGCCGGAGAACTCCGGCTTGACACTGGAAATGCTCACGGAGCTGGGATATTAAGCCGGCTCTGTCGACAGAAACTTTTGATCCGGGGACGGATATGCGCAACCGGAGCACAGGAAAGGAGAAAAACGTGGAGTATAATTATAACACTGTGGAAGAGGCATTGGAGGAGCTTCGTGCAGGAAAGATTATTTTAGTGACAGACGATCCCGAGCGTGAGAATGAGGGGGACATGATCTGTGCAGGAGAATTTGCCACACAGGAAAACATTAATTTTATGGCGTGCCACGCCAAGGGCTTGATCTGCACTCCTATGAGTGCGGAACTGGCGGCAAAGCTGGGCTTTCCGCAGATGGTATCGGAGAATACCGACAATCACAGTACCGCATTTACTGTGTCCATTGACCATATGGATACGACCACCGGGATTTCGGCGGCCGAGCGTGCCTTTACCATGCAGCAATGCTGCAGCGAGGCGGCAAAACCATCGGATTTCCGGCATCCGGGGCATGTCTTTCCGCTGGTGGCCAGAGAGGGAGGCGTGCTGGTAAGAAGCGGTCACACCGAGGCCACCGTGGATCTGATGAAGCTGGCGGGATTAAAGGAGTGCGGCGTCTGCTGTGAGATCATGGAGGAGGATGGCACCATGATGCGCACACCCAATCTTTGGAAGCTGGCAGAGGAGTACGGACTGAAGTTTATCACGATCAAGGCGCTGCAGGATTATATTCATGTGCATGTAAAGCATGTGCAGCGCATGGCGGACGCAAAGCTGCCGACTAAATATGGTGAATTCCGCATCGTTGGCTTCGTCAATGACATTACCGGAGAGCATCATGTAGCACTGGTAAAGGGCGAGATCGGGGACGGGGAAGATGTGCTCTGCCGGGTTCATTCCGAGTGCCTGACCGGAGACACCTTTGGCTCGCTGCGCTGTGACTGCGGAGAACAGCTGGAAAAAGCCATGGAGCAGGTGCAGAAGGAGGGCAGAGGGGTTATTTTGTATATGCGGCAGGAGGGCAGAGGAATCGGCCTGATCAATAAATTAAAAGCGTATGAGCTGCAGGAACAAGGCTATGATACGGTGGAGGCAAACGTGAAGCTGGGCTTTGCGCCGGATCTGCGGGAATACTGGGCAGGGGCGCAGATTTTATCCGATCTGGGGGTAAAATCCCTGAGACTTCTGACTAATAACCCCGACAAGGTCTATGGACTGGAAGGCTTTGGTCTGACGATTAAGGAGCGCGTGCCCATCGAAATCAAACCGCAGAAATATGATTTGCGTTATATTCGGACGAAGCAGGAGAAGATGGGACATATATTTGAGCATATTGAGATGTAGTGAGGGGAGTCAAAAGGTCATGCCGACGGAGTCGGCATTGACTCTTTGTGCAAGAAATCGTCTCGGAAAGCTAGAGGAGGAAGCCCATTGAGCGAAGCTCATTTCAAAATGGCTTCCGACGACATGGCAGGTGACGCGGAGCGGCGCGTGCCGGTTCCATCTTTCCGATCCGATTTTTTGCACAAAGGGTTCACATCGTTTCACGATGTGAACCTTTTGACTCCAACATGTAAAGTATTTCGGCAGGATTCTAAAACATCATACCAAATAAAACCATATCTTGAAAGGAAGAAAAAAGATGAGAGAAATTCAGTTATTGGAAGGAAATGTAGTCGCAAGAGAGGGGATGCGCGTGGCAATCGTGGCATCCAGATTCAACGAGATCATTGTGAACAAGCTGCTGGGCGGCGCAGTAGATGGGTTGGTTCGTCACGGCGTGGAGGAGGACAACATCACGGCAGCGTGGGTTCCGGGAGCATTTGAGATTCCGGTAGCGGCAAAAAAACTGGCGGAGTCCGGAAAATACGATGCGGTGATCTGTGTAGGCGCAGTCATCCGCGGACAGACCTCACATTATGATTATGTTTGCAATGAGGTGTCCAAGGGAATCGCACAGGTGGGCTTATCCACCGGACTTCCGGTATTGTTTGGAATTGTCACCACAGAAAATATTGAGCAGGCCATCGCGCGGGCAGGAAGCAAGGCAGGGAACAAGGGCTACGACTGTGCTTTGTCCGCCATCGAGATGGTAAATCTGTTGGAGCAGATCTGATGCCGGAGACATTGATCTTCGACTACGACGGAACCCTGCACAATACCCTGCATATTTATGAACCGGCCTTTCGGGAATGCTATCAGGCGCTGGTGGATGCGTCGATTTTACACCCGGTCGAGATTTCCACAGAGCGCATTTTGAGCTGGCTTGGCATGAGCGCCAGGGATATGTGGGAGGATTTTGCCCCGGAGCTGCCCGGGGAAGTCAGACACAGGGCAGAACGGAAGCTGGGTGACCGGATGAGTGAGCTTTTGCGTCGGCATCAGGCTGTCTGGTATCCCCATGCGGAGCATGCGCTGGATCGGTTAAAGGAGTCGGATTACCGGATGGTAATCCTAAGTAACAGTCAGAAAAAATACGGGCAGGAGCACTGGAAGGAATTTCATATGGAGCGCTGGTTCGATCACTGGTACGACTGCGAGAGCTATGACTATGCGCCAAAGACGGAGATCATCAAGGTCATAAAGCAGGCCTATCCGGGCCGCCTCACAGTCATCGGTGACCGGGCATTGGATCTGGCGGCGGCGCGTGCAGTGGATGCCGCCTTTGTCGGGTGTCAGTACGGATTCGGAACGGCGCAGGAGCTGGCAGGAGCCGATGCTCTCATCGCGGATATTGAGGAACTGCCGGAACTGTTAAACAGGTCAACAGGAGATACAGCATGGCAACAAAATTTTACGCAGTAAAAATCGGGAAAAAACCGGGGATTTATACCACCTGGGAGGAATGCAGAGCAATGGTAGAGGGGTACTCCGGCGCGAAATATAAAAGCTTTCCCACCCGGGAGGAAGCGCAGGCATATCTGGGCGGCCCCGGGTCGGATGTGAAAGAAAAACAGACAGACTATGCCTTTGTGGACGGCTCCTACAATACCGCCACACAGGTATATGGCTATGGAGGCTTTCTGGTTCATGGCGAAACAAAAGAAATCCTGCAGGGCAGCGGCTCGGAGCCGGACATGGCATCGATGCGGAACGTGGCAGGAGAGGTTCTGGGGAGTATGGCGGCCATTGAAAAAGCCATAGAGCTGGGACTGCCCGAGCTGACCATCTACTATGACTATATGGGAATCGAGATGTGGGCCACCGGGGAATGGAAACGGAACAAAAAGGGCACCATCGCCTACTATGAATATGTAAACAGTGTGCGGGATCAAATCACCCTTCATTTCGTGAAGGTAAAGGGACATTCCGGAGTGGCAGGCAATGAGGAGGCAGACCGGCTGGCAAAGGAGGCCGTCGGGATCACGGAGTAACGGGGGGCGCACAATGGCATTACAAATGATCATGGGACCTTCCGGCAGTGGAAAATCCACCTATATCTTGCAAAAGATCGTCCGGGAGGCGCAGAAAAATCTGAAGAAAAATTATTATGTGGTTGTGCCGGAGCAGTTTACCATGCTCACGCAGCGTGAGCTGGCCATGCTGCAGCGGGATCACAGCATTATGAACATTGATGTGGTCAGCTTCAATCGGCTTGCCTACCGTATTTTTGATGAGCTGGGAAAGACCGGAATGGCAGTGCTGGAGGAGACCGGAAAAAGCCTTGTCTTAAGGAAGGTGGCGCAGGATAAGCTGGAGCAGCTGGGTGTTCTGCGGGGCAACATCACCAGAATGGGATATATCAATGAGATCAAGTCCCTGATTTCCGAGCTGGCGCAATATGATATCTCCCCGGGTGACCTGGAGGAGTATCTGAACGGAAATTCCGTGAATCCGGCATTTTCGTACAAGATGCAGGATGTGCTGGTTTTGTACCGGGGCTTCCGGGAGTATATCGAGGGAAGCTACATTACGGCAGAGGAAGTGCTTGAGGTATTCCGGGAGGTGGCAGACCAGTCTGCGCTTTTGCCGGGTTCCGTGCTGGTCTTTGACTGCTTTACCGGCTTTACGCCGGTTCAAAGCAAGGTACTGCAAAGGCTGATGGAGCTGGTAGATGACATCTATGTGACCGTCACGCTGGATCCCCGGGAGGATCCCTATTCCTACCGGGATATGCAGGAGCTTTTTGCGATGAGCAAAAAGACGATTAAGAGTCTGATGCGTATGGCTGATCAGGCTCATTTTGACGTGGAGGAGACGGTGTGGATTTGTCAGGAGGAGACAGATCGCTTCTGCCATGCGGTGCAGCTTCGGTTCATCGAAAAAAATCTCTTCCGAAGTCGTGCTCAGACCATGGAATATACAGACTGCGGACAGCTCCGGGTGGTAACGGTGTCGAATCTGCGCATGGAGCTTCGCTATGTGGCACAGGAGATTGTGAAGCTGGTCAGAAACAACGGATACCGTTATAAAGAGATCGCAGTGATCAGCGGAGCGGTGGAGAGCTATGGAAGCTTTGTGCCGGAGATTTTTGATGCCTGCGGGATACCATACTTTCTGGACACCACAAAGGATATTTTACTGCATCCGTTTCTGGAATTTATCCGGGCTTCGCTGCAGGTCATCGCAGAGGATTTTTCTTATCAGTCGGTGTTTCGCTATCTGCGGTGCGGCTTTGGCGGGATTTCCGAGGATGAGATTGATCGGCTGGAAAATTATGTGCTGGCAGTGGGAATCCGCGGCTTTGCAAAATGGGAGAGACGGTTTGCCGTGTCGGCATATCAGATGAAGGAGGAAGAGCTGGAGACGTTAAACGAGGTGCGTCAGCGTGTGCTTGCCCCCTTTCTTCCGCTGCGGGAAGCTTTTTCGGATGAAAAAAACAATGTGCGGGAATGGACGGTGGCCTTTTATCGGTTTATCACAGGACTTCAGGTGGAGCAGCAGCTAAAGCAGAGGGAAAATTATTACAAAGAGCGGCAGGATCAGGTAAAGGCCAGAGAATACGGTCAGATTTACCGGATCGTCATGGATCTGTTTGACAAGCTGGTAAACCTTCTGGGGGAGGAATGTATGTCCGTGGAGGAATACACCAAAATATTGGATGCAGGCTTTGACGCGATGCAGGTCAGTGTGATTCCCAGCGGCTATGACCGGGTCATGATCGGGGATATTGAGCGGAGCCGCTTAGATCATGTGAAGGTACTTTTTATGATCGGGATCAACGACGGAATCGTGCCCCGGGTGGATAACCGGGGCGGAATCCTGACCCAGCCGGAGCGTGAGGAGCTGGCAAAGCATCAGATGGAGCTGGCTCCCACGACACGGGACAAAATTTTTATCCAGCGCTTTTATATTTATCTGGCAATGACAAAGCCTTCCGATCGACTGTATGTCTCCTATACCAGAGTGGGAGCGGGAGGGGAGGCAGCCAGACCCTCCTATCTGATCACAATGTTAAAAAAACTCTTTCCCGGTCTGCCGGTCACCTATCTTGAGGATGAGGCATTATATGAACAGTTTGTCACACCGCAAAACGCCTTTGCCTTTCTGCTGGAGGGCATCCGGCAGCAGGGGAGCTGGGAGACCTCCCGGGAGGAGCTGTGGAAACAGCTGGTCGCGTGGTACGAGCGTTCCGACGAATACCGGCCGGCCTTGGAGCGGGTGCTCACAGCGGCAGGCACACGCTATCAGGAGGAGGCAATCGGAAAGGCAGTCGCAAAAGCCCTGTACGGAGATGTCCTGTCGGGCAGTGTCACCAGACTGGAGCAGTTTGCGGCCTGCGCCTGTGCGCATTTTCTGACCTACGGTCTGGGTCTAAGGGAGCGGGAGCTGCTGGAATTTCGCATGGCGGATATGGGAAATATATACCACTATGCGTTGGAAAAATACGCGGATTACCTGCAAAAAGAAGGATTCACATGGTTCAATGTGCAGGAGGATATGCAGGAGACGCTGGTAAAACGGGCGTTTGAGGCTGCGGTGGCGCAGGCGGGGAATCCGGCCTTCTCCGATACCGCCCGCAACCGATATCAGGCGGAACGGATGCTGGTGGTCTTCCGGCGTACCATATGGGCACTTACCAGACAGCTCCGTCAGGGCAGCTTTGCGCCGGAAGGGGTGGAAATGTCCTTTGCGTTTACGGACGAACTGTCTGCGGTAAATTTTGCCCTCAGTGAAGAAGAGCGCATGCATTTGAGCGGGCGGATTGACCGGGTGGACACCTATGAGACCGGAGACAAGGTTTATGTCAAAATCATCGACTACAAATCAGGGAATACCGGCTTTGAGCTGTTGTCTCTGTATCACGGTCTGCAGCTGCAGCTGGTAGTCTATCTGAATGCAGCGATGGAGGTCATCGGAAAAAAAAGACAGGGAAAAGAGGTCATTCCGGCAGGGATGTTTTATTATCACATAGATGATCCGATCATTGAGGGAGACGGGACAGAGTCGGATGCCGTAATTTATGAAAAAATATTGGAAAAGCTGAAGGTGGACGGCTTGATCAGTACCGAGGAGGAGGCGTACCGGGCCATGGATCGCTCCTTTTCGGGAAAATCTGCGGTGATTCCCTTAAGTACCAACAGGGATGGCAGTGTGCGAGCCAGTGAGAAGGCGGCAGACCCGGAACAGTTTGCCCTGATTTCGGAGTATGCCGATTACATGGTAAAAAGGAGCGGACAGGAGATTCTGCATGGAGATACGGCGGTGCGTCCCTATGAGCTGAAGGATAAGAGCAGCTGCACCTACTGTCCGTATCTGGCGGTATGTGGATTTGACCGCAGGATTCCGGGACACAAAATGAGAGAGCTTCCGGTTCTTGCGGCGGAGGAAATCTATGAGAAAATGAAGGAGGCTACCGAGTGATGGAACAGAAGTGGACGCAGGCGCAGCAGCAGGTCATCAATCTGCGGGACTGCAATCTTTTGGTCTCGGCGGCAGCAGGCTCGGGAAAGACCGCAGTGCTGGTAGAGCGGATCAAGCAACGGATACTGGATCCGGAGCATCCCATTGATGTCGATCAGCTTCTGGTGGTGACCTTTACCAATGCCGCGGCGGCACAGATGAAGGAGCGGGTTCTGCGGGCGCTGGAAACACAGCTTTCCCTGGAGCCGGAAAATGCGCGGCTGCAAAGACAGACCGCTCTGGTCATGAATGCGCAGATCATTACCATAGACAGCTTTTGTCTGTATGTCGTGCGCAATTATTTTCATGAAATCGATCTGGAGCCGAATTACCGCATCGCAGACGAGGGAGAGCTGAAGCTGCTGCAGGAGGATGTGCTCTCGGAGTGCATGGAGCGCTGGTACAAGGAGGAACGTAAGGGCTTTTGCGATCTGGTGGCGGCGTATGCACCGGGGCGCAGCGATGCACCGGTGCGGGACATGCTCCTGAGTCTGTACCGGTTTTCGCAGAGTTATCCCTGGCCGCTCCGGTGGCTTGCGCAGGTGTCGGAGCAGTATGCCGGACAGGAAAATTTAGAGGCTTCCCCATGGGTTCGTGAGGCCGTGGAATATGCAAAAGAAATGCTTCGGGGGCTTTTTGAGCAGGCAAAACGGTATCTGATGGTCTGTCAGGAATCCGACGGGCCGGATATGTATGAGAAGGCCTGCGAACAGGACGTGGAGCTTTTGGAGTCACTCATGCAGTATGATTCCTACGAAGCGCTCCGGGAGCAGCTCGGTAAGGTCAAATTTGCTGCGCTCGGCAGGACAAAGGCATTTACCGGCAGCGAAGAGAAGCAGGAATACGTGAAGGAGTCCCGGAATGCCTGCAAAAAAGCGGTCGCGGCACTCACCAGGGACTATTTTTCTTGTTCTTTAGAGGAAATTGCCGCACAGCAGCAGAGGATTTATCCCTGCGCCGAAACTCTGATCCGCCTGACCATGGAGTTTACAGAAGCGTTTTCCGCGAAAAAACGGGAGCGCAATGTGATGGATTTTAACGATGTGGAGCATTTCGCCCTGCAGATTCTCGTGGACGAAGAGACGGGGAAACCCACCGCCACTGCGAGGGTGTTCCGCGGTATGTATGAAGAAATCATGATCGACGAATATCAGGACAGCAACTACGTACAGGAAACGATTCTGCGCGCCATTTCCAGAGAGGAAGACGGATGCTTTAATATGTTCATGGTGGGAGATGTGAAGCAGAGCATCTATCGGTTCCGGCTGGCACGCCCGGAGCTCTTTATGGAAAAGTATGACCGTTATACGTCCGGGGAAGGAAGCTGTCAGAGAATAGACCTCCACAAAAATTTCAGAAGCCGCAGTGAGGTGCTGAATTTTACCAACGATATCTTTACACAGATTATGCACCGCAATCTCGGGGGAGTCGCCTATGATGCGGATGCCATGCTGCGCCCGGGGCGCGAATTTGAAGCTTCCGCGTCATGCAGCTTCGATACGGAAATTCTGCTTTCGGACAGCGATGAGGGGAAAGCATACGGGCTGGATGCAAAGGAGCAGGAGGCAAAGCTGGTGGCGCAAAGGATCTCTGCTCTGATGGAGACACAGCTGGTGACAGATGAGGAGACGGGAAAGCTTCGCCCGGTGCGCTACAAAGATATCGTGATTCTTCTGCGCAGCACCGCGGAATGGGCGGACGTGTTTGCCAGAGTGCTGAATGCAGGCGGAATCCCGGCACACACGGTATCAAAGACCGGATATTTTTCTGCGATGGAGGTTCAGACGGTGCTCAATTACCTGCGCATATTGGACAATCCGAGACAGGACATCCCGTTGACCGCGGTTTTGCGCTCACCGATCGTGGGACTTGACGACGAGGAGCTTGCCCGGCTCAGGCTCATCGAAAAAGAGACGTCGTTTTGTTCCTGCGTGTGGAAGGCGATCCGGGAGGAGGAGGTGCGGGGCACGCTGCCCGAGGTGCTTCAGGAGAAGCTGAAGCAGTTTGCGGATGTTTACGACAGACTCCGCGGCCGGATCAGCGAGCTGCCGATTCATGAGCTTTTGCGGGAATTTTTTTCGGAGACAGGGTATGACTCCTACGCGGCAGCCATGCCGGGGGGGAGACAGCGTCAGGCCAATCTGCATATGCTGTCAGAAAAAGCCATTGCCTACGAAAAAACCAGTTATCGGGGCTTGTTTCATTTCATCCGCTACATCGATGAGCTGCAGAAATATGATGTAGACTTCGGAGAGGCGGATCTGGTCATGGAAAACGATGATACCGTCACGATCATGAGCATACACAAAAGCAAGGGACTGGAATTCCCGGTATGCTTCGTGTCCGGGATGGGAAAGCGCTACAATAAAATGGACAGCCGCAGCAGGCTTTTGATCCATGCAGAGCTGGGAATCGGAATCGATGAGGTTGACGTAGAGCGGAGGGTAAAGCGTCCCTCCTTTATCAAAAAGATCATTGCGAAGAAAATCGAGCTGGACAATCTGGGAGAGGAGCTGCGCGTGCTCTATGTGGCATTTACAAGGGCAAAGGATAAGCTGATTGTGACAGGCTGTGAGAAAAAGCTTGCAGAGAAGATTGAAAGCTGTGAACTGCAGAACGGCGGAGCGCCGACGGTTCCCTTTGTAGAGCGTGTCTCTGCGCAGAATCTGTTGGCGTTGATCCTGCCGGCGGTCTGCAATCTGGGAAACAGATATCAGATCCGGCAGGTCGGAATCGAAGAACTGGTACTACAGGAGACCGCGCAGCAGATTTTTGTGCAGGACGACCTGGAACAGCGGATCCGCCGGAGCAATCTGTCTGAGGAGGAGACCTCCGGGTGGGGAGAACGGCTTGCGGATACCTATCCCTATAAAAAAGAGGCGGATCTGGTAACGAAATATTCGGTTTCGGAGCTGAAGCACCGTGCCATGCGTGCGCACATGGAGCGGGAGGATCCGGATGCGACACCGGTCTTTGCAGAGGAAGTGGTGGTGCCCTATGTCCCCGCCTTTATGGAGGGAAAGGAGGCAGTGAATCAGGGAGCACTGCGAGGAACCGCGGTTCACCGCCTGATGGAGTGCTACGATTTTACCAGACTTCCGGACAATGTCACAGAAATAAACGCAGACATCGAGGAGCAGTTGACAGAACTCAGAAAAACAGGTAAAGTGACGGAAGATATGAATGCACTGATTCGGAGGCCGTTGATTGCCGGATTCCTGAAATCCAATCTGGCAAAACGGATGAGGCAGGCGGCGCTTTCTCAGGATCTGTTTCGGGAGAAGCCCTTTGTCATGGGACTGACCGAGGTCGATGCCGGGGAAGAATCGGTAGCGGAGGTTTTGAAAGAGTCGGACGGGATGATTCTGATTCAGGGGATCATCGATGTCTTCTGGATCGAGCAGGATCATATCGTATTGCTGGACTATAAAACAGACCGGGTGGATACGGCAGAGCAGCTGCGGGATATGTACCGAAAACAGATGGAGCTGTACGGCAAGGCGCTGCAGCGCATCTTTCATCTGCCGGTCACGGAGAAATATCTGTACTCCTTCCGGTTGCAGCAGGTAATAGAGATTTAGGAGGAAGCCAATGAAGATTATTCTGGCATCGGCCTCTCCGCGCAGGAGAGAGCTGTTGGAACGGCTGGGGCTTACCTTTGAGGTGATCCCGGCAGTGGGGGAAGAAATACCGATAGAGGGTACACCGGATCAGGTGGTCATCGGGCTGGCGCGTCAGAAGGCAGAGGAAGTCTATGAGCAGGTACGGGCTGCCCATGCGCAGGAGGAGTGTCTCATCATCGGTGCGGATACGTTGGTGTTTTTGGAGGGGGAGATTCTGGGCAAACCAAAAGACCCGGCAGATGCAGCAGCTGTTTTGGGCAGGCTGCAGAACCGCACCCATCAGGTGTATACCGGAGTCACCCTGTACCACGGGGCGGCAGATACCAGTGCCGTGGTTTCCTTCTATGTGCGGACGGATGTGACCATGTATCCGATCAGCAGTGAAGAAATTGCGGCATATGTGGACAGTGGGGAACCCATGGACAAGGCAGGAAGCTACGGGATACAGGGGAAAGCTGCCGTGTTTATCAAAAAAATAGACGGCGATTATCAAAACGTAGTGGGGTTGCCGCTGGCCCGCCTGTATCAGGAACTGAAACAGATGGGAATAAAAGTGAATTTATTTTCCGGGGAAGGAGATCAGACCGATGGAATATGATGAGGAATGTTTACAATATTTTCTGGCGCATCAGACGCAGCTGTACGACGAGCCGGTGGCAGAAACCTTGGAGGAAGCGGATGCGTTTTTGCAGGATTGTATGGCAGTGGTGTGTACAAACATCAAAGAGGTTCGTGATTATCTGGACGAGAGCGGAGCGGATGTAACCGGGATGAGTGAGCAGGAATTGGCGGAGGCAGAGGAGGTATTTTGTCTGCCGGATGGCAGATATTTGGTGGTGGAAGCATGAGAAAAAGATTATTTGCGGGGATGCTTGCAGGGGTGATGCTTGTTCTTAGCGGCTGCAGTATCGGAAATACACAGATTGAGCTTGCCCATGAGTTTTCCTCAAAGGAGATTCTGCAGCTTGGGAATGAAAAAGTAAGCGTGGCACAGATGAAGGTATTTCTGTGCAATTATCAGAATATTTATGGCGAGAGCTATGGAATTAATATGTGGCAAAAGAAGTTTCATACGGATTCACTGGAGGAGTACATCAAAGCGGTAACGTTGGACGAGATTACCCGGATCGTCTGCATGAAGGAGCTTGCGGTACAGGAACAGGTCATGCTGACCGATCAGGAGAAAAAACAGGTAAAGGCGGCGGCGAAGGAATATTATGATTCGCTTTCAGAGGAGGAGTTGTCTTATACAGGTGCCGCTATCAGTGATATCGAGGCGTTGTATGAGGCTTATGCACTGGCAAACAAGGTGTATCAAACACTGGTGACCAGCATTGACGAGGAGGTCAGTGACGATGAGGCGAGAGTCATGGAAGCGCAGCTGATCTATGTGAGCGGTCAAAGGGCGGCCGCCGAGATACAAAGCAAGCTGTCGGAAGGGGCGGACTTTGCTGCGCTGGCACACACGTATAACGAAGCGGAGGATACCGATGTGGTCTTTGGAAGGGGCACCTTGCCGCAGGAAGTGGAGACGGTCGCTTTTTCCATGGAAAACGGAGAAGTTTCGGACAGTATTCAGACAGAAGACGGCTATTACTTTCTGAAATGCATCAATAAATTTAATCAGGAACTGACGGACGAGAACAAGGAGGCAATCCTGCGTAAGCGGGAGGAGGCGTCCTTTCAGGATAAGTATGGGGAACTTTTGGAAAATACAAAGTGCTACCTCAATGAGGAGGCATGGGCCGAAATAGAACTTGTGACGGATGGGAGTATCACGACGGACAGCTTTTTTGAGGTGTATGAGGAAAAATTGAAATAGCAATTGAAGAATACGGATATAAAAACAAGGGAATACTTGCAATGCCAAAAAGCATATGTTATAATGCGAGTAGGCAAAAAAGACGAAAGTGCTCATTATGGCACGCGAAAAGCCCCGGTGCTGCAACACCGGGGCTTTTCTATTCCATTGAGGCAGGGAGGCTTATGCCTTCGTCAACAACAGCATAATCTTGTTGCTGCGTGCCACAAACTTACTCATCGCGTCAACCGACAGCGGCTGGTTGGCAAGTACCGCCAGATCATAAAGCTGCTCACAAAACATCGGAACATGCTCCGAATCCTTGTGATTTAAGATGTACTGCACCAGCTCATTGTTTGTATTTAAGGTCAGGGTCTGGTCGGCAGCGAACATATTCATATCCATAGCCCCCATCCCGTTCATGGCGTACATCTTCATCATATCCTGCATACGTCTGCCCTCCTCGGACAACGTGAGGATCGAAGAGATTTCCGCATTTTTCAGCTTTTCCACCTTGATTGTCAGCTTTTCGTTGTTCAGAGCCTTTTTGAACAGCCCGGTCAGGGTATCGGTTTCTCCTTTTATATCCTCCTCCGAAGCACCTTCCTCCTTCAGGGATTCGGTCAGATCAGAGTCAATGCGCTGGAACTTAAACTTCTCATTCCGCTGCTCCAGCTGGGAGATAAAGGAGGTGTCGATGTTGTGATCCAGGATGACCGCATCCATTCCCTGCTCCTTGAACAGATTGATGTACTGTCCCTGCTGAACCCTATCGGTCACATAGTAGATGACCTTTCTGGTATCCTTTTCGGCTTCTTCGGTATCATCTGCCGCATCCGCTGTCTCAGAAGCAGCGTCGGCTGTCTCAGCTGTGTCGCCTGTCTCAGCGGTATCCGCAGTCTCGGACGTTTCGGCTGCATCCTCTTCCTCTGCCGCGAGGAGCTCCGGAAGGGTAAGATACTTGTCATCCAGGTTTTTGAACAGGATGTAGTCATTCATCTTGTCACAGAATTTATTGTCCTTTAAGCAGCCGAACTTGATGAACGGGCTGATATCATCCCAGTATTTCTCGTAGCTTTCCTTCTCTGTTTTGCACATGCCTGCCAGCTTGTCAGCCACCTTTTTGCTGATATAGTCGGCGATTTTTTTCACAAAACCGTCATTTTGCAGGGCGCTTCTGGAAACATTCAGCGGCAGATCCGGGCAGTCGATGACACCCTTTAACAGCATCAGAAACTCCGGGATTACCTCCTTGATATTGTCCGCGATAAATACCTGATTGTTGTACAGTTTGATGGTTCCCTCGATGGAATCATACTCGGTATTGATCTTGGGGAAATACAGGATTCCCTTCAGATTAAACGGATAATCCATGTTCAGATGGATCCAGAACAATGGCTCTTTGTAATCTAAAAATACCTTGCGGTAAAACTCCCGGTATTCCTCCTCGGTACAGTCGTTTGGATTCTTTGTCCACAGAGGATTCGTGTCGTTTAACGGAACCGGACGCTTTACGATCTTAAGCTTCTCCGTGCGGGGAGAGACCTCCACGATCTCTTTTTCGCCGTTCTCGTTTTCCTTCTCCTCGGTCTTTGCCTCCTCCACGATGGTCTCGATCACCGTGTCGGTGTCCAGCTTGTCCTCCACCGGAATCGTTTCATACTCCGGCTCCGCATTGGCCTTGGTCAGAAAGATCGGGGTGGGCATAAAAGAGCAGTACTTTTCAATGACCTCTTTCGCGCGATACTCATTGGCAAACTCCAGTGCATCTTCGTTCAAAAAGAGGGTAATGGTGGTGCCCACGGTATTCCTTGAGCCGTCCTTCATGTCAAACTCAGTGCCGCCGTCGCACTCCCAGTGAACCGCCTCAGCCCCCTCTTTGTAGGATAAGGTGTCGATGTGAACCTCGTCTGCCACCATGAATGCGGAATAAAAGCCCAGACCGAAATGACCGATAATCTGATCCTCGCTGGCCTTGTCCTTGTATTTCTCCAGAAAG
This sequence comes from Lachnospiraceae bacterium, assembly GCA_017484135.1. Taxonomy (GTDB): domain Bacteria; phylum Bacillota; class Clostridia; order Lachnospirales; family Lachnospiraceae; genus Roseburia_C. Next base: position 38,292 of record JAFUTQ010000021.1, read on the forward strand.
TCCGTAGCACCGGAAAATGCGATCTGGTTGATATATTCCTCTACCTCGTCCGCGGTCATGCCCAGACCGTTGTCTTCAAAGATAAGCGTCTTTTCCTCCGGGTTTACGGTAATGTGAATTTCCGGCTTGTAATCCGCCGGAAGGGTATATTCGCCCATCATATCCAGCTTTTTCAGCTTGGTAATGGCATCGCAGCCGTTGGAAATCAACTCACGATAGAAAATGTCGTGGTCAGAATACATCCATTTTTTTATGATAGGGAAAATATTGTCACTGCTGATTGATAAACTACCATGTTTGTTACTCATATGTTTCACTCCTTTTCCTTTTCAGCGCCTGTGTCGGACTGCCTAATAAAGATAATAAGCGTTGGAAAAAGAAAAGTCAATAGAAAATTAGCACTCTTTAACGTTAAGTGCTAACAATTTTGCGAATGCCTGAGTTTTCCGTACATCCGAAGGTATTCCGTCAGCAATTTTTTTTCTTCTTCATCCCCGGAACGCATGATTTGAATCATTTCCTTGGGAAAAGCAAGGCAGATGTCCTTTTCGGAAATACCGTGAATCAGGTAGTCCATGTTGCAATCAAAATAATCTGAAACAAAAATCAGCTTTTCAAGTGAAAGGGAAGAAAGTCCGCGTTCTACTTCGCTGCAATGCTTGATGGAAATATCTAAAATTTCTGCCAATTGTTCCTGTGTGATATGACGCTCCTGCCGTAAGGAGGCGATACGTCTGCCGATTTCATAATAATAATCTCTCATGTTTAAAACCTTCCCCCTCCTTATCTTTTTTATGCATGCCTTATTATAGAGGAAGATATTGCAGTAGAAAAAAACATTTTAGGTGTTGAGAGATAAACACTATAGGTGCATAAATGAAAACATGAGAGGTTCAGTTTAGTGTACAGAAGAAGCCGAAATAGTCGTTGCAAACTTCGGGATTCTGCGTTATGATGTTGCTGAGAGAGTGGAAAGAGGTGTTATGGTAAAACCAAAGAAAATATCGAAAACGATTGCCGACACGCTTGAGACTGCGCAGCAGGAGGCGCAGTACGATGCCTGTGTGAAAAGCCTGTTGTCCGAGAAAATCATTCTCGCATGGATACTTAAGGAATGTGTGGAAGAGTTTCGCCCATTTTCAATCGCACGGATTATGAACGAGTGTATTGAAGGGGAACCGTTGATTTCCACCATAGCGGTAGATCAGGATGTTCTCGATTATGAAGAGAAAGGGAACGCTGTCGGTACAAAGATTGAGGGGCTGAATACAGAGGACAACTCCATCAAAGAGGGAAAGGTATACTATGATATTCGTTTTTCTGCCGTAATTCCCGGCACCAAACAATCGGTGCGACTGTTTATCAATGTGGAGGCGCAGAAAAACGGAACAACCTCCTATCCGTTGATTAAACGGGCGATCTACTATGGAAGTCGTATGATCTCAGCACAGAAGAATAAGGTCTTTACCAATAGTGATTACGGAAGACTCTGCAAAGTTTATTCAATCTGGATACAGATGAATGCAGACGGAGAAAAAGCAAATTCGATTACCCGGTACACGATAGCCGAAGAAAATGTAGTCGGAATCGTCAAAGAAAAAGAGAGCAACTATGATCTGATGTCAGTAATTATGATAGGTCTGGGCAGTGAAGAGCAGGAAGAAACCGAACCCATTTTGCGGTTGTTAGATGTTCTACTGTCTGCAGAGAAGAAGCCGGAGGAAAAGAAGGAGATACTGGAAAGAGATTTTCATATCCCAATGTCAGAAGAAATGAACGAGGAGGCGAACATTATGTGCAATCTGGGTGAAGGGTTATATGAAGCAGCATATGAGAAAGCATATGGAGAAGCATATGAGAAAGCATATGGAGAAGCATATGAGAAAGCATATGAGAAAGCATATGAGAAAGCATATGAAGAGGCCTCATTGAAAACGCAGGCGGAGATAGTGATTCGTATGATGCAGAAAAGAAAGGTATCTTTGGATGAGGCGGTTGCTTCCATTCTTGTATCGGAAGATGAAAAAGAGATAATACGACAGCTCGTCGATGAGCAGCTTGCAGTTAAATAAGCATTTTCAATCAACAGAATAGGATCTGTCACAGAACCGATTACAGCAATGTAGTCGGTTTTTTTGCGTAATAAACATTTTGGGTGTTGCAAAATAAACCTTTAGGGTGTACAATGGAGAACGTTAAAGGTTCGTATCAAGAAAAAATGCATACAAATGCAGAGCGAAAGGAGCAGATTTATGAAAGCAAAAGAAGTGAGAAAACGGCTGTCCGCGCTGACACTGGCAGCAGCGACCGCCGCATCTTTTGTGCCGCAGACAGCATACACTGCTTATGCGGCGGACAATGGAACCGGGGTTGTCTCCGTGCAGGAGATCCCGGAGACGAGGATTGGAGACGCAGGGTCAACCGTCCAGTCGAAGATAACCTTTACAGCATCACCGCAAAATGGAACGGTAACATTGACGGATTCGAGCGGAGCCGCAATTACGGCCGGCACAACGGATGTTACTGCCGGCACAACGGTTACCGTGACCGCAACACCGGATAGCAAATATGCGCTGGGCAAGCTGGAGGTAAAGGACCAGGCGGGTAAGGTGGTTGATGTAACCAAAACAGAGGAAGCCAACACCTATACCTTTCTCATGCCGGCCAGCGATGCAACGATAACCGCGACCTTCGGGAAGGATATTGCAGATTCCAGCTATAATATTACCGTAGCGCAAAGCGGCACATTAAAATACACCGGCGAAGAGCAAGCACCAACCTTTACAGTAAAAGAGGGTACTTCTAATACGTTGAGCGAAGGCACACATTACGAGGTGGACGTGACAAAACAGACCGACGCGGGAGAGGCTTATACGGCGACCATCAAAGGAATTGGCGATTATGCCGGTGAGGTTACGGCAACGTGGCAGATCGGAAAGGAAGACGTCAGCATAACTGAATTGACTGGTACAAACAATAATAAATACGCCACCACCTATGAATACAGTGGCAACCCACTTCCGACCCCGACCGCAGCGAACTTCAACATCGCAGCGGACAAAGATGCCAAGGTAACCTTTACCTGGTACAAGGGCGATCAAACGTCAGCCACATCACTGAGTGATGCCGATAAGCTGTCCGGGGCACCGACAGATGTTGGAACAGGTGCATACACGCTTGTGATCACAGTCGCAGCGCCGGATGATGGCGAGAAGAATTATACCAGCTACAGTGATGCAACTAAGGCGACAAAGAAAATCAAAATTACCGTCAACAAAGCCAAAGCTGTCGTAAAGACCGAGCCGCAGGGCAAAGCCGACTTAGTCTACACCGGAGAGGCGCAGGAGCTTGTCACAGCCGGGGCGACAGACGATGGAACGATTTACTACGACACGACGAGCAGCGTGACGATCGATGACGACCATAAGAAAATTCCGACCAAAACGGATAAGGGGGACTATACCGTCTACTACATCGTCAAGGGCGATGACAACCACTCGAATTCGGATGAAAAATCGATAAAGGTTTCCATCAAGCAGGCGACCGGAACGGTAAAAAAAGCACCGCAGGCAAAGGATCTGACCTACAACGGAGTCGATCAGGATCTGGTTGAAGCGGGAGAAGCAGTTGCCGGAACCATAGAGTACAGCACGGACAACAGCACTTGGAGTGATTCGGTTCCGCAGGCGATAAATGCCGGAACCTATACCGTGTATTACCGGGTAAAGGGTACTGCTGATGTCACGGAGAGCGCAGTCAGCAAGGTAACCGTGACGATTAAAAAAGCAGTGCTCACGGCGGATGATCTGGAGATTGATACGACATCCACACTTACAAAAAACTATGACGGAACCACGGCTTCCACAGCAACGGCAAAGATCAAGAGCAGTTATTTATCGAATGCTTTGTCAGGTGCTGCAGTGGACGGAACCGCAGTCTACAACAGCGCAAACGTAAAGGAAGCAGACAAAATTACCTTTACGACAAAAGCGGATGACAGCAAGACAAACTACACGGTTCCGGCAGGGCTGGAGATTAGCCTTACACAGACGGATAATTCGAATGTAAAGATTACGAAAGCAACGCCGACGATTGGTTCTGATGTGGCTGCATCCGATATTATCTACGGGCAGACATATGAGGATTCCGAGATTACAGGAACGGTAACGCTTGGTTCTGATGCTAATGCACCAGAGGTAGCAGGAAGCTTTGAATTTGATAGTCCTACAACAAAACCTGGCGCAGCAGGTACGGTAAGTAACGTGAATTATACCTTTACACCGGACGATAAGGACAATTACAATACAAAATCTGGCACAGTTTCAGTCGAGGTCAACAAAAAGACCCTGTCCGCGACCATTCAGGGAACTTTCACAAAGAACTATGACGGCGACGAGACCATTACCCTATCAGCAGCACCCGACACGCCGGAACTGAGTCTGAAATTAAATGAAGACGACATAGAAGACGGTGATACTGTACAAATTGATGCTACCAACATCGTGTATACCTTTGCAACATCAGATGTGGGAACCAATCTGAAGGTCCTTGCCAAGCCTGCTGCAAATCAGTCAGGATTGACAGGAAGCAGTGCCGGCAACTATCTGCTCCCGACAGACGGCATCTCCGCCAATGTAGGAACCATCAAAGCGGCAGCAGTGAACCCGTCGACTCCGTCGGCTTATCAGGTGGCGACAGGCACAGAGGAAACCTGCTATTATGATTTGAGTGAGCTGTTATCCTCTACGGTAGCAGAGGGTGTGACAGAATATCTGGCAGAGGTTGCCAATGACACGGCAGGGATCATAGGCGCGGACGGACTGACCGTTACGGGTGCGACCCTTGCGATTCCGGTCAATGCAGTAGAAACAGCCGGGGAGCAGGCAACCATCGAGGTTCGGTTCCGCAGCACAAATTATACGATTACCAGTGTCTATCTTACCGTTGAGACAAAAGAGATGAACGCAGTAAACATCTCCGGCATCACAGTCAAGGGCGGAGATACCACAGAGACACCGATCGACGCAGAAACCCTCGAGAATGCGCGCTTCCTGACCTATAAGAGCGGCGCGACAGTATCTGAGGATCACACTGCATTAGAGTTTACCGACGCAGATACAGGAAGCATCTTAAACAACACCACGGTAGGAACACCTGACTACACCTGGTACAAGGTGGACACAGCCGGAAACAAGGAGAAGCTGGCTGCTGCACCGGGAGACGTAGGCGATTACACGCTTCTGGTAACCACAAGCGGCACGACCTATCACGGAACCTTAGAGATTCCGTTTACGATCCGGGCAAAGGACATCGCAGACGCAGATATTACACTCGGTGCGACACTGACCTATGACGGAACTGAGCAGACAAAGGCGATCACAACGGTAGAGGTGGACAGTGTCACGCTTGGCAAGGACGACTATATCATCTCCGAAGACACCGACAAGGGAACCGATGCGGGCGAGTATACGCTGGTCATCGAGGGAACCGGAAACTATGCGGGCACGGCAGAGAAAACCTTTGAGATCAAAAAGGCAGATATCTCATCGGCAGCTGTTACTCTGGAGGAGGAAGGTCTGACCTACAACGGAGCAGTGCAGAATCCTCCGATCAAGCGTGTAACCATCGCAGGCATCGGGGAGCCGTTGACAGAGGGCGTGGATTATACGATCCTGCAGAGCGAGGCGGCAAAGAATGCGAAAACATACAGCTATATTCTGTTGGGAAAGGGCAACTACACAGGCGTTACGGATGAGTTGACCTTCGAGATCAAAAAGGCAACCCCGTACCTGAACACGGCAGAGATCGGGACGACAGAGCAGGATGGACTGACACTGGCAGATGTTTCCATCACCGGACAGACCGCAGTTCTCTCAGAGGACGACGACACGACGGTAGAAGGCTCTTGGGCATGGGTTGACGAAACACTGACCTTGGAGGTTGGCGAAAATACCGCACAGGTTCGGTTCATACCGGCAGATGGGGAGAATTTCAACACACCTGAGGAGAAAGCGGTTACCGTAAACGTAGCGGAAGCAGTCATTCCTCCGGCTGTAAAGGCGGTTGTCACACCTGCGGCAATCAGTGTGGACAATGGAACCACAAAGGATGAGATCAAGGGCAAGCTTCCGAAAACGGTCAATCTGACCATGGAGGATGGGGTTGAGGGCTCCTATATCGCAGCTGTGGAATGGTCAGACTTCACATACGATGTGACAAAGACCAATGCACAGACACTTACCATCCAAGGAACCGTGACACAGGGCGGCGGTCTGGACTGGAGCTTAGTGGAAGCCGGAATCACGATTACCGTAAATGTTGCGGCAAAACCGGCAGATCCTGAACCGGAAGAACCGGAAGAGCCGGAAGAGCCGGAGACTCCCGAGACTCCGCAGCAGGAGGATACCCCGGATAACAGCAGCACCTCGGAGGAGTCCGATACCCCGGACGACAGCAAGGCTGCGGACGATACAAAGAAATCAGAGGAGACCGAGACGGGCTGGGTAGAAAAAGACGGAACCTGGTATTATTACAGCGAGGACGGCGAGTCACAGACCGGCTGGGAGTATGTAAACGGCAGCTGGTATTATATGGACAGCACCGGCGCAATGCAGACCGGCTGGGAGTATGTAAACGGCAGCTGGTATTATATGAACAGCGACGGCGCAATGCAGACCGGCTGGGAGCTGGTAAACGGAAGCTGGTATTACATGAACAGCGACGGCGCAATGCAGACCGGCTGGGAGCTGGTAAACGGAAGCTGGTATTACATGAACAGCGACGGCGCAATGCAGACCGGCTGGCAGCTCGTAAACGGAAAATGGTACTATCTGAATGCCGACGGCGCAATGTTGACCGGCTGGCAACTCATAAACGACAAATGGTACTATCTGGATGAGAGCGGCGCAATGCAGACCGGCTGGCTGCTCTTAGACGGCAAATGGTATTATCTGAATGCCGACGGCGCGATGCAGACCGGCTGGTATCAGGTAAACGGCAAATGGTATTACAGCTATGCATCCGGTGTGATGGCAGTCAGCACGAGAATCGGCAGCTATCGCGTCAATGCAAACGGAGAATGGGTTCGATAAATCGAGAGTTCTGATGGAGCAGGGAAGGGGCAGCTGCCCCTCTCGCCACACGGGAAGCCTTTCCTTTTGGTCAAAGGCTTCCCCACGAACCTCCTGCTCAAAGAGGTGTAAAGCCTGTGAAAGCACAGGTTTTACACCCTTTTTTTGCGCAGGAGCGCGTCCGTTCATTCCGTGATGAGCGGATTTAAGTATTGAAAAGAGGACATTAAGAGTGTACAATTAAAAACGTTAAAGGTTTGTGACGAAGAGGGAAACATGAAACCACGTAACCATGCATACAAATGCAGAAGGAAAGGAGCAGATTTATGAAAGTAAGAGAAGCAGGAAAACGGCTGTCCGCGCTGGCAATGGCAGTGGCAACGGCAGCGTCTTTGATGCCGCAGACGGCATACACCGCTTATGCGGCTTCCTGCACGGCAGAGCAAGTCTCTGTGCAGGAAATCCCGGAGACGCGGATCGGAACCGGAGAGACGGACATTTCAACTGCGTCAATCACGCAGACAACTTCGCTGACATACGATGGGACGACAACGTATAAGCCGACGTTCGCAATCGGTGGGAAAACGCTGAATCCGGATACGGATTATACGATCAAGAGTGGTACAGCGGAGGCAAAAGATGCGGGAATATACTATGTGACCATTGCGGGAACGGGCAGTTATACCGGTGAAAAACGGGTGAGCTGGAATATCAGCCGCAAACAGGCAGAGATAAAAGAATTGGCGAGCACCGATGAGAAGAAATATAATCTTACGCCTGCATACACCGGCGATCCCATTGCGGAGCCGAAGAGAGAGAACTTTTCGATCGAGGCAGCTTCCGATGAAAACGTTTCCTTTACGTGGTACGACGGTGATTTTACGTCCACAGCTTTGGATGAGGAAAAAAAGCGGGAATCCGAGCCGATCAATGTGGGAACTTACACCCTGGTGATCAATGTGTCAACCGCCGGCAATTACAGCCAAAATGAGGCAAAGTTTAAGGTCGAGGTGAAAAAAGCAACCGCTGCGGCAGAGCTTAAGGCGAACGAACTGACCTATACCGGAAAGGAACAGGCGCTGGTCACGGTCAAAACACCGGCAGATGAGGGCTGTACAATTTACTATAGCAATACTGCAAATATTGACTTTAGCGCGAATGGCTCGACGACGATTCCGAAGGAAAAGAATGCGGGCACCTATAAGGTATACTACAGAATCAAGGGAGACAGCAACCACGAGGATTCTGCCGAAGCATCGATCGAGGTAGAAATCAAAAAAGCGTCTCCGAACATATCGGACGTGAAAGCGCCCGTGCAAAAGATCATTCCCTACAACGGAAAGGAGCAGGAGCTGGTAAAGGCGGGGGAGACCTCCGTCGGAACGCTGGAGTACAGCATAGATAACCAATCCACCTGGAGTACAGAGGTCCCGAAGGGAAAAAATGCAGGCGACTATGTGGTGTATTACCGGGTACAGGCAGACTCCACGAATGTAAATGCGAGTGATGTACAGAGCGTCACCACGACGATCAAAAAAGCAGAGCTTACGGCGGACAATCTAAAGCTGGATTCGTCTTCCGTACTTACCAAAACCTATGACGGAACCACCGCGGTTGACGCTGGCAAGATCAAGGTTGTGCTCCAGAGCAGTGACAAGGTAACCATTGACGGAACGGTCTTTGTGACGGGAACCGCAGTCTATAACGATGCCAACGCAGACAAGGCAGACACGATTACCTTTACGACCACCGCCGATGACACCAATGCCAACTACACGATTCCGGCAGGGCTGCAGCTTTCGATCCAAAACAGCACGGATACACCGGTGGCTGTTTCACAGGCAGAACCGACGCTTAGCGATGTGAAGGCAACCGCAGCTGCCTATCGGCAGACCCTTGCGGATTCCACGATCACGGGAACGGCAACCCTCGGTACCGGCACGGACGCGCCGAAGGTAGCGGGAGACTTTGCGTTTGACGCACCGGATACCATACTGGCTGCAATCGGCAGTGCTGACTATGCTTATACCTTCCAACCGAAGGATGAGATCAACTACAAATCGGTAAGCGGCACAGTTTCGGTAACGGTTGAGCCGAAGGTATTGAACGCCACCTTAACCGGAAGCTTTGAAAAGGTATATGACACCAAGACGAACATTACGCTGACCGGGACGGAGCTGTCCCTGACCTTAAACGCGGCCGATATTGAGGACGGGGAAACGGTTACGATTGACACAGACGGCATCGAATATGCATTTGAAAAACCGGATGTTGGAACGAACCTGAAGATCATTGCAAAGCCGAAGTCGGGTCATACCGGATTGACAGGCACCGACGCGGCACATTATCAGTTGCCGGAGGAGGGCATCTCCGCAAATGTAGGAACCATTAACAAACAGGCGGTTACGCCGACAGCTCCGTCGGCTTATCCGGTGGCGACAGCTTCCGCGGAGAGCTATTACTATGATTTGAGCGGGCTCTTGGACGCTGCGGTTGCCGCGGACGTGACAAAGTATGAGGCGCAGCTTTCGAAAAACGAGGACGGTGTCATCGATGCGGAGACCAATGCAAAGCTGACCGTTACGGGCGCGACGCTCGCGATTCCGGTCAGCGCGGTAGCCGACGAAGAAAAGAAGGCGGAAATCACGGTTTCCTTTACGGGCAAAAATTATGAGATCGCAGACGTCGTGATTCCGGTCGAGACGAAGAAAATGACCGCGGTAAAGCTTTCGGGCATCACGGTCCAGGGCGGGGATTCGTCCGAAACACCGATTGGAGCCGATACGGCAGAGGAGAAGCGGGTTCTGACCTATGTGAAGGGGACGGCCGTCAGCGTGGTTGACACCGCGTTAAAGATCAGCAAGGCAGAGGGCGGTGGTCTGGTAAGCGATGCCGGCACACTGACCTATACCTGGTACAAGGTGGATGCGGATGGAAACAAGGAGAAGCTTACCGCAGCGCCGGAGGAGACAGGCGATTACGCGCTTCTCGCAGTAACCGACGGCACGACCTATCACGGAACCCTTGAGATTCCGTTTACGATCAAGGCAAGGGATATCAAGGATGCCGAGATTACGCTGAAGGATGACGCGCTGATCTACAACGGAACCGGGCAGACCTTCACGATTACACAGGTAACGGTAAATGGAACCGCACTTGTTGTGAAGGATGACTATCTCATTTCCGAGGGAAGCGACCAGGCAACCGATGCGGGAACCTACACTCTGATCATCGAGGGAACCGGAAATTATGAGGGCACGGCAGAGAAAACCTTTGAGATCAAAAAGGCAAGCATCGCAGCTGCGGTCATCACGCTGGAGCAGGAAGGAAAACTGACCTATAACGGCAAGGTGCAGAATCCGGTCAAGAGCGTGGAAATCGAGGGGATTACCGGAGCGCTCGAAGAGGGTACGGATTACACGATTTTGCAGAGCGAGACTGCAAAGAATGTCGGAACGTACAGCTTTGCGCTTTCCGGCAAGGGCAACTTTACCGGAATGACGGACGAGGCAAGCTTTACGATCGCACAGGCAAAGCCCCATGTGGCATTGATTGAGATCAAGGTAACCGGAGAGGACGGAATGAAGCTTTCGGAGGTTCCGCTGACGGAACTGGCTGCGACTGTGTCTCAGAACGACACGACACCGATTTCCGGTACATGGAGCTGGAAGAACAAAGAGCAGGAGCTGCAAACAGGAGAAAATGAGGTGTACGCAAGCTTTACCTCCGAGGATGAAAATTTTACGGATCTGGCTGCGGTAATCGTTAAGGTAACGGTAGAGGAGCCGGAGGAAGACGACGATGATACAGACGACGACAATCAGGGGGAGAATCCTCCTTCCAATCCCGTAACGCCGACCAATCCGACACCGTCTTCCGGCAGCAATCATGGCGCGGGCAACGCGCAGACCTCCGGAAGCGGAAATGCACAGACCTCCGGAAGCGGAAGCGCACAGACCTCCGGGAGCAGACAGGCTTCCACGGAAACCGAAACGGGCTGGGTAGAAAAAGACGGCACCTGGTATTATTACAGCGAGGACGGCGAGACACAGACCGGCTGGGAGCTTGTCAATGGCAGTTGGTACTATATGGACAGTACCGGAGCGATGCAGACGGGCTGGATTCAGGACGGCGAAATCTGGTATTATGCGAGCGGAAGCGGAGCGATGCAGATCGGCTGGGTCAATGACGGCGACATCTGGTACTATACGAGCGGAAGCGGAGCGATGCAGACGGGCTGGGTCAATGACGGCGGCACCTGGTACTATACGAGCGGCAGCGGGGCAATGCAGACGGGCTGGCAGCTCATAGACGGAACGTGGTACTATCTGAGTGACAGCGGAGCAATGCAGACGGGCTGGCAGCTCATAGGCGGAACGTGGTACTATCTGAGTGGCAGCGGAGCAATGCAGACGGGCTGGCAGCGCATAGGCGGAAGCTGGTATTATCTGAGTGGCAGCGGAGCAATGCAGACCGGCTGGTATCAGGTAGGCGGAAAATGGTATTACAGCTATGCATCCGGTGTGATGGCGGCAAATACAAGAATTGGCAGCTATCGCATTGATGCGAACGGAGTGTGGGTGAGATAAACAGGGGAGTGAAAGAACTATTTGGAAAGGCCGGTGCGGGGCTTGTTGGCTCTGTACCGGCAAAATTATTGAATGTCAGAAAGGATTGATACGATGGAACAGATCAAGCGGATTCAAAGAACCTTAAAATACAAAGGGGCAATCGTGGATGTCTATTCGGATACGATGCAGCTGCCGGACGGGACAACCGCGGAGTGGGACTTTGTTGCACACCGCAAGGGTGCGGCTGCGGTGGTTCCGGTTACATCGGAAGGAGAGATTCTGATGGTGCATCAGTACCGCAATGCGCTGGATCGCGAGACAATCGAGATTCCGGCGGGAGCCAGAGACAGTCTGACCGAGGACACGAAGGTGTGTGCGCTGCGTGAGCTGGAGGAGGAAACGGGATACCGGGCCGGAAAGATCGAAAAGCTGCTTTCCTTAAAAACCACGGTGGCATTCTGCAACGAGTTTATTGATGTATACCTGGCGACGGAGCTTATCCCCGGAAAACAAAATCTGGATCCGGAGGAATTTATTGATGTGCATACCTATAAGCTGCAGGAGCTTTTGGACATGATTTATGCGGGAACCATTCAGGACAGCAAAACGGTTGCCGGAGTTCTGGCATATTACGGGAAATACGGGAATAGAATAGAAGAAAAAGAGTAAGACAAGTGTGGTATGAGGAAAAGGTTGGCGCTAAGGAAGTTAAGGAAGCGAAGAGGACATAAAGAATACAGGGAACGGAAGGGATTTCTGCCGTTGGAGATCACGTTTTTTTTAGCCTTTTTTGCAGGAATTATTCTTGCGAATTTGTATGGGAAAAATAAAACGGGGCAGTACGGCGCCGTAAATACTTATTTTCTGCAGCAGCTCAAACAAACCTCGTTTCGGGGAAACGAGTATCTGCTGTATGTGGCGGGAATCCGGCTTCCGGTGATATTGGGATTGTTTCTGCTTGGGATGACGGCAGCCTATGCGGTGGTTCACTATGCTTATGTCAGCTATGCGGGAGCCTCGCTGGGGTTTTTATTTGTGACAGGGGTCATGAGTCTGGGAATCCGTCGGCTGCCGTTTCTGATTCTTTCCCTATTTCCACATGGACTCTTTTATGTGCTGGTCTACGCAGGGATGGTTCGGCTGCAGTGGGGCTATCACAGAAATTACCGTAAGCGCAGCGTGAGGGAGTGGGTGGAGACGTGCGCCATGCTCACGCTGCTTTTGACCATAGGGATCCTGCTGGAGGTCTATGTGGCTCCCGATCTGTGCAGAAAGGTGCTGTAGCATTTGCAATAAACAGCTGGCAACACGACCGGGTACTCTCTCGGGGCACTTGAAAAACGTCGGTTCTTGGCTTGCGTATTCTGCAAGCCTAGTACCGCTACGTTTTTCGCGTAGCGAGAGCGTGCCCCGAAGAGTACCCGGTCGTGCTGCCAGCGTCCGTATATGGAGGTAAAGGTCTATTCAGCCATCTCCGCAATGGTATAGATCAGTTTCTCGGAATCCTCCCAGCCCAGACAGGGATCGGTGATGGATTTTCCGTACACATGGTCGCCGATTTTCTGGCAGCCGGGTTCAATGTAGCTTTCAATCATTACACCCTTCACCATCTGACGGATTTCATCCGATACTCTGCGGTTGTGCATCACTTCCTTGACGATACGCACCTGCTCCTGGTACTGCTTGTTGGAATTTGCGTGGTTTGCATCGATGATGGCAGCGGGATTCTTCAGATCACGCTCGTTGTACATTTCGATCAGACGCATGATATCCTCATAATGATAGTTTTGCGTGTTGTTCCCGTGCTTGCTGACGGCACCGCGAAGCACCACATGGGTCAGCTCATTTCCGGTGGTTTCCACCTCATAACCCCGATAGACAAAATGATGGGGATGCTGTGCCGCATAGACGGAATTGAGCATCACGGAAAAATCGCCGCTGGTAGGATTTTTCATACCGGAAGCCACATCGAAGCCGCTGACGGTCAGGCGGTGCTGCTGATCCTCCACGGAACGCGCGCCGATTGCTACATAGGACAGCAAATCCTCTACATAGCTCCAGTTTTCGGGATACAGCATTTCATCCGCAGAAGAGAGACCGCTTTCCTGAAAGGCGCGGATGTGGAGCTTGCGCATGGCGATCATACCGGCAACCATGTCGGGTTCCTTCTCCGGATCCGGCTGCGTGGCAATTCCCTTGTAGCCCTCCCCCGTGGTGCGCGGCTTGTTGGTGTATACTCTGGGGATGATGATCAGGCGATCCTTTACATCCTCCGCAACTTTGGTCAGACGGCTGACGTAATCGCAGACCGGATCCTCGCTGTCCGCAGAGCAGGGACCGATCACGACCAGAAAGCGGTCGTCCTTTCCCGTCAACACATCCCGGATGGCGGCATCACGCTCTTTTTTTATCCGGGTCAGATCCTCCGGGAGCGGATATTCCTTTAAAATTTCTGCCGGACTCGGCAGTTGATTCAGATATTGGAAACTCATAAGCATTCTCCTTGTTCAAAAAATAATCATGTACACAACATTGTATAGGAAAGAACTGATCCTGTCAAATATTTGAGAAAAACCTTTGATTTTTGAAACCAACTGTGTTATGATATAGAAGTTGCAACCGTAGTCTAATGGATAGAACGTCAGACTCCGACTCTGATAATGCGGGTTCGATTCCCGCCGGGTGCATTTTTTTTTACATATACTCCGGAGCGGCACATGCCGCAACCTTTTGAAAAAACTGGAGGAATACTATGAAAGTACAGGAGCTTAAGGACAAAACAGCTGCATTCATAAGAAAATACGGTCGTTATATTCTGGCGGCAATTTTGTTTGCTTTACTGGTACTTCTGATGGTAAAGTTTGGCGGGGAACAGGAAACGGCTCCGACCACAGAGCTGGGGAGTACAGAGACAGAGAAATTGGAATCCTTTGAGGTGGATCAGGTCGAAGGACTGAATGAACTTATTATCAATTATTTTACCGCATATGCGCAGGGAGATTTGGCGACATTACAGAATTATGCCAGGTCAGTGACGGAAAATGAACTGAATTTTATTTCTATGTTTTCCCAGTATGTAGAGGGATATGAGGATATCCGGTGCTACAGCAAGCCGGGATTGGAGGAGGGCTCCTATCTCGTGTCCGTATATCTGAAAATGAGGTTTACCGGAGTGGAAACACCTGCACCCGGATTGGAATTTTTCTATGTCAGAACCGATGAAAACGGGGCACTGTACATTGACAATCTGTACAGCAGCTATAACAGGCTGAATATGGAGCTGGAGACAGAGCCTGAGGTAATGGCATTGATTGATACCTTCCAGAACGATCCGGAGGTGCTGGCACTGCAGACAGAGGTTCAGGCGGAATACGAAGCGGCAGTGGCATCCGATGAGCAGCTGGCAGCTGCGGTAAACACTACGATTCCGGAAGCATATGCAGCATGGGCGGCTTCACTTGCACAGGACGGAGGTGAAGGCAGTACGGATACGGGGGAGTCGGCTGACCAGACGAATGAAAATGCGGAATCGACGGACGCAGAGAATCCGGAGGAAAATACCGCTGATCCGGAGGAAAACGCGGATCAGCCCGAGGAGACAAGGGAAACGGTTTACGCAACCGCGAACGTCAATGTGAGAAAAGAACCGAGTGCGGATTCGGAAGCCCTTGGAAAGGTGAGAAAGGGTGCAGAACTGACCCGGGTGGCAGTCACCGAGGATGGCTGGAGCCAGGTCGAATACGAGGGTTCTCTTGCCTACATCAAGAGTGAGTACCTGTCCGAAGGCGGGAATACGGACGAAAATGAGACGGATGATACGGGCGAAAATGAGACAGGCAATGCGGATGTGGTGCCGGAGGGAAGCAAAATCGTTTTGGAGAAAACCATCAATATTCGGGCATCCATGAGTGAAACCTCTGCGAAGGTAGGCGTGGCCTATTCCGGAGATACGGTGGAGGTCATCATGAGCTATGAAGAGGGATGGACAAAGGTCTCATGGAAGGACAAGACCGGTTATATCAAAACGGAGTTGTTAAAGTAGCGGAGAAAAAGTAAAGAACAAGAGAGGTAAAAAAATGAGTAGTGCAGGAATTTACACAGCGATAGCAGCTGGAGGTTTTTTGTTAATTTTATTCGTAGTACTGATAGCAGTGGCATGGTATGTCGTGACAGCTCTCGGAATCTATAAGATTTTGAATCTGTATGGCTATGACAAGGCTTGGCTGGCATGGATTCCCTATGGACAGTATTACGCGCTGGGCGATGTGGCATGCGGCGGAGCAGAGGCACTTCCGATGTTTGGAAAAGACCTGCCGGCACTGTTGTATAAACTATGGTGGATTGGAACGTTTGTGGTTTCTTTCGTTCCGGCGATCGGTACATGGCTGGGTATTGCAATCCGCGTGCTGTTTCTGGGTACGGTATTTACAAAAATCTTTATGGATACAGAGAACAAGACGCTGGAGGATGCACGCGTAATCGGTTATATTTCCGGATTTATACCGATTGTTGGTGTTATAAAGTTTTTCTCGATTACAGGAAATAGCTCAAAATAACGAACATATCGAAAAGACGTTAGAAGAATAATCGACAAAAGGAGGTTCGAAGAACCTCCTTTTTATGTAGGAGGAAGCTGGTACAGCGAATCCTGCGTTACACTATCACAGAGTTAATACTCGCTGTACTAGGCGACTTGGCAGGTGGCGATATGGAAGAAAACCAGGCTCGAATCAATAAATTTTTGAGTGAGGCCGGAGTCTGTTCCCGGCGTGAGGCAGATCGATTGATCGAGCAGAGACGTGTGACCGTAAATGGCAGGGTGGCTGTGACGGGGGAACGAATTACGGCAAAGGACTGCGTGTGCGTGGACAACAAAGTGATACAGCGGAATCGGAAGCCGGTGCTTCTCGTGTTTCACAAGCCGAAAGGCATTGTATGTACCACGTCAAAAAAGGAAAGAAATAATATTATTGATTATATTGGATATCCCGAACGGATTTATCCGATGGGACGGCTGGACAAGGATTCCCAGGGACTCATCCTGCTCACCAACCAGGGCGATCTGGTCAATCAGATCATGCGGGCGGGAAACATGCACGAGAAGGAATACGAGGTGACAGTGGATCGCCCGGTCACATCTGCTTTTTTGCGGGGAATGGCGCAGGGAGTTCCGCTGGAGGAGCTTCAGGTGGTAACCAGACCCTGTCAGGTCAGACAGATCGGAAAAAACAGCTTTTGCATCATTCTGACACAGGGTTACAATCGGCAGATTCGCCGGATGTGTGAATATTTCGGGTATCGTGTCACCCGCCTGAACCGCATACGGATCATGAATATCCGGCTGGGCAGCTTAAAGGAGGGCGCTTATCGGGAGCTTACCCCGGAGGAGTGGAGCACCCTGAAAAAGCTTTTAGACAGGAAAGGGAAAGGAAAATAAACAGACTATGGCAGACATACAGGAAGAGCTTCGGGCTTTGAAGCAGAAAATTGAATACCACAGCAACCGATACTACAATATGGATGCGCCGGAAATTTCGGATCATGAATATGATATGCTGATGCAGCGGCTGAAGGCACTGGAAAAAGAGCACCCGGAATATGTGACCGCGGATTCTCCGACCCAGCGGGTGGGCGGCGAGGCAAAGCGTGAGGCCGGAGTTTTGGTGCGCCACAATGTGCCGATGTTAAGCCTGAATGATGTGTTTTCCAGAGAGGAAGTAGAACATTTTGTGGAAGAAATGACGCAGCAGTTTGATCAGCCGGAGTTTGTGGTCGAGTACAAGATTGACGGACTTTCCATGTCCCTGCGTTATCAGGACGGAGAGCTGCAGCTGGCGGAAACCAGAGGGGACGGGCTCAACTTCGGAGAGGATGTCACGGTCAATGCGAGAGCGATTTCCGATGTAAAACAGCAGCTTAAGGATCGACCGGAATATCTGGAAATCCGCGGTGAGGTGTATATGACCAATGAGGCGTTTGAACAGGTCAATGAGAGGCAGGAGCTGCTGGGAAAGAAGCCCTTTGCCAATCCCAGAAACTGTGCCGCCGGAACCCTGCGCCAGCTGGACAGCAAAATTACCGCAGAGCGGGGACTTTCCATGTTTGTATTTAACATTCAACAGACCAGAGGGATTGCGTTTGACACCCACACGGAAGGGTATGAGTATTTGAAAGAACAGGGGATCCCGGTCATTGAGGATTACCGGGTGTGTCATACGGCGGCGGAGGTCTGGGCGGCCATTTGTGAGATCGGCGAAAACCGGGGCAGACTCGGGTACGACATCGATGGAGCGGTGGTCAAGCTGAATCGGTATGCCGACCGGGAAAAAATCGGTGCTACCAGCAAGGTGCCCCGCTGGGCGGTGGCGTATAAGTATCCGCCCGAGGAAAAGGAGACCAGAGTGCTTGACATTGAGCTCTCCGTTGGGCGGACCGGAAGGATTACCCCGACGGCAGTGTTTGAGCCCATCCGTCTCTGCGGGACAACCGTTTCCCGCGCTACACTGCACAATCAGGACTACATCGACCAGCTTGGGGTCGGTATCGGGGATACTGTTGTGGTATACAAATCCGGAGAGATCATCCCGAAGGTGAAGGAGGTGCGGAGGGAAAAACGTCCTGCAGGCACGAAAACCTTTCAGATTCCGCCATACTGTCCGGTGTGCGGAGCGAAAACACACCGGGAGGAGGATACGGCGGATATTCGTTGTACCTCCCCGAGCTGTCCTGCGCAGCTTGAGCGCCATATCATCAATTTTGTGGGACGGGACGCCATGGATATCAAGGGATTTGGCTCGGTGTATATTGAAGATTTGGTAAAATTAGGATATATTAAGGATATCGCGGATATTTTTATATTGAAAGAAAAACGCGAAGAGCTGATCCGGGAGGGGATTGTCGGCAAGGAAAAAAATACGGACAAGCTGCTGGAGGCGATTGAACGGGCAAAGGAAAACGATGCCTGTATGCTGGTAAGCGGCTTTGGAATCCCAAATGTGGGAAAAGCAGCGGCAAAGGCGCTGCTCCGACAGTTTGGTTCCGTGGAGTGTCTGATGAAGGCCGGGACGGAGGAGCTTTTAGAAGTGCCGGACATCGGGCAGGTCAGTGCGCAGGCAATCCGCGAGTTTTTCACGGATGAGAAAAATATTGCGCTCATAGACCGTCTGAAAAGCTACGGAGTAAATATGAAAACAGCGGAACCGCAGGGCGGCGAAGGGACACTGCAGGGAATGACCTTTGTTATTACGGGAACATTGCCCGGAATGGACCGGAAGGAAGCGGAAGCCATGATTGAGGCGAATGGCGGAAAGGTGACCGGCTCCGTGTCAAAGAAGACAAGTTTCCTTCTTGCAGGAGAAAATGCGGGAAGCAAATTAAGCAAAGCAAATGAGCTTGGGATACCGGTGCTGACTGAGGAAGCGTTCCGGGAGATGATCAAATAGGAGGGAGTCCAGAAATATGCCTATCAAGACAATGAATGATCTGCCTGCCAGGGAGATTCTGGAAAAAGAAAATATATTTGTGATGGATGAGAACCGGGCGAAACATCAGGACATCAGACAGCTTGAGATCGGAATCCTGAATCTTATGCCGCTGAAGGAGGAGACAGAGCTGCAGGTGCTGCGCTCCCTTTCCAACACACCGCTGCAGGTGGATGTTTCATGGATTACGGTAAACAGTCACGAATCCAAAAATACCTCCAAAAGTCACTTGAATAAATTTTATCAGACCTTTGATGAGATCAGGGACTCAAATCTGGACGGGCTGATCATTACCGGAGCGCCCGTGGAGCTGATGGAATATGAGGAAGTAGATTATTGGGAAGAGTTCTGTGAAATTCTGCAGTGGACAAAGACTCATGTCACGTCTACGCTGTACCTGTGCTGGGGAGCTCAGGCAGGGCTTTATTATCATTATGGCATACAGAAGCATCTGCTGGACAAGAAAATGTTCGGCATTTACCGACATCGCGTACTGAACCGGAAGGTGCCGCTGGTGCGGGGCTTTGATGATTACTTTATGGCGCCGCATTCCCGGCATACCGAGATCAAGCGCGAGGATATTGAAAAAACAGGAAAGCTGACGATTCTGGCGGAGTCGGAAGAGGCGGGGGTGTTTCTTGCGATCGCAGATGAAGGGCGGAAAATTTTTGTCATGGGGCACCCGGAGTATGACCGGCGCACATTGGACAAGGAATACAAACGGGATCTGGCAAAGGGGCTGGATATTGCAAAGCCGGTAAATTATTATCCCAATGACGATGTCAATGCAAAACCCTTGCTGCAGTGGCGCTCTCACGGCAACATGCTCTATGCAAACTGGCTGAATTATTATGTATATCAGCAGACACCCTATGAGTTTATTGATACCAGCAAAATACTGGGGAAATAAGGAAGATAGATATGAAAACAGGGAAAGAATCCATAGAGGGGCAGATTGATATTTTCGAGGCCATGAACCGTGCGGCGGAAGCTGTGGATCGCATGGTGGAGGAGGAACAGCAGCAGAAAAAAGGGAATAAAGAGACTCCACTACAACGCATCGAAGGCAGCGATATGCGCACGTCCATGCAGAAAACCTTCGAGAACCGCGAGGATGGGGATTTTGCAACGGTGGCCTATGTGGATTATCATATGGTGTACTGGAAGGACTGGAATGCACCGGCAGCACTGCGAAAATTTGACACCTCCGGTGAGGCGGTGAACTTTTATTTCGAAAAGCTTTCGCAGCTGCGCAGCAAGGAATTTGCCGAGCCCGCAGAGGAGCACGAACCCCTCTGCAGCGTAGTATGCCAGGGCGGGGATTTGTATGTGGAGACGGACTGATGGATTGTGACTTTTTGACCACTATGTTATAATGGACTGGCTACCACCCCTAGACAGGTACAGGAAGGGGGTGTGCCATCTTGAGTGTATTTCTATCATTTTTTGTCTCTGTTTTGGCAGGTGTAGTTGCCTACTACATTTGCAAATGGTTGGACGGAGATTAACAGGCGGTAGTCGGCCTGGGGCTTAAGCCACCCTGCCACAACGGAATAGAAAAACCTCAGAGGGTGCGACCTCTGAGGTTTTTTGGCGTGCCTCTATGAGCAACTTCCATCATTTTTGCCTACTGGAATTATAGCATATGCCTTCAGCATTTGCAAGTATTCCCTTCATTTTATCATCTTAAACATGGCTATGCGTCATTGATCGCAAGATACTTGTGCTTTACTGCGGAATCTGCTATAATATAAAAATCTTATTTACAGGAGGCACAGCATGGCTGAGAATAGAAGGATATTTACAATAAAAGAAGATAATCTGGGAGAGGTCTATATTGCGGATGAGGTGGTAGCGATCATCGCGGGTCTGGCAGCCACAGAGGTGGAAGGTGTGGCATCCATGGCAGGAAATATTACCAACGAGCTGGTCAGCAAGCTGGGCATGAAGAATCTGTCCAAGGGGGTCAAGGTAGATGTGCTTGAGGACACGGTTGACGTGGCAGTTGCGTTGAATATTGAATACGGCTTTTCGATTCCCGAGGTGTCCGTAAAGGTTCAGGAAAAGGTTAAGACTGCCATTGAGACAATGACCGGTTTGTCAGTGGCTGAGGTAAATGTCAGAATTGCATCGGTTGATATGAAAAATACCAAATAATGCTTTTTTCACAACAGGAAATGTTGTATAATTGAAGAATGCCTTTGCGGCATTCTTTTTACATAGTCTGAAGCGTTTCCATTTATGAGAGGAAAGATATGAGCAGAAGAGCAGTCAGAGAACGAATTTTCCGAATATTATTTCGCATAGATTTTTATGATGATGAGGGATTTGAGGAGCAGTTGGAGCTTTCCATGAATGAACAGGACGATTTGAAGGAAGAAGACCGCCTCTATATTGAAAAAAAATGCAGGGATATTGCGGCAAAAAAGGCCCGGCTCGATGAACGAATCAATGAAAAAGCCAAAGGCTGGAAGACCAGCCGTATGGGGAAGGCGGATCTGACCATCATGCGTCTGGCAGTGTATGAAATAAACTATGAGGAGGAAATCCCCACGGGTGTCGCCATCAATGAGGCGGTGGAGCTGGCGAAAAAATATGGCAATGACACATCTCCTGCATTCGTGAACGGGGTATTGGCCAGACTGGTATGAGCAAAAATGTCTATGGAGTTTCCCAGATCAATCGGTATATCAAAAATATGTTTGCACAGGACTTCATGCTCCATCAGCTGTGCGTGAAGGGCGAAGTTTCCAATTGCAAATATCACAGCTCCGGCCACATTTATTTTACCTTAAAGGAAAACGGCAGCGCCATGAAGGCGGTCATGTTTTTGAGGGATCGCGGCGGACTGCGTTTTCAGATGAAGGATGGAGACCAGGTGCATGTGACAGGCTCCATTCAGGTGTTTGAGCGGGACGGAACCTATCAGATGTACGCCAAGGAAATCTCTTTGGCTGGTGCGGGAGATTTGTATCAGCGTTTTGAACAGCTCAAAAGGGAATTGGAAGAAATGGGCATGTTTGCTGCCGAATACAAGCAGCCGATTCCAAAATATGCCACGAAAATCGGAGTGGTGACAGCCCCCACCGGAGCTGCGATTCAGGATATCCGCAATGTGGCGGGACGCAGAAACCCTTATGTTCAGATCCTGTTGTACCCGGCACAGGTACAGGGTGAGGGGGCGGTGGATAGTATTGTAGACGGAATCCGTGTACTGGATGCATTCGGGCTGGATGTACTGATCGTGGGCAGAGGCGGCGGATCCATTGAGGATCTGTGGGCATTTAATGATGAGGCGGTTGCCCGGGCAGTGTTTGACTGCAGGACTCCGGTTATTTCGGCAGTCGGGCATGAAACGGATACGACCATTATTGATTATGTGGCGGATCTGAGAGCACCGACACCCTCGGCGGCGGCGGAGCTTGCAGTATTTGACTATGATAAATTTATGGAGGATCTGACATTCCGAAGGCTGCAGCTACGGCATCTGATGAAGGGGCATCTGGATCGAAGCAGAAGCCGGGTGGAGATGCTGGAGGCAAGGCTGCAGCAGCAGAGTCCGGGGAACCGACTCAACGAAAAATCCCAGCATGCGGCGGATTTGCAGCTGCGGCTGGAGCATCGGATGCAGGAGCTGATCGGGCAGAGAAGGACAAGGCTGCAGCTTATCGCGCAGCGCATGGAGGATTTGTCACCGCTGAAAAAGCTGGGGCATGGCTATGTCTATATGCGGACTTCGGAGCAGGCAGCGCTCTCCAGTGTGGGACAGGTCAAAACAGGAGACCGGCTGCAGGCCGTTCTGCCGGACGGCAGCCTGACACTTGCGGTAGAAGAAATTCGTGATGGAAATGGAGGATCGCATACATGAGTGAGAGTGAGACCGGACAGGAAGGTTTAGAGGACATGCTGGAGGAGGTCGAGGAAATTCTTGCGCATATGCAGGAGGATATTTCACTTGATGAAGCATTTGCCGACTACGAAGCCGGAATGAAAAAGATAAAATGCTGCAATGCTAAGATTGAAGAAATCGAAAAGAAGATGCAGATATTAAACGAACAGGGAGAGCCGGAGGATTTTTAGAATGCAAATACAGCATGAAATACAGCATAGAACGGAGCAGATCGAAACGATACTTCGTGCCTATCTGCCCCCGGAGGAAGGCTTTCAGAGCCGGGTCATCGAGGCGATGCGCTACAGCTTTCTGGCAGGGGGAAAAAGGCTTCGTCCCATGCTGATGCAGGAGACCTTCCGCATGTTTGGCGGAACCTCAGATCTGGTAGAGCCGTTTATGGCAGCGATTGAGATGATTCATACCTATTCGCTGATCCATGATGATCTGCCCGCGATGGACAATGATGAATACCGCAGGGGGAAAAAGACAAATCATATGGTGTATGGGGAGGCGATGGCAATCCTTGCAGGAGACGGATTGCTGAATTTCGCCTATGAGACGGCGCTGACGGCATTGGAAAAGGAACCGGGAAATCCGGCAGTGGCGCGGGCACTGCGTGTTCTTTCCCAAAAATCCGGCATATTCGGCATGGTTGGAGGACAGTCGGTAGACGTGTGGACAGACCGGGACGGTCAGGTGAGCAGGGAACAGCTTGATTTTATTTACCGCCTGAAGACCGGTGCCCTGCTGGAGGCATCCATGCTGATCGGTGCAATCCTTGCAGGGGCGGATGAAACGGAACAGCAGGTCATTGCACGGGCAGCTGTCCATGTGGGAATGGCATTTCAGATACAGGATGATATTCTGGACGTGACAGGCACGACCGAACAGCTGGGAAAACCGACGGGCAGTGACGATAAGAACCAAAAAGCGACTTATGTGGCTTTCGAGGGCATCGAAAAGGCTGCAGAGGATGTAGAAAAATATTCGGCGCAGGCATTGACGGAGCTTCATAGTCTTTCGGTTCAGAATGAATTCCTTCAGGAACTGATCCGGTTTCTGATCCATCGGGAAAAATAGGTTACGTTTTTCAGCAACAGAGGAGTATTCTCATGCTATTGGAGAAAATACAACAGGAAAATGATATCAAAAATATAGCGTCGGAGGAGTTGGACGAACTGGCAGACGAGATCCGAAGCTTTCTGATTGAAAAAATTTCCGTCAACGGCGGACATCTCGCGTCCAATCTGGGAGTGATTGAGCTTACGATGGCACTTCATCTGTGTCTGGATTTTCCGAAGGATAAGCTGATCTGGGATGTGGGACACCAGTCCTACACGCACAAGATTCTGACGGGAAGGGCAAATCGGTTTGACGAGCTCAGAAAGCTTGGCGGTATGAGCGGGTTTCCGAAACGACGTGAGAGTGACTGTGATGCCTTTGAAACCGGACACAGCTCTACCTCCATATCGGCGGGACTCGGCTTTGCGATGGCGCGTGAGGTGACCGGGGAGGATTACCGCGTGGCAGCGGTAATCGGAGACGGTGCGCTGACCGGCGGTATGGCGCTGGAAGCATTAAACAATGCGTCAAAGCTCAAATCAAATTTTATCATAGTATTAAACGACAATCAGATGTCGATCTCCGAAAATGTGGGAGGACTTTCCACATATCTCGGAGGGCTGAGAACGGCAGAATCCTATCAGGGACTGAAAAGCGGGATCACGAATTCCTTGAGCAATATTCCCGTATACGGCGAAAAAATCGTAGATAAGATACGCAGAACCAAAAACGGAATCAAGCAGCTTGTGATACCGGGCATGTTTTTTGAACAGATGGGAATTTTATATCTCGGTCCGGTGGACGGGCACAACATTCACAGCATGGTAAAGACCTTCCGGGAGGCCATGAAGGTGGAGGGACCGGTGCTGGTGCATGTCAGAACCCAGAAGGGGAAGGGCTTTGCTCCGGCGGAGCGGCATCCTGCAAGGTTTCATGGAACAGATGCCTTTGACATCGAAAACGGTCTTCCGGCAGTCAGACAGGAAAAAGCCTATTATACCAATATTTTTTCCACGGTCATGCGCAAATTAGGAGACCGCAATGAGAAAATTGTGGCGGTGACGGCGGCCATGGCAGACGGAACGGGGTTAAAGCGGTTTCGAAATATGTTCCCGGAGCGTTTTTTTGACGTGGGCATTGCGGAGGAGCATGCGGTAACCTTTGCTGCAGGGCTGGCGGCGGCGGAATTGATTCCGATTGTGGCGATTTATTCTTCCTTTTTGCAGCGTGCATACGATCAGATTCTTCATGATGTCTGTATCCAGAAGCTGCATGTGATCTTTGCGGTAGATCGCGCCGGGCTGGTGGGAAGTGACGGAGAGACACATCAGGGAATTTTTGATCTTTCCTATCTGTCAGGTATTCCGAATATGACGATTCTGGCACCGAAAAATAAATGGGAACTGTCGGATATGATTAAGTTTGCGGTGGCCTATGACGGACCGATTGCCATCCGTTATCCCAAGGGAGAGGCCTATGACGGATTAAAGGAGTATCGGATTCCGATCCGTTACGGGCAATCCGAAATCATCGTACAGGAGCGGGAGGTTCTCTTACTTGCAGTCGGCAGCATGGTGGAGACGGCAGTGGAGGTGCACAGACTGCTGCAGGAGCGTGGAATCGCTGCTACGGTGGTAAATGTGCGCTTTGTAAAGCCGTTGGATGAGAGAATGCTAAAAGAGTTGCTTCCGACTCATCGGCTGGTGGTAACCATGGAGGAAAATGTGAGTACCGGAGGCTTCGGGGAGCATGTATTGTCCTTCTTGGATGAATTGGGAAGTGAGGTCCGGCTCATCCGTGTTGCCATACCGGAGCAGTTTGTGGAGCAGGGAAAAATCGAGGAGCTCAAGCGAAAATTGGGATTAGATGCTGAACATATTACAGAACGGATCGTGAGAGAATATCAATGAAGGAACGATTGGACATATTGCTGGCGGAGAGAGGGCTTGCGCCCTCCAGAGAAAAGGCAAAGACCATGATTATGGAGGGCAATGTCTTTGTGGAGGGACAGCGGGAGGACAAAGCCGGAACAAAATTTGACACAGAGGTTCAAATTAAAATCAAGGGAAATACCTTAAAATACGTCAGCCGCGGCGGACTCAAGCTGGAAAAAGCCATACATCAGTTTGCACTTTCTCTAAGTGGGGCGGTCTGTATGGATGTCGGAGCTTCTACCGGGGGATTTACGGATTGTATGCTTCAGAACGGTGCAAAAAAGGTGTATGCGGTGGATGTGGGCTACGGGCAGTTCGCATGGAAACTCCGAACCGACCCAAGAGTGGTGTGTATGGAGAAAACCAATATCCGCTATGTCACACCAGCAGATATTCCGGAGGCGGCGGATTTTGCCTCCGTGGATGTATCCTTTATCTCCCTGACCAAGGTACTTGTGCCGGTAAGGGAACTGCTGCGGGAGGACGGAGAGCTGGTGTGTCTGATTAAGCCGCAGTTTGAGGCGGGAAAGGAAAAGGTGGGGAAAAAGGGGGTTGTCCGGGATCCGGCAGTACATGAGGAGGTCATTCATCAGATTCTTGCATTTGCCGGAGAGAGCGGATTTGGCATCCTGCATCTGGAATATTCCCCCATCAAGGGACCGGAGGGAAATATCGAATATCTGGTACATTTGAAAAAGGGAGCGCAGGAAAAGGAGGCATCCGTGGATGTGCAGGGGATTGTGAAGGCGGCTCATGCACAGCTGGATGGAGCGAACCATATATGAAACATTTTTTTATCATTGTCAATGCCCTCAAGGATGAAGGGCTGCGTGTTACCAAAGCGATGAAACAATATATCGAAGACCGGGGCGGTATCTGTGATTACTGTGTCAGTGTTTCCGAAGAAGGCGATGTCCGGGTGGAGCATTCCCGGATTCCGAAGGAGACAGAGGCGGTGTTTGTGATTGGCGGTGACGGGACGCTGATAAGGGCGGCAAGGGACATTGTGGACCGCCAGCTGCCCCTCATCGGAATCAATCTGGGAAAGCTGGGCTATCTGTGTGAGCTGGAGGAAGCCACAGCATTTTCTGCGGTGGATACATTGCTTGCGAATCACTTTACCATTGAGGAGCGCATGATGCTGGAGGGCTGTATTCTCAAACAGGGGGCTGCGGTTATGGAGCAGCTGGCACTGAATGATGTGGTCATTCATCGCACCGGGGCGCTTCAGATTCTGCGCATCCGGGTATCGGTAAACGGACAGTATCTTGCCAGCTATCGGGCAGACGGCATGATTGTGGCGACGCCTACCGGATCTACGGGCTACAGCATGTCGGCAGGCGGCCCCATTGTGGATCCAAAGGCGAGCATGCTTTTGATCACACCCATCAATGCACATGATCTGAACGCGAAAAGCATCGTGATTTCCGCGGAGGACGAGGTGGAGCTTCAGATTGATACCAGACGCAGCGAAAAGGATGAGCAGGCGGAGGTGAGCTTTGACGGAAACCGCGGGGTAGAGGTCCGGGTGGGAGACCGGATCGTGATCCGCCGGGCAGCGGTTTCCACAAGGATTTTAAAGCTCAGCGAGATCGGCTTTCTCGAAATCCTCAGAAAAAAGATGCAGTAGGAGGAAGCCCAATGAGCGAAGCTCATTTTAGGATGGCTTCCGACGACATGGCAGGTGACGCGAAGCGGCGCGTGCCGATACAATTGATGATAGGAGGGAAGCATGTGAAATGAAAACAGGGCGTCAGGCAAAGATTCTTGAATTAATCCAAAAGAATGAAATTGAGACGCAGGAGGAATTATCCGCGCGGCTGGAAGAGGAGGGCTATCATGTGACCCAGGCAACCGTGTCCAGAGATATCCGCGAATTAAAGCTTACCAAGGTCGCACTGGAAAACGGCAGACAGAAATATGTGGCTCTGGCAGAAAACGGCGGAGATATGTCCCAAAAGTTTGTGCGGGTGTTTCGGGACGGTTTTGTGTCGGTAGACGTGGCCCAGAACATTCTGGTAATCAAGACGGTGCCCGGCATGGCGATGGCCGTAGCGGCGGCTCTGGATACCATGAATTACCGGGAAATTGTGGGAAGCATTGCCGGAGATGATACCATTATGTGCGCCGTGCGCAGTGCAGAGGATGCCGCAGCATTGATGAAGCAGCTGCGAGGGCTTATTATGTAATACGTAGCGGGAGCGTGCCCCGAAGAGTGCAATGCCGTGCTGGCAGCGTCCTAATAAAAATAAGAGGAGGAGGAAATGTTAAGAACATTACATGTGAAAAATTTGGCATTGATCGACGAGGCAGAGGTTGACTTCGAGCAGGGACTGAATATTCTGACCGGAGAAACCGGAGCCGGAAAATCCATCATCATCGGTTCCATCAATCTGGCACTTGGAGAAAAAGTGCCAAAGGAAATGCTTCGGGATAATGAGGAAAACGCTTTTGTGGAACTGATTTTTGAGGTGGATGATCCCAAAATCATAGATGCGCTGGCAGAATATGAAGTTTTTCCGGAAGACGGACAGATCATTATGAGCCGTCGGATGACCGGGGGCAGAAGCGTTGCCAGGCTGAACGGAGAGAGCGTTCCGGCTTCCAAAATGAAGGAGATTTCCGCCCTGCTGATTGACATTCACGGGCAGCACGAGCATCAGTCTCTGTTAAAAAAACACCGCCATCTGCAGATCCTTGATGAATATGCAAAGGAGACGCTGGACGAGCCTCTTTCCAAGCTGCAAGAGGTCTATCGGGAATACAGCCGCATCCGGGAGGAATTGAAGGAACTGTCTACCGATGATGAAAGCCGGATGCGGGAGCTGTCGCTTCTGGAATATGAGATTCACGAGATTGCGGAAGCACGGCTTCGGGAGGGAGAGGACGAGGAGCTGGAGCTTGCCTACAAAAAGCTTTCCAACGGCAGAAAGATTCTGGAGGCATTGGGGCGGGCACAGGGCTGTCTCAGTGAGCAAAACGGAAGCGCCTCGGAGCTGACCGGAAGCGCATTAAGGGAGCTTTGCGGCGTGTCGGACTATGATGAGGAGCTGGCAGGTATGGCGGAGGAGCTGCAGCAGATTGACAGTCTGCTGGAGGATTTGAACCGCGAAATGGCAGCGTATATGGCATCAGAGGAATTTGATGAAGAACAGTTCCGGCTGACGGAGCAAAGGCTGGATACCGTCAATCATCTGAAGAGCAAGTACGGGCATACGATCGGGGAAATCCTGCATGCGCTGGAGGAAAAGGAAGCGCAGGCCAAAAAGCTGCGAAATTTTGAAGAATATCAAAAAACACTGCAAAAGCAGCTGTCGGAAACAGAACAAACGCTTACCAGATTGTGTGAACAGGTCAGCGCAATTCGGAAAAAATATGCCGGAGAGCTTACCCAGAGGGTCCGGGACCATCTTCTGGATCTGAATTTTCTGGAAGTACAGTTTGAAATGAAATTTGAAAAAAAAGAATCGTTTGGTGCAGACGGATGGGATGATGTGGAATTTGTGATTGCCATGAATCCGGGAGAGGAACCGAAATCTCTGGGAAAGGTTGCCTCCGGTGGAGAGCTTTCCCGGATTATGCTGGCGCTGAAAACAGTTCTGGCGGAAAATGACGAAATTGATACGCTGATTTTTGATGAAATTGACACCGGAATCAGCGGCAGGACCGCGCAGGCGGTGTCGGAGAAGATGAATTTGATTGCAGCAGATCATCAGATTATCTGCATTACCCATCTTCCGCAGATTGCCGCCATGGCAGATGCACATTTTTGCATTGAAAAAGCGGCGCAGAACCAGACCACGATTTCCACGATACATAGACTGGAGGAGGATGAGATTGTGGACGAGCTTGCCAGAATGCTCGGCGGCGTGCGCATCACGGAAACAGTTTTGCAAAGTGCAAAGGAAATGAAAGAATTGGCACAAAATACTAAAAACAAACAGATTTAACTGAGGCAGAAAATCGCATACTATACTCGCGAACGAAATTAGTTGTCGATTGGAATCTTTCCAAATCACAGATAAAAGGATCTGAGAGAAGGAGTGTAAGGTATGCGAGTGGAAATGCTGCGGCGAAGGATTGCAAAGCTGTTTCGGTTACAGGTGATTTTGTGGGTCTTGTTTGCTTATGAGCTTATGATGCATATGATACCGGATGAGCTTTCGATTGAAAACGGGGATTTAGACGCAGTCAGTCTGCAGGTTCCGGTTCGGTTGGAGTGCGAGGATACCGGGAGTCGTGTGATTGATACGGCGGCCGTTGTCTCGAATGACAGCACGGAAAATGATGCCCGGATTGTGCAAAATCAGGTGGATTTGACGGCAAAGCTGTTTGGGTTGATTCCGGTAAAAAACGTATCGGCGAATGTGGTAGATCAGCAGTCGCTTCAGGTGAGCGGGGAAAACATCGGGCTGTATGTGCAGACAAACGGCGTGATGGTAATCGGAACCGGAGAGTTTACGGATGCCGGGCACAATCGGTATTCTCCGGCACAGAATGTCCTAAAGGCCGGGGATTATATCTGCGCGGTGGACGGAGTATCGGTCACGGACAAGGAGGCGCTGGTTGCGCGCATTGAGCAGTCAGACGGCAAAGCGGTTACTCTGTCCGTGAGAAGAAACGGGGAGCTTTTGGAGCTTTATATACAGCCTCGCCCGGATGAACAGGGAAAATATAAAATCGGGGTCTGGGTCAGGGATGATCTTGCAGGCATCGGAACACTGACCTTTATTGACAGCAGCGGAAGATTCGGGGCGCTGGGACACTGTATTTCGGATATGGATACCGGCATACAGATGGAGATTGCGGAGGGGAGACTGTATTGCAGTACGATTGTGGATATCGTAAAGGGAAAAGACGGGGAACCCGGACAGCTTTCCGGGGTCATCAATTATGATGAAAAATATCAGCTGGGCGTGATTGACGACAATTCCGGACAGGGAGTGTATGGGCTGATGTATTCGGACAGCCCGCTGCTTGAGGAGTGCATGGTTTATCCCGTAGGCTATAAGCAGGATATTTTGCTCAGTGATGCAGAGATTCTGTGCAATCTGGAGGGAACAATAAAACCTTATCATATTGTCATACAGGAGATCCGTTATCAGGAGGATCGGGCAAACAAAAGCATCCTGTTTGAGGTGGATGATGAAAGGCTTTTGAATATGACAGGAGGAATCGTGCAGGGAATGAGCGGTTCTCCCATTATACAAAATGGGAAAATTATCGGCGCGGTTACGCATGTATTTATACAGGATTCGAGCAAGGGATATGGGATATTTATAGAAAATATGTTGAAAGAAGAAAGAAAAGGTTGACGACAGCTTTCGACAAATCTCTTGAAGGTGCCTGTTTAAGATTACAAATGTTTCATTGAAATGAAACCGGACAGATACGCTTGAAGTAGGAGGGAACTATGAAAAAATTAAACGTAGCAATTGCAGATGATAATGAGGTTATGGTGGAACTATTAGATGAAATCATTGCAGGGGATGAGGAACTTCAGGTAGTCGGTGTGGCAAAAGACGGACAGGAGGCGTATGATCTGATCCATCAGAAACAGCCGGATGTCATGCTGCTGGACATTGTGATGCCAAAGATGGATGGATTAACGTTGCTGGAGAAAATTCGAAACGACAAAACGATAAAAAAATATCCCAGATTTATTATTATCAGTGCGGTGGGACAAGACCGGATTACAGAGGATGCATTTAATCTGGGGATCGATTATTATATTATGAAACCTTTTGAGAAGGATGTGGTCATCAGCCGCATCAAGAATACAGGAAAGTCCTCTGCGAAAGGGCAGCCCGGAGCCAATGCGAGGATTCAGGCATATGAGAAGCTACAGACAGTGGAGGAACGGGATCTGGAAAGCAATGTGACGAATATCATACACGAAATCGGAGTGCCTGCACATATCAAGGGATACCAGTATCTCAGGGAGGCAATCATGATGTCGGTGCATGACATTGAAATGCTCAATTCCATTACCAAAATTTTGTATCCCTCCATTGCAAAGAAATACCAGACTACGCCCAGCCGTGTGGAGCGTGCGATTCGTCATGCCATAGAGGTTGCGTGGAGTCGGGGAAAGATGGATACCATTGATGAATTGTTTGGCTACACGATCAATAACGGCAAGGGCAAACCGACGAATTCGGAGTTTATCGCTTTGATTGCGGATCGGATTCGGCTTGAGTACAAGATTTATGCGTAAAAAAATTTGCACCCTCTTTTCCAAACGACAGAAATAAGGTATAATAAAAAGATAAAAGTTTCTGTTGTTTGGGGGTGCATTTTTCATTGAAAAAAATTTTATTTGTAACTTCGGAAGCGGTTCCGTTTATCAAAACCGGGGGGCTTGCCGATGTGACAGGGGCCTTGCCGAAATATATCGATTCTGAGAAATACGATGTACGCGTCATTCTGCCCAAATACGCCTGTATGCAGGAGCGGGAGAAGAAAAAACTGCATCATGAATCGCACTTTTATGTGGATCTGGGATGGCGGAAACAGTATGTGGGAATCCTTACCGCGAAAGTGGAGCATGTAACATACTACTTTATAGACAATGAATTTTATTTTGCCGGAGACAGACCCTACAATCACATTTATGAGGATGTGGAAAAATTTGCTTTTTTTTCCAAGGCTGTGCTGGAAGCGCTGCCGCGGTTGGGCTTCATGCCCGATATTCTGCACTGTCATGACTGGCAGACTGCTCTGGTGCCGGTTTATCTGGAGCAGCTGTACAAAGGAAATGCAATTTATCAGAATATCAAGACGGTGTTTACCATTCACAACCTTCAGTTTCAGGGGCGGTTTCATTTGAAGGCGGTCAGAGATATTACAGGGCTGCCGGATACGATGTTCACACCGGAAAATCTGGAAGCCTACGGCGAAGCAAATTATCTCAAGGGTGGGATTGTCTATGCGGATGCAGTCACGACAGTAAGTCCTTCCTATGCGCAGGAGATTACGACACCGGAGGGGGGCGAGGGACTGGATGGACTGCTCCGAAAGAATGCCTATAAGCTTACCGGGATACTCAATGGCATTGACTACAGCATCTATGATCCTGTGATGGATCCCTATATTGCAAATGCCTATGACGAAGGAGGCATTCCGCAGGAGAAGGAAAAGAACAAGCGCGCGCTGCTTGCAGAAATGGAGATGCCCTTCGAGCGGGAGAGGATGCTGATTGGAATTGTATCCCGCATGACCGAGCAAAAGGGATACGCATTGGTGGATTATATGCTGGATGAGCTTTTGGCGGACGGACGGATTCAACTGGTGGTGCTGGGAACCGGAGAGGAACGCTATGAAAATATGCTGCGCCATTTCGAGTGGAAATATCCCCATGCACTCAAAGCGAACATTATGTATTCGGAAAAGCTGGCGCATCAGATTTATGCCGGAGCGGATGCATTGCTGATGCCCTCCCAGTTTGAACCCTGCGGATTGAGTCAGCTGATCAGCCTGCGTTATGGTACCGTGCCGATTGTGCGGGAAACCGGCGGGCTGAAGGACACGGTCATTCCCTATAATGAATATGAGCACACAGGTACGGGCTTTTCCTTTGAAGCGTATAATGCGCATGACATGCGAAACGTCATCTATTACGCACATCGGATTTTTTCGGAGCAGAAGGAGAACTGGTACGGGATCATGAAAGCGGGAATGCACCAGCAGTTCTCCTGGGAGCATTCGGCAAAGCGCTATGAGCAGCTCTATGACAGGCTGTAGGTGCTGCTTTGCGGCACCTGCCAAAGGCTGTCCCTGCTGTGGGAATAGAAGTAAACCTGATCGGACAGGATATCTTCCGGGGCAAGCTGGGTGTGATTTACCTCATATACCATCTCACATAGTCTTGCGGGGTTTATGCCCTTTGCAGCGGGAAGCAGGAGCACTTCATGGATACTGCTGGGGAGGATATAGAGATCCTGCCGGAGCTTTTGGGCAAGCTGTTTCAGCGCGTCCGGATATAACAGGGCACACGCTCCGAACAGCATTTTTTCATTGGTCAGCACATACAGCTGCGGCACATTCTCAGACGGGATATCGGACAGAAGGGAAGAAAGCTCTTCATCGTCCACCATGTCCATGAGCATTCCGGTCAGCGGCTGGCACAACGGAGCAAGCGCGGCAGGTGTGTTGTGCCTTGCAAGCTCGTAGAGCTGTTCCGGCGTGACATCCCATAGCTTTAGGTGACTGTTGTGGATGAGAATTGTTCCGTCTGCAAAGTCTGAGGTGCTGATCCTGGTGTAAAAAACAATGGCGAGATCCAGATAGCGAAAGTGAGGAATTTCCTGTAGGAGCTCCTCATTTTTTTTATGGTTGATCAGGCGAAAGAAAATGTTGCCGCGGATGCGTGAGAAATTTGTGAAAAAAGAGATATCTATGGAATTTTCAGGCTTATACTGCTGATAGATGGTCAGAATGCGCTGAATGATTTGATCCGGGGCAGTGCCGCTGCAGTAGAGCGAATACAGATCGTTCAGATAAATAGCGGGAGAGAGATTGCAATCCTGCTCGGAAATGGTCAGGCTGTCCAGTGATACCTGATTATTTTTGTGGATTGTCTGTATGGACACGGATGTGTCCTTTGGAAAAATACTGCGAATTTGTTCAAAAATGTATTTTTTGAATACATCATATGTCATAGAAAAACCTCCTGTATCAAATCGTGAATTGCAGATGAAGCTTACACAGGAAAAGTTCTGAATCGTGATCATTCAGTCATAAAATAAGTCGGAAAAATCGCACGACAGGTGCGGTATGGAATAATATCAAAAAAAGAAAAGCCGATAATCGGATTCGAACCGATGACCCCTTCATTACGAGTGAAGTGCACTACCTACTGTGCTATATCGGCTTATGCAATTGGCACAAGCAATATTATATCCGTAAATATCTTTTTTTGCAATTGTTTTTTGAAAAAAGTTGTTCTTTTTTTTTCTTCCTGCTATAATAAGTAGGTATGAATTGGGAAATACACAGCGAGCAGGCAGAAGGAGAGATACGATGGAGATTAAAGAATTTAAGACCGTAGGTTCCGAGGAAAACAAGAAGTCCGGGAAAAAAAGGCAGCCGAAGGCAACAAGACCGCCGAAGGCAAAAAGAAAGCCGGAGCAAAAGACAAAGACCGGGATCGGGCTGCAGGCGAAGCTGAAGCGTTTGTCGGAGCGTTTGGACAAGGCATATTTGTTTTTGGGCGGTTATATCTTGTGTGCCGTGGTAACCGTGGTGCTGGGAATTGCGGTTTTCCATATACCGGTGCTGACGGCGGTTCTGGTTCTTTTTATCGAAGCGGGAATGGCAACGTGTCTGCACAATCTTCCGGTCTGGCTGCACGGCATTGTGCTGGTGGCAGAGCTCATTCTGGGAATTGCGGTTTCGCAGACGATTTTTCTGGTGCTGCTTATGCTGTGTTATGTTTTTGCCATTCTTTCCCTGAAATATCTGAGTGAGGAAGATGCGTTAAAAAAAGGAGAGACAATATGAATCCGTTACAGCTTGTAGATTTGTTGCGTGGACATAAGACCTATATTCAGACACATAACTTTCCGGATCCGGATGCGATTGCCAGCGCATTCGGACTGCAGTATTTTCTGAAGCAGCATGGGATCGAAACAGATATTTGTTATGATGGCCGGATTGAGAAGCTGAGTACCAAAAAGATGTTTAGCGTTTTCGGAATTGATATCTTATCCAAGGATGATATATCAGACATGAAGGAAACGGATTATATCATAACCGTGGATTCGCAGAAATATAATGCCAACCTGACTGATTTTATCGGGGATGAGGTGGCATGTATTGATCACCACCCCACCGTGTATGCCTGTGAGTATGCCTATAAGGATGTGCGGCTGGTAGGAGCCTGTGCCACCCTGATTGCAGAGTATTTCTATCAGACCGACACGCCGATGTCCGTTGAGGTGGCCAGCTGCATTGCTTACGGAATCAAGATGGATACGTCCGATTTCATCCGGGGAGCAACGGCACTGGATGCAGATATGTTTGCCTATGTGTATAAGCAGGCGGATCGCCAGCTTCTGAATACGATGTATACCAATGTCATGGAGTTTTCCGATCTGAAGGCCTATGGCGCTGCAATTGACAATATACATGTATATGGTGAGGTCGGCTTTGCGGTCATACCGTTTGACTGTCCCGATGCACTGGTAGCAATTATATCGGACTTTATTCTGTCGCTGGATGTAGTTGATTTTTCTGTCATCTATGCCATTCGTACGGATGGCATCCGTTTCTCGGTGCGAAGTGCCAAAAAGGGTGTGGATGCCGGACTGGTGGTCAAAAATGCCCTGAAGGGGTACGGAAGCGGAGGCGGTCATCCGTTTATGGCGGGCGGTTTTATTCCCAAGGAGAATATCCCCAGTCTGACAGAAAAAAGAGATTATGTCATAGAACAGCTGTTTTTAAGAGAACTTCGTGAGGCGATGGATGAATAAAACTACGGGAATGTCTGGTAATTGGCAGAGAACTGTTTACAGTGGGGAGGAGAATTGATAGGATAGAAAGCGTAAGATGGTTAAGACGATTTGAGAGCAGACGGCACGAATGGGATGATACGCAGGGTGAATGTACAGAAGGAAGAGGAAAGAGAGAGAAACGGACATGAAACGACAACTGAAAAGTTTTTTTGTGGTACTGGTAACGCTCGGTTTGATATGCGGCAGCCTGCAATCGCTTCCGGTGTATGCCGGGGAGCCCGGAACGCAGTCCCAGGATGAGGCAGAGCAGGCGGCGGAGCAGCAGGAGCTGCCTGTCGAACAGCCGGCAGAGCAGCAGGATGATACTCCGAGGCTGGCAAGGGATATCGTTGTGGTATTGGATCCCGGTCACGGCGGAAGTGACACGGGAGCCACCAGGGGCAGCTATGTGGAACGGGATCTGGCTTTGAGCATTGCATATTACTGCAAGGAAGAACTGGAAAAATATCCGGGTGTGACGGTGTATATGACCAGATGGGACAATACCAGTCCCTGTATGGGGCGTGATGACCGGGTAGAATATGCGTGGAATAAGGGGGCGGATCTGCTGGTAAGTCTGCATCTGAACGCGACTGGTTCTGCCAGCACTACGGTCAGCGGTTCCGAAGTGTATTATCCGAATTATAATTACAATTCGATGATGGGAAGTCTGGGTTATCGGGCGTCCTCCAGCATTTTGACACAGTTGGGTGGTCTGGGATTGTCCAATAACGGATGCAAAATACGAAATTCCGCGGATGGGAGTGTTTATTTCAACGGAACGATTTCGGATTATCTCGGCATCAACTACTGGAGCAAGCTAAAAGGGATTCCCGGAGTGCTGGTGGAGCATGCATATATTAATAATGCGGATGACCGTGCAAAATATCTCAGCACGCAGGAACAGTTGAAAGCATTGGGCGTGGCAGATGCAACGGGAATCATGAATTATTTTTATGACAATTCCGATGCATATATCGTACATACCGGAAGCTGGGAGCACAACAGTGCCGGCTGGTGGTATCAGAGACAGGATATGACGTATCCGTGGGGGCAATGGGAATCTATTGACGGATATTGGTTTTATTTTGACGGCAGGGGCTATCTGTGCACCGGCTGGAAGCAGTTGAACGATAAGTGGTACTATCTGGGCAACCATGGCGCAATGATCGAAGGTTGGCACAGGGTAGGCGCAAACTGGTATTATCTGACCTGGGGAGACGGTGCAATGGCAACCGGATGGGTAAATTCAGATGGCAAGTGGTATTATCTGACGCCGGGAAACGGAAACATGAAAACCGGATGGCTCAAGGAAGGAAATCTCTGGTATTATCTTCTGCCGGGGAATGGCGATATGGCAGTGGGATGGCACAGAATCGGCAGCAAATGGTATCATTTTGATACAAGCGGTGTCATGAATACCGGATGGTACGAAGCAGACGGGAAATGGTATTACAGCTATGCAAGCGGTGCGATGGCAGCGAATACATGGGTGGACGGATACCGATTGGGCGCGGATGGTGCATGGCTTCCTTAGAATTTGACGAGATCGAACCGTAAACCGCTTGACAATTACTCCGAATACTAGTAAAATAGTGCAAGTAAGAGCGCAGGATTAGTACATCGGTAGTACACCGGCTTCCCAAGCCGGTGAGGCGGGTTCGATTCCCGTATCCTGCTTCTGATGATTTGGCAGGTGACGCGAAAGCGCCGCCTGCCATTTCTTTGCGTTTTGGATATGTATGCTGTCGGCACGATATCGTGCCGACAGCTGTTTTTGCGCCAGGGCGCATAAGGAAATGTTTTGCGTAACGATACGCTTACTCCCGGACGAGGTTTTTGTTCGCGGTGGACAGCATGAGCTTGATGCGGTTCAGCTGGTTTACCTCACTGGCCCCCGGATCGTAGTCAATGGCTACGATGTTGGACAGGGGATACTGGTGACGCAGCTTTTTGATCACACCCTTGCCGACAATATGGTTTGGCAGACAGGCAAATGGCTGTGCACAAACGATATTGTTGGTTCCGGAATGAATCAGCTCCAGCATCTCCCCGGTCAAAAACCATCCCTCTCCGGTCTGGTTTCCCAGAGATACGATCTCCTTTGCATGCTGCGCCAGCGTTTGAATGTGGGAGGGCGCCTCAAAGTGACGGCTCTTTTCAAATTCTTCTCTGGCAGCATTCCGGAGACGTTCGAAGAAACGAATGCCCAGATTACTGATGCGGGCAGATTTTTTGCTCATTCCCAGATGTTCTGCCTTAAAATTCTGGTTGTAGAAGCAGTAGAGCAGAAAATCTGTCAGATCAGGCACGACCGCTTCAGCGCCTTCCGATTCCAGCAAATCCACGATATAGTTGTTGGCGGCCGGGAGGAATTTGACTAAAATCTCCCCAACCACACCTACGCGGGGCTTTTTCAGACTCTCATCGATCGGAATGCGGTCAAAATCCCGGATCATTTCTCTGCAATAACGTTTGTAGGTACGATGAGAAATCAAACCCTCCTGAGAGATGAGGGCGATAATTTTCTCCTTCCACTTCTCATGCACCGCCTCGGTCGCGCCCGGCGTCAGTTCGTACGGACGCATGTGATAGATGCAGCGCATGAAAATATCACCGAATTCCAACGCATACAGCCCTTTTTGAATCAGCTCCGGCGACAGCTTAAAGCCGGGATTGGACTCCAGACCGCTCAAATTCAAAGAGATGACCGGAACATCGGGATAGCCCGCCTTTGCAAGGGCGCGGCGGATAAAGCCGATGTAGTTGGTAGCGCGGCATCCGCCGCCGGTCTGGGAGATAATGACCGCGGTCTTATTCATATCGTATTTTCCGGATTGCACCGCACTCATGACCTGTCCTACCACCATCAGGGAGGGGTAGCAGGCATCATTGTTTACATATTTCAGACCCACATCAACGGAAGAACGGTTGTCGTTGTCCATGACCACGACGTGATACCCTGCAGCCCGAAATGCCGGTTCGATCAGTTCAAAGTGAATCGGCGACATCTGAGGGCAGAGGATGGTGTAATCCTTGCGCATCTCCTCGGTAAATTGGACGCGATGGTACGCAGAGGGCACAATCGTGCGTTCCTCCTGTCGGCTCTCCTTTACCCGGATGGCAGCCAGCAGCGAACGGATGCGGATGCGGGCGGCTCCCAGATTGTTTACCTCGTCGATTTTCAGGCAGGTATAAATCTTGCCGGACTGCGTGAGGATATCACTGACCGCATCGGTCGTGACGGCATCCAGACCGCAGCCGAAGGAATTGAGCTGAATCAGATCCAGATCGTCCCGGGTCTTCACAAAGTTTGCGGTCGCATACAGTCTGGAATGGTACATCCACTGGTCGCTGACGATCAGCGGGCGTTCGACCTCCTTTAAGTGGGATACGGAGTCCTCCGTCAAAACCACCAGCCCATAGGAGGTGATCAGCTCCGGGATTCCGTGGTTGATTTCCGGATCGATATGATAGGGGCGGCCTGCCAGCACGATGCCGCGTCTGCCCGTT
This sequence comes from Lachnospiraceae bacterium, assembly GCA_017484135.1. Taxonomy (GTDB): domain Bacteria; phylum Bacillota; class Clostridia; order Lachnospirales; family Lachnospiraceae; genus Roseburia_C. Next base: position 78,308 of record JAFUTQ010000021.1, read on the forward strand.
TGCTTCATATATTCCAGTGTCTCTTCTCCCTTGCGCTTAATATCCTCACGTTCCCGTTCCATTTCCGCCCATGCTTCCCTGGCAGCCGCTTTGACCTCGCCAGCCGGAATCTGAAATTCCTCCCGGAACACGCGCACCAGCTGGTCTGTCGCAGCCTTTAAGCTGGTAAGCGCCAGAAACGGATTCAGGAAGCGCACCTGTCCGGATGTGATCTCGTCTACGTTATTTTTGATGTTTTCCGCGTAGGAGGTGACAATGGGGCAGTTGTAATGGTTGTTGGAATCCGGAAATTCATTCCGCTCATAGGGAATGCACGGGTAGAAGATAAAATCTACCTTCTTTTCAATGAGCCATGCAATATGTCCGTGGGCAAGCTTGGCCGGATAGCATTCCGACTCGCTCGGGATGGATTCAATTCCCATTTCATACAGCTTCCGGGTGGACTGGGGAGAGAGCACGACCCGGAATTTTAAGGCCTTAAAGAAGGTGGCCCAGAACGGATAATTCTCGTACAGATTCAGGACACGCGGGATTCCCACGGTTCCCCGGATGGCTTCCGCCTCAGACAGCGGCTCATAGGCAAACAGTCTTTGATTCTTGTATTCAAACAGGTTCGGAATCTCTTCTTTGTTTGCGGTCTTTCCGAGTCCGCGCTCACAGCGGTTCCCGGAAATGTAGGAACGATTCCCGGAAAAACGGTTGACAGTCAGCAGACAGTGGTTGGTGCAGCCCTGACAGCGGGTCAGCTTGGTATCATAGGTCAGGGCGTTGATTTCTTCGATGGAGAGCATGGTCGTCCGGTAATCTGCGGTATGGCGTTCCCGTGCGATGAGTGCCGCTCCGAACGCTCCCATGATACCGGCAATGTCCGGACGCACTGCCTCGCAGCCGGAAATTTTTTCAAAGCTGCGCAGCACGGCGTCATTGTAGAAGGTACCGCCCTGTACCACCACGTTTTCCCCCAGGTCTTTGGCATCGGAGAGCTTGATGACCTTAAACAGCGCATTCTTGATGACAGAGTAGGCAAGTCCGGCAGAAATATCTGCAACGGAGGCACCCTCTTTTTGCGCCTGTTTTACCTTGGAATTCATAAATACGGTACAGCGCGTGCCCAGATCAATGGGATGCTCTGCAAACAACGCCTCTTTGGCAAAATCCTGCACGCTGAAATTTAAGGATTTGGCAAAGGTCTCGATAAAGGAACCGCAGCCCGACGAACAAGCCTCGTTGAGCTGGACACTGTCAACGGTCTGGTTTTTGATCTTGATGCACTTCATGTCCTGTCCGCCGATGTCGAGGATACAATCCACATCGGGATTGAAGAAGGCTGCGGCATAGTAGTGCGCCACGGTCTCTACCTCTCCGTCGTCCAGCTGCAGGGCAGACTTTAACAGTGCCTCGCCGTATCCGGTGGAGCAGGAGTGCACGATCTGTGCTGTATCGGGAAGGATCGAATAAATCTCCTGAATGGCCCGTATTGCAGTGGCTAAAGGACTGCCGTTGTTGTTGCTGTAAAAGGAGTGGAGCAGGGAGCCGTCCTCTCCTACCAGTGCCACCTTGGTGGTGGTGGAGCCGGCATCGATGCCCAGATAGCAGTTGCCGTGGTAATCTGCCAGCTCTGAGGTCTTGACATGGTGGCTGTTGTGCCGTGCGCAGAAGTCCTCATATTCCCCGTGGGACGCAAACAGCGGCTCCATGCGCGCGACCTCAAACTCCAGATGAAAGTCGGAGGAAAGCTTGTCGAGGATCTCGGAAAGCTCAAAGGTGACATCCTCCTGATAGTTCAAAGCCGAGCCGATGGCGGCAAACAGATGCGAGTGCTCCGGCGCAATCGTATGCTCCTCGTCCAGCTTTAAGGTGCGGATAAATGAGGCCTTCAGCTCAGATAAAAAGTGCAGCGGCCCTCCCAGAAATGCCACATGACCGCGAATCGGCTTTCCGCAGGCAAGACCGCTGATGGTCTGATTTACCACAGCCTGAAAGATAGAAGCAGCCAGATCCTCTCTGGTGGCACCTTCGTTGATGAGCGGCTGGATATCCGTCTTGGCAAACACCCCGCAGCGTGCTGCAATGGGATAAATTGCCTGATAATTTTTCGCATACTTATTCAGACCGGAGGCATCCGTCTGTATCAAAGAAGCCATCTGGTCGATAAAGGAGCCGGTACCTCCGGCACAGATTCCGTTCATCCGCTGCTCCACATTGCCGCCCTCAAAGTAGATGATCTTGGCATCCTCGCCGCCCAGCTCAATGGCAACGTCCGTTTCGGGCGCATAATCCTGCAGGGCGGTGGAGACGGAAATCACCTCCTGCACAAAGGGAATCCCCAGGTGCTTCGCCAGAGTCAGACCGCCGGAACCGGTGATCATGGGCGCAATTTTCATATTGCCTAATTTGTCATATGCCTTTTTCAGTAAATCCGACAGTGTTTCGCGGATATTGGCAAAATGACGCTCATAATCAGAAAACAGGAGCTTGTTATTTTCATCTAAAATTGCAATTTTTACAGTGGTAGAGCCAATGTCTACCCCCAGCTTGTTTCGTTTGCTTATACTCATAATAACCACCTTAAAAAAGTTTCTTCTTATAAAAGCATTCGCCTTTCCCAAGGCAATGACATTATACGACAGAAAATGACAAAATACAAATGATTTTTATTACCAGATTGCGCTGACAGCGTCCGATAGTAAGCGAGTAACAGTTGACAAAGCTTTGTCCGATTCTCTATAATAGGCTTATTGACCATTCAGGATACCGATACTGATATCACAGAAAGAAGGCAGGGATATGAATTTCTTAAATAAATGGGAACGGAAGCTGGGGCGCTATGCCATACCAAATCTCATGATCGGCATGATTGCCGCGTATTGCATCGGCTTTGCCCTGTACTATCTGAACCCTTCGTTTTTTGCATACCTGACGCTCAGTCCGTATCATATTCTGCACGGACAGATCTGGCGGCTGATCACATGGATTCTGGTGCCGAACAGCACCAATATTTTTTCCCTGCTGATCATGTCCTTTTTCTATTATCAGATCGGCACCACGCTGGAGCACACATGGGGGACCTTCCGTTTTAATGTATATATCTTTGGCGGGATGTTTTTCACGGTGCTGGGGGCCTTCCTGTTGTATCTGATCCAGTTCCTTTTGTATGGAGGCGCTGCGGCGGCGATCTATTCGCTGCAGTACAGCGTGGGCTTCAGCACAAGCTATATCAATCTATCTATATTCCTGGCTTTTGCGGTTATGTATCCCGAGATGCAGATTTTACTGATGTTTATCATTCCGGTAAAAATGAAGTGGATGGCTTATATTTATGCCGCACTGGTAATCTTTGAATGCATCGTAGCCGACTGGGGCGGCAGATTTGCGATTGTGATGTCGCTGCTGAATTTTGTGATCTTTTTCTTCAGCACCAGAAATTACAAGAAAATTTCTCCCCAGGAAATTCACCGCAGACAGAAGTTCAAATCTGCCATGCAGACCCCGAAAAGCCGAAACGGCATCACAAAGCACAAATGTGCGGTCTGCGGACGAACCGAACAGGATGATCCGAATCTGACCTTCCGGTTTTGCTCCAAATGTGAGGGAAATTATGAATATTGCCAGGAGCATCTGTTTACGCATAAGCACATAAAAAGGTAACAGTTCAGCCCGCGCCATTCGCAAAACGCACTTTCAGTGCTTTCCGCTGCTAACGCAGCTCCTTTTGCTCATAATCGGGCGCTCCGCTCATAGCCGCGATCAGTTGCTCATTCATGCAAGCATGATTCGCATCTGATAGCGGCTATGGCTGAACTGTTACTAAAAAGAAGTTGATTTTATGCAGGGGAACAAGGTATAATGTTACTGTTCACTGCGTGACGAATAATCAGGAGGAAGATGACATGGAAAACGAGAATGTCTCAAAAAACTTTATAGAGCAGATGATTGATAAGGATTTGGCCGAAGGGCACTGTAAGGTCGTTTGCACCAGATTTCCTCCCGAACCCAACGGATATCTGCATATCGGTCATGCCAAGTCCATTCTGTTAAACTACGGACTGGCACAGGAGTACGGCGGGGTGTTTCACTTAAGATTTGATGATACGAACCCGACCAAGGAGAAAACCGAGTTTGTGGAATCCATCAAAGAGGATATCCGGTGGCTGGGGGCAGACTGGAAGGATCAGTTGTTTTTCGCTTCCGATTATTTTGAACAGATGTATGAGGCTGCTGTCAAGCTGATCAAAAAGGGCAAGGCCTATGTATCAGAACTGACGGCGGAGCAGATGAGAGAGTATCGCGGGACACTGACAGAGCCGGGAAAGGAAGATCCGGCAGCAGGCAGAAGCGTGGAGGAAAATCTTGCCCTGTTTGAGGACATGAAGAACGGAAAATTTGCCGATGGAGAGAAGGTGCTTCGCGCAAGGATTGACATGGCTTCTCCGAATATGAACATGCGGGATCCGGTGATCTACCGCGTGGCACATATGACCCACCACAATACCGGAGACAAGTGGTGCATTTACCCGATGTATGATTTCGCGCATCCCATCGAGGATGCCATTGAGGGAGTCACGCATTCGATCTGTACGCTGGAATTTGAAGATCACAGACCGCTCTATGACTGGGTAGTCCGGGAACTGGAATATGAAAATCCGCCCAAGCAGATTGAATTTGCCAAGCTGTATCTGACCAATGTGGTAACCGGAAAACGTTATATCAAGAAGCTGGTAGAGGAAAAGATTGTAGACGGATGGGACGATCCGAGACTGGTATCGATTGCTGCACTCCGGCGCAGAGGCTTTACGCCGGAATCGATCAAAAGATTTGTCGAGCTGTGCGGCGTATCAAAGGCGAACAGCTCCGTGGATTATGCGATGCTGGAGTACTGTATTCGCGAGGATTTGAAGCTGAAGCGTCCGAGAATGATGGCGGTGCTGGATCCGGTAAAGGTTGTGATTGACAATTATCCGGAGGATCAGATCGAATATTTTGATGTGGCAAACAACATGGAGAACGAAGCGCTGGGCAGCCGGAAGGTAGCCTTTTCCAGAGAGATCTATATTGAGCGCGAGGATTTCATGGAGGAACCGCCAAAGAAGTATTTCCGGATGTATCCGGGAAACGAGGTGCGCCTCATGCATGCGTACTTTGTGAAATGTGAAAGCTTCAAAAAGGATGAAAACGGCAATATTACCGAGATTCACTGCACCTATGATCCGCAGTCACGGGGCGGCAACAGTCCCGATGGGAGAAAGGTAAAGGGGACGATTCACTGGGTGGCGGCATCGGCGGCTGTCCGCGCGGAGGTTCGCCTGTATGAAAATATTGTGGATGAGGAATTGGGTGTGTATAATGAGGACGGAAGTCTGAATCTCAATCCAAACTCATTGACGGTACGCAAAGACTGCTATGTGGAGTCCGCTCTGGCAGAAGCACAGGCGAATGAAAGCTTTCAGTTTGTCCGCCAGGGATTTTTCTGCGTGGATTCGAAGGATTCCAGGGAGGGAGCGCCGGTCTTTAACCGGATCGTGTCGCTGAAAAGCTCTTATAAGCTGCCGACGTAACGAAAAGCTACGATTAGTCCCTCCAGTGGCATTCGCAGATACGATATATAAATTCAGAGAATGGAGGATATGGAATGAATTTTTTTGAAGGATTGGAGAAATTCGGTATTAAGCCAAAGACGGATATCGGATTGTACGAGGAAGAAAAAAAACAGGAACAGCAGAGACAACAGGAAGAAGCGGCAAAGCTGGAGGAGCCAAAGGAAGAGGATTTTCTGCTGCAAAGGAATATAAAATGTCCGGTTTGTGACAAAACCTTCAAAGACATCGCCATGAAGTCGGGAAAGGCAAAGCGGCTGGAACCGGATGAGGATCTTCGCCCGAGACAGATGTACATAGATTCCTTAAAATACGGGGCAACGGTCTGTCCGCACTGCGGGTATGCCGCGCTGAACCGTTATTTTACGCATATTGCCAGCGTGCAGATGAAGATGATCCGGGAAGAGGTTACCCCGAATTTCAAACCGCTGGAGCCGGAAACAGAGCTGAGAGCATATACCTATGATGAGGCGATCGAGAGGCATAAGCTGTCGTTGTTTAACGCCATGGCGAAGAAGGCCAGAACCAGTGAAAAAGCCTACAACTGCCTGATTATTTCCTGGCTTCTGCGCGGAAAGGCAGAGGAAATCGGAGAAGAACAGGTGGATGAGTATAGCCAGTGCAAAGAGGAGGAGGAAGCCTTTTACTGGGAGGCCTATGAGGGTCTGCTCAAGGCGGTTTCATCCGAGAATTTCCCTATTTGCGGAATGGATGCCAACACCATGGACTATCTGCTGGCGGCAATGGCAAGTCACTACAAGCAGTATGATGTGGCCTCCAAATGCCTGTCAAGAGTATTATCCTCGTCCACTGCCGGCCGCAAGGTAAAGGATATGGCATTGGATATGAAGGAACAGATTATCGGAGAGATCAAAAAGATGTAAAAAAGGTTGTTTGCAGGAGGTTTGGGGCAAGCTGTTGGGGGAAAAAGGTCATGCCGACGCAGTCGGCATAGACTTTTTGCATAAGAAATCGTTTTGGAAAGCACGCTTTCCAAAACGGTTTCTTATGCAAAGTGTTCACATCGTTTCACGATGTGAACCTTTTTCCCCCAACAGCTCGTCCCAAACCTCCTGCAAAACGACCAAAAACAGTTGGAGCAGCAATGAAGGAATTGTGGATTGATCTGCAGGCAAAATCAAAGACGGCATTGTATGAGCAGCTTTATGCAGCCATCCGAAGAAACATTACAGACGGTAAGCTTTCCCCGGGGGAAAAATTACCGTCTACTCGTTTTATGGCAAAAAATCTCGGCGTAAGCCGCAGCACCGTGGCGCTGGCCTATGATCAGCTGACGGCAGAGGGGTATCTTGCGCCCCGACAGGGCTCCGGCTATTACGTCTGCGATATCAGTGAGCTGTATCAGCTTTCCCGGGAGCATGCCGGAACGGAGAAACAGCGAAAGGGGGAGCAGGAAAACCGGAAAGAGGAAGCCGCTTCTCCGGCGTGTGAGATCCGTTTTTCGCCCTATGAAATTGACTGCCGGAAGTTTCCCTATGCCGCATGGTACCGGGTAAATAAAGAACTGATGCCCCGGGAGGACAGTGAGCTCCTTTTGTCCGGTGAATCGAAGGGAATGGAAAAGCTGCGCAGCCAGATCAGCCGCTATCTGTACCGGGCAAGGGGTGTGGAATGCAGACCGGAGCAGATCATTGTCGGGGCGGGCAACGAATATCTGCTGATGCTGCTTGCACAGATCCTGGGCACCGGAAAAAGCGTCCTCATGGAGGAATATACCTATGTGCAGGCTTACGCCACCTTCCGAAATATGGGCTGTCACATGCTTGCGGCGCATACGGATTCGGATGGCATCTGCATGGAGGATGTTCATATGAGCGGGGCGGATATTGTGTATGTCATGCCGGCGCACCAGTTTCCGTTGGGAATTGTGATGCCGCTGAAACGGCGGCTGGAGCTGCTGAAATGGGCAGCGGCATCCGGGGAACGCTATATCGTGGAGGATGATCATGACAGTGAGTTCCGGTATAAAGGAAAGCCGATTCCGGCTTTGTGGGGAAATGACCGGGCGGGGCATGTGGTTTATCTGGGAACCTTTTCGAAAAGTATCACGCCGTCGCTGCGCATCAGCTACATGGTTCTGCCGGAGCGCCTGTTGGAGCGATATGAGAAAAACTGCGGATTTTATGCCTGTACGGTATCACGGTTCGGGCAGGAGCTTTTGTATCGGTTTTTGGAGGAGGGGCATTTCGAACGACACCTCAACCGGATGCGAAATCACTATAAACAGAAGCAGGAGACGCTGATTGCCTTGTTGAAGCGGGAAAACTGGGTGCAGTCCGTTTCCGGGGACAATGCCGGACTTCATGTGCTCGTGGAGGTGAAAACTGCTTATTCGGAGGAGGAGCTGTGCAGGCGGGCCGCGGGGAGCGGTGTAGAAATCCATGGACTGGCAGAGTATTGTATCGGAAATCCGCCGAAAAAAGCATATCCTTCTGTTTTGCTGGGGTACGGAAATCTGAATGAAGCTGAGATGAGGCGGGGACTTGAGATTCTGCGGAGACTGATTGCGGGGGGAGGGACTTTCGGTAAATAAGATGTCTTCGCCAGTTTCTCAAAGCCGCATCATTCCGCTTATTTTAATAGCTTATTTTAATATCAGAAATTGCTCTTGCAAATTTCATTATGACGGCTTATACTAAGACCAAAGCAGATTTTCATGCCAGACGTGGGCAGCGGGGCTTGCACGTTCTTTCATTTTCATTTCGCAATTATCATATTTATACCGAAAATTCTTGCTTTTACTACCCAATTGATAACAGAATAAGCAGGAGTTTTCCGGGAGAACGGATACTGCCAAAGCATACGCTTCTCTGA
>JAFUTQ010000022.1 GCA_017484135.1 Lachnospiraceae bacterium
GATTGATTTTTGATATTTCACTTGGGCGGATGGTGTGAAATGTCTCTGACTGCCCCAAGGCGAGAATGCGAAGCATTTCGAGCTGCAGGGTGCTGAATAGTTACATTGATTATAAGGAGAAAAAATGAAGAAGTGGCTGTTTGATAAGATAAAACTGTTTTTTTTCGGATTGTTTGTTACATTTGGTTTTGTGGCATATATTTTTTCAACAGAGTTAGAGTGGTTCTGGCTCGCAGCTTTGGGAGATTTTATTCTTGTTTTTGGAGTTACATGGATTGTTGCATCTTCAGAAAAGCCGTGGATAAAGTTTGAAAAAGAACAGTATCACTTCCTTTCGGAATCAGTTCCAATGATGCTGTCAGGATGGTTTTATGATTGTACACATGACTGGGAATTTGGTTATATAAAGAGTGAAGTAGATCATATGGGTCTTGTAAATGGCAAAGGTACATACTTTTCCAGAGATTATTTGATTGCATCAAAAGGAAAGAATAGTATGTCTTTGGATGATTCATTGGGAAGAGTTTCATTTTCTATGTCCTATGTTGAATATGGTAATTTCGAGCATGTTGAAAATACAGACAATAACAAAAAGAAAAGTGATGAGAATAGCTTTTGCGGGTGTATATATGATTTTGATTTTTTGTGTGACGATCCATATAGACTGGATATTATAGCAATGTCATTTAGATAAGAATAAAAATCATTGGTAACCGTCAAAAGTGCTGTTTAGATAAGCCGATTATGCCAATATAGACTTACTTATTGAATGATTATTGCAGAAATAAGATATCAATTGGTGTATGTTTAAGCAGTGATGTATCAAAAAACAGATTAAAAGTATGTTTTATTGCACGCTAAAAAGACAGGCTTTCCGTCTGTCGAAAAAAATGTTATAATGATGGCGTCAGGCTTTATGCTGCGCGGTACAAAAAGCTCTTGGCTGATTGAGGTTTTATGTTCCTCGGAGCAATCCGGTCGGGTCTAATAGGGATTAGGAATCTGCCGATGAGCCTGCATGGATTGATTTCGCCATCGCTCCGTTTCAGGAATGCCCTGCATATGCAGGCTGCGGTGGCGAAATTTATTTTGTAGTCAAATTTTTTTGCATTTTCTTTTCCTGTCTGTCTGGTCACTGTGATGTGGCGGGTGATAGCCTCACAAAAGTTATAGAGCACAAGCCGTGCCCAGATTTCCTGTTCTACATACTGACGTTTTTTGCAGTGGAAATGAACGAGGTCGATTGTAAATTTCAGGTCACGGAAGGATCCCTCCTCGGCCCATCTCATGTGGTAAAGTTTCTTAATGATCTCAGGCGGAAATTCTTCCCTGTCGAGGTTTGTTGCAACACATTCATAAATACCCGGTGACACTTCAATGCGCAGGATACGGAAAGCCATGGGAAAGAACTGGTTTTCCGCATCAAGGAAATCAAATTCAGAGGCAGAGGGAATGATGGTATACGTATTTCTGTTCTGCCTGATCTGGTTTGTCTGGCGTCTGGTAAGGATCGTTTCAATGTCCATGTCAAATTCACCGTCAGGCAGATCATATGCAGACAGTATCCCGTTACTGTCAATGTCCTTCATCCGTATGATAAATTTCTGCCCGGAACGGAGCAGATGTGCGAATACATTATAACCCTCGTATCCCCTGTCAGCCATGATGATCGCAGGATATTTCGCAGAAGGATACCGGTCAACCATAACGTTGAAAGCTGCACGTTCATGCTGTTTGCTGTCCGGTTCGAGTACGCAGTCGATGTAGATACCATTAAGGATATCGAAGAAAGCATTCAGATGCAGCTGGTTGTATCCTTTTTTATTTCCGTTTTGATGAAAAGTTTCTTCATCTGCAGGATTATAAGGGATGTTGATGTCTGAACCATCGCAGGCAATAAGGCGGTAGCCACAGAAGGTCTTTGGGGCATCAAGTCCCATAAGGGCTTCCGTAAAAATACAGTAGAGAAATTTAAGAGCCTCCGGTGAGACTTTGGCACGCTGTTGGCAGAAAGCAGATTTTGTCGGTGTTTTCTCAGCAAAATTAAAATGCTTCAACAGTTCATTTTGTAAAGCTCCACCTTCCATCTGGAGACAGATATGGATGAAAGTCTCAAAAGGGATCTTTCGGTCTCTCGTGAAATCAGACTCCGGCTGTTCCAGAAAAAGCCATTTTACGGAATCGAGGTCTGCAATGCAGTCCATTAGGATTTTTTTGACGTTGGCAGCATAAATTTGATCGTTCATTTGGAACCTCCCTGTAGTGAAAATTGATATATCTTCACTACAAGGGCTCGTTTTAACTGATTTATCAGTTAAAACGAGCCCCACAAATCGCACTGTTTGTCAACCCCTTTTTTATGATTTTTTGAGATTTGTAATTTGTTACAAAAAAATAGTGTTGCACTTTTTTTGTGCAACACTGAAAAATGTTAACTAAATGACATTGACCAATATACCGGATAACTTAAAAGACTTTCCCTATATTACATTGTGTAAGAAAATTAAAGAAGTAGGATATGATCATTGGACTGTTTTTAATTGGTCATCATTGACTCCTTGCGATGGGATATGTTTTGATTTAATCTGTATGGATGATTTAATCATCAAGGAGTACAAAGTGTTTGATGATTCTAAATTATATGAAATAAATTCGGTCATCTGCACCTTGGGTCGATAAGAATCTGCCCATAGCGTATTGAAAATTTTATATTGAAAAGCCATTGCAATTCCTTTATTCTATTGTTACCACACAAACAGAGAAAGGATATAAAGCAATGGCTCTACCCATCACTATACTAAAAAACGTGTTAAATTTCAACCTCATGCACATAGATAAAGTGGAAATGAATACTGCAAAGGTACATGCATATGGCGAAGTACATGAGCAGGATCGGATCATTGTCCATGCCAGACCATTCAAGAGGGTTCAATGTCACTGCCCTGTATGTGGCCAGAAGTGCGTAAAGGATGGCCACAAGCATCAGGAAGAAAGTTCCTGGAGGGCTCCTAATCTTAACGGAATCCCTGTTTATATCCTGTACCGGCCACAACGCATTTTTTGCCCGGAGCACGGAGCGCTCAACGAGAACATCCCGTGGGCAGATGGAACCAGCCGGTTCACGGCAGCATTTAATGACGAGATCGCATGGCTCGTCTGCCAGATGAACAAGACTGCCATTTGTGAACTGGAAGGCATCAACTGGCGAACTGTCGGGAACTGTGTAAAGGCATCCCATAAGCGGCTGGAACCCGATGTCTCCGCAAGACTGCACGATGATGTGCGCCGCATCTGCGTTGACGAGACCAGCTACAGAAAAGGCTACAAGTACATCACCGTAGTCTATGACATGGACAAGAACCGTGTCATATGGATCCATGAAGGCCATGGATACGATGTGTTTGCGGAATTCTGCAGCCTGCTCACACCGGAGGAGCGTGACAAGATAGAGATCGTAGCCGGTGACGGCGCAGGCTGGATCGACTCCTGCATGAAGTTCTTTCCCAACGCTACACGCTGTGTTGATTTCTTCCATGTTGCGCAATGGATCAACAAGGCACTCGATGATGTCCGTATCAGCACGGCGGCCAAAGCGAAGCGTGAATACAACAGGCTCAAAGATGAATACCTCAAGACTGAGGCTGAGGCGGCCCTTGCAATCGAAAAAGCAGAGCAGGAATACCATGATGCACTCAGGGAGCTTTCCGATATGCCGCGCCGGGGACGTCCATGCGCGCGCAAGCTTGAACTCATGTCTTTCATCGCAGAGTATGAGTCGGAACAGGCAGGATCTGCTAAAGACAGCCAGCCAAGACCGGCCGGTCGTCCCAGAAAAGTACAGCTTACCCCTGAGCATGAGGCCTCCCTTCAAGAGCTGGCCGACAGGATCGATGCTTTCAAGGGTGCCAGATTTGCTCTGGGACATAACCCTGAAAACTGCACGGAGAAGCAGGTGGAGAAACTCCAGCTCATCGAGAACAACTACCCCGATCTTTATCGTGCCTATCAGCTGAAAGAGGCACTCAGACTGATCCTGCACATGAAGGACCGGGAACAGGCAGCCTGCGAACTTGCGAAATGGATCGAGGATGCCAAAAACTCCGGGATCAAGGCGATGCAGAAGCTGGCTGACAAGATAGAAAACAGGCATCTGGAAAACATTCTGAATGCCATAGAGTGTCAGGCCAACAGTGCAAAAAGCGAGTCGACAAACACCACGATCAAGGGGCTGATCAAGCTTGCCAGAGGCTTTCAAAATATGCAGAACATGATCTCACTCATCTATCTGAAATGTTCGGATATCGTGATACCGCTATGCAACCGCCCGCAGCCGTCTGCGAAATATCTTGCCAGAAAACGGAAGCGGGCAAATGAACTGCGGCGCTTGCGGGAGGAAAAGCGGCGAAAAGAATTTGCAGCATGACCGCAATCCTGACCTGCCAGTCAGGGCTGTTCCCGGATTCCGAACCAGAGGCTGAACCAGCCACACCCCTGCGGTGCCTGCCCTTGACGGGTTCTGATGGAAACGCTACACTGTTGTCCCTGACGGTAGCGCTGTCTGCTGTTCCCATCATCTTCACCGTCGGCATAGCCTGCACAGCGTTTCCAGCAGGTTCAGTCAAGGGTGGCGTACGGGTGGCAATATGGATATCTTAAAAGTACAGCAACCCGGTCATTTTGGAGCTGTTTTTATCGACCCAAGGTGCAGAAGAGCC
>JAFUTQ010000023.1 GCA_017484135.1 Lachnospiraceae bacterium
AATAAAAGGCAGAACCTTTTTACCGGACGCTTTCTCTGCCTCGTGATCTGAATATCTTCCGCATAAAAACGAGGACACCAATGTAATCATCATTCCCAAATACAGTAGTGTTGTGACCACTCCCGGAACATAATTTCCCGTCAATACCAATATTACAGCACCAAGAATCCCTACAAGCTCCATTCCAAGACCGATATACATCCCTGTTTTGTACACCGCTTTTTTTGAATCATTCATAAGCTTCTCCTTCTTGTAAAACATTTGAACGTTACAGCAAATCACTAATTTCCGTTCGACAAAAAAAGACTACCTTTTACAGTTGGTAGTCTATTCCATCTCCCGGCAGCATGCAAGCCCTTTCCCTGCGAACGGTCTTATAACCCTTCGAACGGTTATTTTTTGATACAGACCGCGACTTGATAGTTTCCCCCGGACACTTCTGCATAATATGTTCCTTCATATTTTTTCACGATCTGCCTGATGCTATGTATTCCGATGCCGTGATTTCTTTTATCCCGCTTTGAGGTTTTCGGGATTCCGTTTTTATCAAAATCTACTTTCCCGTCAAAGGTATTTTCCACCTGCACCCGAAGATAGTCCCTGCCATCTTCCATGCTTACGCAGATTTTTCCGGTCTCCATTTTGCTGACCGCCTCTGCTGCATTTTTGATCAGATTCGAAAAAAGGATGCATAGATCTCTTTGTTCCATCGACAGCTTCTCCGCCATATAACCGGTTACTTCTATCTGGTATTTTTCCTTCAACGGACTCAAATAATAGTTCAGCACCGTATTCACAATGTCATTTCCTACGTCGTAGCTGCTTTTACTGATTTCTTGGATGCTTCCCAGAGTGCTCTCCAGATAGGCCTTCATCTGCTCATAATTTTGGTTTTCACAAAAGCTCTGCATTTCCACGAGATCATTGATCACGTCATGCCGAAATTTTCTGGTCTCCTCCTCTTTTTCCAACAGCTGCAGGAAATATTGCCTCTGTTGCTCATTTTGTATCTCCGCCAGTTCTTTTTGTATCCGAAAATCATGGGTGGTATTGTAATAATAAATCATTACAAATAACAGAACCACAATCACAGTCCCGCCGATTGCCGATAATGCCCTGCCCATCGCCATCGTTCTGCTATTAGGCAATTCCTGTACAATGACATAGTTAAAAAAGGTCATCATCGCTGTCAGGATCAGCATAATTCCATCCAGCAAACACCACATTTTTACAGACAGCTTAAAGGTTTGGGCATCGAATTTCTTTCCTATGGCAGTGTAAAAAATCCATAAGCCGCATGCGATCAGCAGCATGATCGTATTTTCTAATACATATTTTTCCAAGCCAAAACGTTCCAACATGTTGTACACGGTACCTTCCAGCAAAGACAAAATCAGCCATTCTCCGATTCCCAATGTCACCATTTCCATCATGCTTACCTCAAACAAAAAGTACAGGACGAAATAAATCCAAAGCAAATATGCAGGAAACGGCCCCAACATACTGCCTCTCCAATTAAATTTCAGAAGGCCCCCCGCAAACCAGACCAGCATACAAATTGCAATCCCCACTTTTCTTTTCTTGTCCCGAAAATCTATTCGGAAAAACACATAGAAAAAAGTGAAAATTTCAAAAAACATACAAAAGCTTCCTACGATCTGTCCCATTCTCTCTATCCTCCCCTTATCTCCAGCTTGTATCGAATGTCATATATGCCTGCAGCAACGGATTCCGCAGCCGTCTGGACACCGCGACCTTATTTCCGTTCATAAGCCGGATGACATTGCCTTCGATTTTCTCGATTTTACTCATATTGACAAGAAAAGATTTATGGCATTGGAAAAACACCCGCTCATCCAGTACTTTGCGCCATCCGGTCAGCGACCGTTCGCTGCGAAATTCAAAACGCTCCGTAAATATCAGCGTTGCCGACCGGTCGGCCTCCACATACAGAATATCCCTCTGGGCAATCTGATACGCCACCCCATCCCGAAATACCGTGACCTGTCCCATTGCCACCAGATGCTCACGCACATCATCCATCGCCCGGTACAGCTCTGTCCTGTCAATGGGCTTTGGCACAAAACGAAACGCCCCTATCTTGAATGCCTCCCGATACCGATCCTCCCTCGCGGTCAGCATGATAATCTTATATTCCATGTTCCAGGCTCTCAGTTTTCGTCCCGCCTCGATTCCATCCATTTCCGGCATTTCAATGTCTAGTAAAAGCAAATCCAGTTCGTCCTTTTTTTCCAACAGCTGCTTTGCAGAATCATAGTGCACGATATGTAATCTGATCTGATTGCTTTCTGCGTAAAGCGACAGCATATCCTCAACCGTACGATGAATATGCTCCTCATCATCGCAAATTCCAACCAACAGAGCTGCTTTGTTATCCTGCATTGTCATAGCTCTCATCCCCTTCCCCATTTTTCACACATTCTACACCCAGACATTTTTCAGCCAATCACATATTTTCCACTGGCTTTTCCTACAATGATATGCTACTCTAAGGAAAACGTCAAGAAAGGAACTTAGGCTTATGCTTTGGGATACACACATGCACACCTGTTTTTCCGGGGACAGCGATGCTGCGCCGGAGGCTATGATCGAACGCTCCATCGCACTTGGACTTTCGGGCATCTGCTTTACCGATCATCTGGATTATGATTATCCGGAGGATCCGACGCTGTTTCTTTTGGATTTGGATTCTTATGAAAAAAAAGTAAAAGACCTTCAGAAGCGCTATGACAAAAAGCTTCCTCTGCGCTTTGGCATCGAGCTGGGACTGCAGCCTCATCTCGCCGCAAAGCATACCGAAGTGCTCGCCGCGCACAATTTTGATTTTGTCATCGGTTCGTCCCATGTAGTACATGGGTATGATCCCTATTATCCGGCATACTATGAAGGAAAAACGGAATACGAGGCCTACTATGAATATTTTTCTTCGATTCTGGAAAATATTCATGCCTTCCAAGATTTTGATGTGTACGGGCATCTCGACTATGTGGTGCGCTACGGCCCAAACAAAAATGCAGACTACACCTACCAAAAATATGCGGATATCATCGACGAGATTCTGCGCACGCTCATCGAGAACGGAAAGGGAATTGAGCTGAATACCGCCGGCTTCAAATACGGTCTGGGACACCCGAACCCCACCGAGGAGATTCTTGCCCGCTACCATGAGCT
The DNA here is from genome assembly GCA_017484135.1 of Lachnospiraceae bacterium. Classification (GTDB taxonomy): domain Bacteria; phylum Bacillota; class Clostridia; order Lachnospirales; family Lachnospiraceae; genus Roseburia_C. Next base: position 3,193 of record JAFUTQ010000023.1, read on the forward strand.
GGGCGGCGAAATCCTTACGGTCGGCGCCGATGCGCACAAGCCGGAGCACATTGCGTATGATTTTCAAAAGGTTCCGGCAATCTTAAAAGCTGTCGGTTTTTCCTACTACACCGTTTTCAAAAACAGAAAAGCGGAGTTCCTTCCTCTGTAAGAAACTCCGCCTAACCTCTGCGCACCCCTGCGCATGAATAACATAAGCCAAAAGGACTTGCAAAAAACACCGTAAATTACAGCATTTCATGATAACACATATCCATCTGCTGTATAAAGCTTCCCCATTCTGGGTTTGTTTTTTTATCCCCAGGTGTCAAATAATACTGGTACTTATATAGCATTCTCAATGCCTTTTTATCATATCGGTCTGTTTTATACAAATAATATATCAGTTCATACATTTGAACAATCTGCATGTTATCTAATCCTGTACCCAGCTTAGCAGCATCCTTAATCAGCCTTACCGGCAATGCATCATTTGCTGCAAAAAACAGAAACTGCTTTACAGCCATAAACGATAAAGATCTTACCTCACCTCTATCCTTGGCATTATCTCTTGTAGGATTATATAACGAATGAACAGCAATTTTATTAAGGAAACGCTGATTAATTAACCGATATCATCGATAATCTGTTTTCCGACTATTTTTTAAAAATATATGGTAGCAATTCACCAGAAAGGTGTCTGATATTGCCACCTTACACCCTCGAAATCACCCTTTTTGATGGATG
>JAFUTQ010000024.1 GCA_017484135.1 Lachnospiraceae bacterium
AAAGGAGCCCTATATCGGGCAGACCGAGCTGCAGACCGGAGAGATTGCAGAGGATCTGACCTAGTATTTTGCGGTGTCGGAACAGACTCCTTCCTCGGTGGGACTTGGCGTACTGATGAATAAAGAAAATACGGTGCGTCAGGCAGGCGGTTTTATCATACAGCTGATGCCGGATATCGAGGACGAGGTGATTGAAGGACTGGAGAAAAAGATTTCGGAGATTTCCTCAGTGACAGCGATGCTGGAGCATGGCATGACGCCCGAGGACATTCTGGAAGAAATTCTGGGAAAATATGAGTTGGAGATCACAGAGCGGATTCCCGTAGGCTTTCACTGTGACTGCTCCAAGGAGCGGATTTCCCGGGCGCTGGCTACCTTAAGCAGACAGGATCTGGAGAATCTGGTTGCCGATGGGGAGCCTATTGAGATCAAGTGCCATTTTTGTAATAAAACCTACAAATTTGACACGGAGGAATTGAAGGAGATTCAGGCTTGAAACAGGGGTTTATCAAGGTGGCAGCCGTCACGCCGAAGGTAGTGGTGGCGGATGTCCGGGAGAACAAAAAGCGCATGACGGAAAAGCTGCAGGAGGCGGCAGAGCAGGGAGCGAAGGTCATTGTGTTTCCGGAGCTGTGCCTGACCGGATATACCTGTGGGGATTTGTTCTGGCAGGAGCTGCTGCTTCGTGAGGCAAAGGAGCAGCTGCTTTGTTTTGCGAGGGAAACGGCAAAAATTGATGCGCTGATTTTTGTGGGACTTCCGTATGTGTTTCAGGGGAAGCTGTACAATGTGGCAGCGGCCCTGTCCAAAGGGAAAGTGCTGGGGCTCGTTCCAAAGACTCATATTCCCAATTATAATGAATTTTATGAGGCGCGTTATTTTACGCCCGGAATGGCAGAGCCCGTGGAGACAGAGCTGGAACCGGGCAACAAGGTCTCGCTTGGAAGCAGACAGCTGTTTGCCTGTGCAGATGTTCCGGAGCTTGTGGTGGCTGCAGAGATTTGCGAAGATTTGTGGGTGCCCAATCCGCCAAGCATCGCCCATGCCATGGCAGGAGCCACTCTGGTGGTGAATCTCTCCGCGAGTGATGAGATAACCGGGAAGAAAAGCTATCGCAGAGAGCTGGTAAAGGGGCAGTCCGGGAGACTGCTTGCAGGTTACATCTATGCCAGTGCGGGGGACGGGGAATCCACACAGGATGTGGTGTATTCCGGTCATAACCTGATTGCGGAGAACGGGGCGATTCTGGCGGAGTCTGCAGGATTTACAAATGAGAGTATCTATGCGGAGCTGGATTTCAAGAAGATCGTGGCGGAGCGCAGGAGAATGAATACATTTTCGGTCACCGATACCTCATACCGGAAAGCGGAGTTCTCCTTAGAGGTTACGGACACGGTGCTTACGAGATTTATCGATCCGATGCCGTTTGTGCCGGATGACAGAGAGGCGCGCAACGAGCGCTGTGAGGAGATTTTGTCCATTCAGTCCATGGGACTCAAAAAGAGACTGGAGCATACCCGGTGTCAGTGCGCGGTGCTTGGAATTTCCGGCGGACTGGATTCTACGCTGGCGCTGCTGGTTACGGTGCGCGCCTTTGATCTGCTGGGACTGTCAAGAGACCGGATCCTTGCTGTGACGATGCCGGGCTTTGGCACGACTGACCGGACGTATCAGAACGCGCTGGACATGATCGCCTGTCTGGGCGCAACGCTCCGGGAGGTGGATATCAAAGAGGCGGTACAGATTCATTTTCGGGATATCGGACAGGATGAAAACACCCATGATATTACCTATGAGAATGGTCAGGCAAGGGAGCGGACGCAGATTCTGATGGATCTTGCGAACAAACACAACGGCATGGTCATCGGAACCGGGGACATGTCCGAGCTTGCGCTGGGGTGGGCGACCTACAACGGAGATCACATGTCGATGTATGGGGTAAATGCTTCCGTTCCAAAGACGCTGGTTCGGCACCTGGTGCGTTATTACGCGGATACGTGCGGAGAGGAACGGTTAAAGAAGGTGCTGGCAGATGTGCTGGACACACCGGTAAGCCCGGAGCTGCTGCCGCCTGAGAACGGGCAGATTGCCCAGAAGACGGAGGATCTGGTCGGTCCTTATGAGCTGCATGATTTTTTCCTGTATTATGTCTTGCGATTCGGCTATTCGCCGATGAAAATTTACCGGCTTGCAAGGCACGCCTTCGGGGAAAGCTATTCGGAGGAAACGATTTATCGGTGGCTGAACACCTTCTATCGCCGTTTCTTTGCGCAGCAGTTTAAGCGTTCCTGTCTGCCGGACGGACCGAAGGTGGGAACCGTGGCGGTATCGCCCCGCGGAGATCTGCGGATGCCGAGCGATGCCACAGCCCGTATCTGGCTGGACGAGCTGCAGGGTGCACGTGAATAGAAATTGAATGGAAAATGTTATGAAAACGGCAGGGCGGATGCCCTGCCGTTTGAATTCTAAGCTATATGTGTCTCCAGCTTTTTGCAGGAGATTTCTGACGCTGAGAGGCGAAAGCCCTTCCATATACAAAAGCATACATCACGCCCGCCATGATAAATGCTGTGAGAACATCAAACATGGAATGCTGCTTCAAGAATACCGTTGAGAGGATAATGCTGCTCATCAGTACAAAGGAAGCAGTTTTTATCCTGCGGTTCTGCTGAAATTCCCGGCTGTTGCAGATGGATAAGTGAACGCCCAGAGAGTTGTACACATGAATACTGGGAAACAGGTTGGTAGCCGTATCGGTAGAGTAAAGCCATCCCACCAGATGCGTAAACACATTATCGCGCGGGAAGGTATGGGGGCGCAGATAATGACCGTTCGGATATACGGTGGAAATAATCAGAAAAACAGTCATTCCCACAAACAAAAACGTACACAGTCGGTAATAATCCTGCTTATTTTTCAGGAAAAAGTGAAGGATCGTACCTGCTACATAGGCAAACCACAGCAGATAAGGAATGATAAAAAATTCACAAAAAGGAATATGGTCATCAATTCCCATATGAATCACATTAAAGTGTGTCGTCACATGCTTTTCGAGATAAGAAAACCATGGAAAGTAAATGAACGCGTACAGAAGAACCCACGCGTGTTTATAGGTTTCTATCAAGTGTCTGAACTTCTCGGTGTAGGATTTCATCTTTATTTTCATGGTGGCAAAACCCCTTTTCCTGTTCATTGCATGACCAGTAACAATCTTTCTTTACCATGTGGGATTATAGCACAGGCATTTTGAAAGAACAATGGAGTTTCATGCTTTTTTATAAAATTTATGGAAATCTTAATAAATTTATTATATTCTTAAGTAATTGTTGTGCAGATTGAGCATGGTTGCTGTTCGGTACTTGACCACCGGACGCCGCCAACACGATATAGTACCCTTCGGGGCACGCAGCTAACGCATACCTTTGCACTAAGCTCGAAAAGACCTCGCTAAGTGCGCAGGCATCTCGCTACACAAAAAACGCAGCGGTACTAGGCTTGCATAGGAGGAAGCCCAATGAGCGACGCTCATTTTAGGATGGCTTCCGACGATTGGGCAGGTGACGCGAAGCGGCGCGTGCCGATTCTGCATACGCAAGCCAAGAACCGGCGTTTTTTTAAGTGCCCCGAGAGAGTACTATATCGTGCTGGCGGCTGTTTATTGGGAAAGCAGTGGCTTGCAACAAAATGTTCCCCGGAATCGTATTCCTAAGTAGAAAATTTCGGTGGAAAATTTCCGCACTCTGCGTTATTATGGTAATAGCATTTTATTCAAGTAGAAAGAACAAATATGAGAGAAGAAGATTTTAAGAAGATAGAGGATGCGGACAACTCGGTGGAGCTGCTTGCAGAGATGGGGCCTTTTGCAGATCTGATGATGTATTACCGCTGCGCCATTATGGAGGTGGAGACAAAGTTTCGTGTGCTGAACGAACAGTTTTCCGTACAGTACAACCGCAATCCCATTGAGTCCATCAATACCAGGCTGAAAAAGCCCTCCAGTATCGTAGAAAAGCTAAACCGGAAGAAGCTGCCGCTTTCCCTCAAGGCAATTGAGGAGAATATGTTTGACATCGCGGGAATCCGTGTCATTTGCTCCTTCGAGGAAGATATTTACACTATGGCAGATCTGCTGCTGCAGCAGGACGATATTCTTCTGGTGGAGCGTAAGGACTATATCAAAGAGCCAAAGGAAAATGGTTACCGCAGCCTTCACCTGATCGTGGACGTACCGATTTTTCTGTCAAATGAAAAGCGGCATATGAAGGTGGAGGTGCAGCTGCGCACCATCGCAATGGATTTCTGGGCAAGTCTGGAGCACAAGCTGAAATATAAAAAGCATGTACAAAACGCGGAGGAAATCGCAGCCCGTCTGCGTATGGTCGCAGATGTGATCACGGAGATGGATCAGGCAATGCAGGACATTCACAATATGATTGAATTAAGGGATGAGATGGAGGAGCATGGAGAGTAAAGATATTGATCTGTTTTACAACACCTATAAAAATAGCATCAGTACCATTCGTAAGCTGGATATTCGCCTGCTGAAGGAATCCTATTCCTACACGAAATGGTCTGCCTCCCTGCGGGAAAAATCCGAGACGATACGGGTACTATATCAGGAGAACGAACGCATGCTCCGCACCCTGATACTGCCATTTATCGAGGAGTATCGGGAGAAACCCCAGATGATAGATCCGGAGATTGCAGAAAAATTTCTGACACATATTGATTTTTTTTCGTTCGAGGGTTTTCGGGATTATCAGGTGGTTGTGCCTCTTTTAGAGCTGCTGATTCCCTACTATGAGTGTCACGGTCCCGTCAAGCGGCTGCTGGATGCTTATTTTTTCATGGGACTTGCAATCATGGAACAGCAACGCTTTGCGGATGCCATCCATTATTTTGATCTGGCAATCGCATTATATCCCGAGGTTCCAAAGGATCTGGAGGATTACCGTCGGTTTCGCATTATGAGTGCCTGTTATGAACGCTTGTTGGCTGCGGTATGCGAGGAGAGCATTTCGCAGAAACAGCTGCAGGAGTATCAGGAACGGGCATTGCATATCTGGACGGATGGGGTGCTGGTAAATTTTATCACGCCCAAAAAGACAGCGGCCATTCGCAGTATCATTCACGCGCTGCCCGGTGAGGTATTGAGTCGTCTGATGGATCAGGGCACGCCTGTGATAGAGGAATTGATTGAGCCGATTCGGGAGGAATTTGAGCATCAGAAAAGTATTTATGGTGATATCTACAAGGTTGACAGCCGTATTTATGTGCTGTATTACAAACATCAGCTTGTGACGGGGCAGCTGAGTGAGCCGGAATATCAAACGCTGATCCGGGAAAAATGGGAGCAGGAGAGCGAGAACAATCGCAACGGATTTGATTACGGAGAGATGGATTTTACGGCATTGTTTGACGATGAACTGCTGGACGAGGATTTTGCCGTGGAATATCTCTTTTACATGAATCCATCCTTTACCTATATTTACTATCTGTTGCCTGAGGTGTTAAGATGTGCGAAGCAGGATGCAGACCGCGAATATGAGCAGAAGACTATTTTTGCGGAAATACGCAGATATTATGCAGGGCTGCCTGTAGTAAGCGGCGATAACTTTATCGATCGCAAAATTGAACAGCAGTTGAAGACACTGTTCTGTTATTGTGAAAATATTGACGAGATGCTGGAGCTTCTGGACTGCATATACATCAACCGGCAGGTGATGACGGTGCTTCACTCGGCTATGGTCGGTCGCCTTGCCATGGTTATGACAGAGGCTTTTATCAAAAAAAGACCGGAGCTTTTTGTGGGGCAGGCGGGCTGCAGTGATGTCCGGGATGTGTTGGAGCATCAGGATGAGTTGCTGGACTATGTGTGGAAGGCAGGAAGATGCCACGATCTTGGAAAGATTGTGTGTACGGATGTGATCAATCTGCAGGGACGTCCCATCACCGATGAGGAGTTTGGCTTGATCTGTGCGCATCCCGGAAAGGGTGCGGAAATCATTGATCAGATCGCAGTATTGCAGCCATTTCGGGATGTGGCTCTGGGGCATCATAAATTTTTTGACGGCAGTCGGGGCTATCCCAGACAATATGATAATACCAAGTCGGAAAAAAAGATATTTATGGATATTATCAAGATTTGCGATTGTATTGATGCTGCGACGGACCGGTTGGGACGAAATTATGCAAAGGCAAAGAGCTTTTCGGTTGTACTCGAGGAGCTGAAAGCCGGGAGCGGAGAGGTGTACTCCGGCGAGCTGGTGGAGTTGATTGACGGAAATAGACAGTTGATTCGGCGGATTGAGGAATTGACAGGAGAAGAACGTGAAATTGTTTATTATGAGATTTATCAGAAATATGTAGAACCGGCAGTGAAGTTCCGGCCGAGAGATGAAAAATATGTGCGTCTCTGCCGGGAATCCAATCTGGATAAGCTGGCGGCGATCAATGGGAGCTCTGCGGTAAGACAGCATGAGATGTTTGTGCAGTGTCAGGGGCGTGTCTACATTGTGGTGGATGGATATAATGAAGTTTACGGCTATGTCTTTGTGGAGGCGCATCACAGCAAAGCGGCAAACACCGTGGAAATCTTAGAGCTGGTGGTGCAAAGGAAGAAACGTCGGCAGGGGTATGGCTCCATGCTTTTGCAGGAGGTAGAGTCCAGAGCGAAAAAAGAAGGCTACAGCAGGCTGCTCATGCCGTTGGCAAAGGAAGGGCATTTTGATAAGTTTGGCTGGCGCAACGGCTTTGTAGACAGCGAATTTGCCGGGTTCATGGAGAAGAAATTATAAAAAGGAGTACATTTTATGTTATCAAAGAAAATACAAGCCGCTATGGCGGGGAGCTCGGCGATTCGGGCCATGTTTGTGGAAGGTCAGGAGATGGCGGCAAAGGTGGGAAAAGAGAATGTCTATGATTTTAGCTTGGGGAATCCGGCCACACCTGCTCCGGTCACGTTCAATGAGACGGTAAAAGAAATTCTCGATCAGACTGACCCGCTGGTGATCCACGGATATATGAATAATTCGGGATACGAGGATGTCCGCAGTATCATTGCAGAGAACCTCAACGCGCGATTCGGAACAGATTTTGAGAGCAAAAATATCGTCATGACCGTGGGTGCTGCAGGAGGACTCAATGTGATCTTTAAGACCATTCTGGATCCGGAGGATGAGGTGGTGGTCTTTGCCCCCTATTTTGGAGAATACAAAAGCTATGCGGCAAACTTTGATGCGCCCATTGTTGAGGTAAAGCCGGATTATGATACCTTTCTGCCGGATCTGGATGATTTTGCAGCCAAACTGACTGCTAAGACGAGGGCAGTAATTATCAACAATCCGAACAACCCTACGGGAGTGGTTTATGATGAAAATACAATCAAGGCGCTGGCAGCGATACTTGAGAAGAAACAGCAGGAATTTGGGACGGATATTTATTTAATTTCCGATGAACCGTATCGCGAATTGGTATATGACGGAGCAGAAGTTCCGTTTTTGACGAAATATTATCACAATACATTGGTGGGATATTCCTTCAGCAAGTCCCTGTCGCTGCCGGGAGAGCGCATCGGTTATCTGGCAGTGCCAGATACAGTCAGTGACAGTGCAGAACTGTTGGAGGGACTGGGGGTAGCCACCCGCACGCTGGGCTTTGTGAATGCTCCGTCGCTGATGCAGAAGGCGGTGGCGCGGTGTATTGACGAGTGTACGAATATTTCCTTCTATGACAAGAACCGCAGAGACCTGTATGAGGGCTTGACGAAATTAGGGTTTACCTGTATCCGGCCGCAGGGCGCCTTTTATCTGTGGATGAAATCTCCGGTTGCGGATGAGACCGAATTTGTACAGGCAGGGAAAAACTATCATATCATCATGGTCAAGGGCAGCGCCTTTGGCTGCGGGGGCTATGTGCGTCTGGCATATTGCGTGTCCCATGATACGGTCGTCCGCTCGCTGGATGCATTTGCACGGCTTGCGGAGGAGTATGGGTTATCATGAAAGAAAGCGAGAGAGAACGATGACAAAAAACTGGGAAAAAAATATCCGGAAGGTAGTGCCCTATGTACCGGGGGAACAGCCCAACAAGGCAAATATGATCAAATTAAACACCAATGAAAATCCCTATCCGCCCGCGCCGGGAGTGTTTGGGGCATTGAGAGCGTTTGATACGGATGGGCTGCGCCGCTACCCTGATCCGACCGCACATGTGCTGGTAAAGGCAATCGCGGATCACTACGGTTTAGAGGAAGCACAGGTGTTTGTGGGCGTGGGCTCGGATGACGTGCTGGCAATGTGCTTTATGACCTTTTTTAATTCCGGGCAGCCCATTTTGTTTCCGGATATTACATATTCCTTTTATGATGTCTGGGCGGAGGAATTTCGGATCCCCTATCAACAGATTCCGCTGGATGAAGACTTTCAGATCCGACCGGGGGATTATGTGGTGGAGAACGGGGGGATCATTTTTCCGAATCCTAATGCGCCGACAGGAAATTTGATTCCACTGGAAACGGTAGAGGAAATTGTAAAAAAGAATCCCGATGTCATTGTGATCGTGGATGAGGCATATATTGATTTTGGCGGAGTGTCGGCGCTGCCATTGATTGAAAAGTATGATAACGTACTGGTGGTGCAGACCTTCAGCAAATCCCGTTCCATGGCGGGGATGCGGATTGGCTATGCCATGGCGCAGCCGCAATTGATCAAATACTTAAACGATGTGAAGTATTCTTTCAATTCCTATACCATGAATCCGCTTACCATTACTCTGGGGGCGGCTGCAGTCGCGGATGAAGTATATTTTCAGGAGACGACGAAAAAGATCATTGCCACAAGAGAGCGCACCAAGGCGGCGCTTAGGGAGCTGGGGTATGTCTTTGGGGATTCCATGAGCAACTTTTTGTTTGTGACGCACCCGGCACTTTCGATGGAACAATTGTTTGAGGATCTGAAGAGAAAGGATATTTATGTCCGGCATTTCAAACGCCCGGAACGGATTCGCAATTATCTGCGGATCAGTATCGGAACGGATGCGGAGATGGATATCCTGCTGGAGGCTCTGCGTCATTATCCGGACTAGAAAAATGAGGAGTATGCGCGTATGTTGAAAAAGTATTTATTCATATTTTTTGTATCTATGGTTCCGATTATCGAACTGCGGGGGGCGATCCCGATTTCTCAGGGGATGGAGCTCCCATTAATTCCGTCCTATATCATATGTATTCTGGGGAATATGCTTCCGGTTCCGATCATTTATTTTTTTGCCAGAAAGGTTCTGGTGTGGGGGGCTGATAAGCCTGTGATCGGAAAGTTCTTCCGCTGGTGCCTGGAAAAGGGAGAAAAGGGCGGAAAAAAACTGCAGTCTAAGGCCGGAAGAGGTCTGTTTCTGGCACTGCTCCTTTTTGTGGGCATTCCCATTCCGGGAACCGGTGCATGGACAGGAACCCTCGCAGCAAGTATTCTGGATATGGATTTTAAGTCCTCTGTCATTGCGGTAATGCTGGGCGTTCTGCTGGCAGGCGTGATCATGATGCTTGGCAGTATCGGGGTGTTTTCGCTGATTCGCTAGTACATTGAAGACGAAATTGCTGATCAATTCGAGACGGATGATTGTTCCTAAGCACAAAGAGTCAATGCCGACTATGTCGGCATGACCCTTTGACGTTCAAATGATACGATTATACGCCGCTCATCTCACGGGAACGCTCGGAGCAGGCATTCTGGGCAGCCATAACGGTATGGCGCAGACCGCCTTCCTCCAGCTTGGCCACCGCTGCAATGGTGGTACCGCCCGGAGAGCAGACGGCATCTTTTAATTCACCGGGGTGTTTTCCGGTTTCCAACACCATCTTGGCAGAGCCTAAAACGGACTGGGCTGCGAATTTGTAAGCCTGTGCCCGGGGCATCCCATCCTTTACGGCGGCATCCGCCATCGCTTCAATGAACATATACACATAGGCCGGAGAGGAGCCGCTGACCCCGGTCACGGCATCCATCAGAGTTTCCGGTACGATCTCTGCCTGTCCGAAGCTCTCAAAGAGAGAAACCATCTCTGCCGTATCCTCCGGTGTCATATTTTCGTTTGGCGTGATGGCGGACATTGCCTCCAATACCATGGCGGGGGTGTTTGGCATTGTGCGCACCAGCTTGATCCGGCGTTCAAAGAGAGACTCGATCCGGGCAATGGTCTGTCCCGCCGCGATGGCGACGATGATGGTATCGTCGGAAATGCTTTCCCGGATTTCCCGGATTACGGGCTCATATAAATACGGTTTGACTGCAAGAAATATGATATCAGACTCCGTTGCCACGGTAATATTGTCGGTGGTGGTTCGGATTCCGTAAGTCTCTGACAGCCGGTCCAGGGCGCTCTGCTGCTTGTCGCTTACGATCACATGCGCCGCATCTGCCAGCTTTGCGGATAAGATGCCGCCAATCATGGCGCTGCCCATATTTCCACCGCCGATAAATCCTATTTTTTTATTCATAAAATCCTCCTGATCTTTCTTTCATTGAGCAGGGGAGATTCTCTTCCCTGCGCAGAAAAACCGTCTCAGAGGAGCCCATACAGACAAATCTGAGACGGATGTGATTGGTAACAGTGCTTTAGAAATCTGTCAGGTTTGCAGAACGTTTTTCTAAGAAAGCACCCATGCCTTCTGCCTTGTCATGGGTAGAGCAGGTAATACCAAACAGGTTTGCTTCCATTTCCACTGCGTTTTTGATATCCATGTCATAGCCGTTGTTGATGGCTGCCTTTGCGATTGCGACTGCATAGCTGCCCTTGGAAATGATTTTTTCTGCCATAGCCTTTGCGGTGGGCATCAGCTCTTCCTTTGCTACCACCTTATTTACCAGACCGATCCGGTAAGCTTCGTTGGCATCGATATTGTCACAGGTAAAGATCAGCTCCTTTGCGCGTCCCATACCAACCAGACGAGCCAGTCTCTGGGTGCCGCCGAATCCCGGAATGATTCCGAGTCCGCATTCCGGCTGACCGAAAATTGCGTTGTCGGATGCGATGCGGATGTCACAGGCCATGGAAATTTCACAGCCGCCGCCCAGTGCGAATCCATTTACTGCTGCAATGGTAACCTGACGCATATTCATAAGCTTGAAGAACGGAACGGATGCCTTGATACCGAATGCCCGCGCCTCGGCAGCGGTAAAGTTTACCATTTCAGAAATGTCTGCACCTGCCACAAAGGATTTGAACTCGTTTCCTTTCTTGTCCGGGCCGCCGGTCAGAATCAAAACCTTGACATCGTCTCTGCCCTCGATTTCTGTCAGAACCTCGGTCAGCTCGTCCAGTGTCTCGGAATTCAAAGCGTTCAGTGCTGCCGGTCTTGAGATTGCAAGTACGGCAATTTCGTTTTCAACGGTAAGTGTTAAGTTGTTCATGGATGATACCCTCCTGATTGTAATGATTTAGGAAAATTATAGCAAAACTATTTTTTTATGTAAAGGCTTATTCCGCTTGTACTTTTTCATACAATCTTTTATAATAGAGCATAATGTTATTGTATAGTTCACAGGTAGGAGAATATGCGGAAAAGAGGAAAGAATGCGTGGTCACAATTGATCTAATCACAGGATTTCTGGGATCCGGAAAGACAACCTTTATCAAAAAATATGCAAAGTATCTGATGGATTGCGGAGAACATCTGTGCATTCTTGAAAATGATTACGGTGCTGTGAATGTGGACATGATGCTGTTGCAGGAACTGAGAGGAGATCAGTGTGAGCTGGAAATGGTGGCGGGAGGCTGTGACTATGATTGTCACAAGCGACGCTTTAAGACCAAGCTGATTTCCATGGGAATGAGCGGATATGACCGGGCGCTGGTGGAGCCCTCCGGCATTTTCGATGTGGATGAGTTTTTTGACGCATTGTACGAAGAACCGTTAGACCGGTGGTATCAGATCGGGAATGTCATTGCCATTGTGGATGCAAGACTGGAAAAGGATTTATCAAAGGAATCCGATTATCTGCTGGCCTCCCAGCTTGCAAATGCAGGAATGACTGTTTTAAGCAGGGCGCAGGAGGTAAAAGAAACGGAGATTGCCGACACCATCGGACATATCAACCGGGCGATGGAGCAGGTGCATTGCAGCCGCCGTTTTGAACCGGGAAAGGAAATGCTGTGTAAAGATTGGAGCCGGTTCGATGAGCAGGACTGGCAGACTGTCAGCCGCTGCGGATATGAGACGGCCGATTATGTGAAGCTTCCGATCCATGAGGAAAACGGATATTCGACCCTTTATTACATGAATGTCCGTATGACGGAGCAGGAGCTTCGGAAGCGAACCGGACAGCTGCTGCAGGATCACTCCTGCGGTCGGATTTTTCGTATCAAGGGCTTTCTGCGTGTCGATGAAGGACGGTGGATTGAACTGAATGCCACGCAGCAGGAGATAAACATTCGCCCCATCGGTGCAGGGCAGGAGGTGCTGATTGTGATCGGGGAGAAACTGGCAGAGGAGAAAATCCGTGCGTACTGGGAAAGTTAGGGATTTGACAGGACAGGGAGGAAAACGGGATGGCAAGAAAATGTAGTGTTGAGAGAGCAGAGCTGGCAGCGGGAGGATTTGCCACTGCAAAGAAAAATATTGTGATTCAGTTCCAGGGACGGGATCGGGCGGAGGATAATCTGCTGCAGTTGATTCGGCGGGACGCACTAAGCAAAGGGATCCGGGATGAGGAGATCGAAGTGGTGGATGTGTATATCAAGCCGGAGGAGCAGACAGTTTTTTACGTCATAAATAAGCAGGTCGAGGGCAGCATTGGGTTTTAGATGTCGTTACAGGCACAGGAGGGTGAGAAAATGGTTTTTGTGGTAGCAAATCAAAAGGGCGGGATCGGAAAAACAACGACAGCCACAAATCTGGCGGGGATTCTGGCAAAGAGGGGAAAGACACTGCTGATTGACGCAGACCCGCAGGGAAACAGCACCAGCACCTATCAGGCAAAGGTGGAGGATGTTGCAACCCTGTATGACGTGATCATCGACACGGACAGACTTCCGATCGATGAGGCGATACAGCATCTGCCGAACGGGGATATCGTGGCATCGGATCCGTTGCTTGCCAAGGCAGAAAAGCTTTTAGACGGAGATGTGGAGGGCTTCTATCGGCTCAAGGATGCGCTGGAGGAGCTGGAGGAATATGAATATGTGGTGATTGATACGGCACCGTCTCTGAATGTGCTTTTATACAATGCATTGATTGCCGCAGATCAGGTAATCATACCATTGACGGCGGATTCCTATGCAATGCAGGGGATTCAGCAGCTGTACAATACGATTATGGCGGTGAAACGCCGTCAGAATCCGGGGCTTGAAGTGGCAGGGCTTTTGCTGGTAAAATATGCCGGACGTTCCAATTTGGAGAAAAGCTTATACGAACAGATCGGTGAGCAGGCGGCAAGCATGGGAACCAGAGTGTTTGCCACGCGGATTCGGGAGTGTGTCAAGACGAAGGAAGCGCAGAAACAGAAAAAGCTGTTGATTGATTATGCGCCGAGATGCAATACGACAGTTGATTATCTGAGTTTTGTGGATGAGCTGCTGGGCGTATCGTGACATCATAGGTTTCAAACGATGGAAGGAGAAGGAGGACAAAATGGCAATACAGGTTGGAGAAAAGAACTTTGAGCAGGAGGTTTTACAGGCGGAGGGAAAGGTGCTGGTGGATTTTTATGCAGACTGGTGCGGACCCTGTAAGATGCTGTCGCCGCTTGTGGAGGAAGTGGCAGAGGAGCACCCGGAGTTTAAGGTGTGCAAGTTAAATGTGGATGAGGCCATGAATCTGGCACAGCAGTATCAGGTGGTCAGCATCCCGATGCTTGTGGTTTTTGAAAAAGGAAATGCAGTCAATAAAAGTGTTGGCGTCATCACAAAGGAGGAGATCCTGCAGCTGCTTCAGTGATGGATCAGAGCGAAAATTAGGAAGAAAGTAAAGGAGTAAAAGAAAATGACGGAAACAGGACTTATTATCTTTTTTGTATTGTTGCTGCTGGTTGTGATTGTCACGGTAATCGTTGCGGTAGTCGCAGCGGTATCGGGGGCAACGGCAGCGGTTGTTGCAAAAGAAGACGAAGATGTGTAGAGAGTGCTCATATGTCGCAAAACAACCCGCCCTTTCGCGAATCAAAATGCGAACGGGCGGGTTGTTTGTGATCTATGCGTTGTGAGCTTGTCCTACTCCTGAACCGGATTCATGCCGAAGGACAGGAACAGATTGCTCATGGATTCAATATCCAGCATAAGCACCATGGCAGAGCGAAAATCCGTATCACAGAGACGAAGCTTCTCATCAATAAACAGCACCTGGTAGTGCAGATCATTATACATGGTAAAGGGGCGCTCCAGCATCGAGCGGACGTTGTCAATGAAATCCAGCGGAGGGGTAATGTTGATGAATTTATTTGTCATCTTTGCCATGGCGTTTACATAGGCGGCAGTTGTGATGTTGCCCATTTCACGCACAACAGACAAATCCATGTCGTCGATATTGGACAGATCAGACACATTTTTCGGATAAAACGTATTGATCATTTTATTGGCGAAATCCATTCCGATGATGTGCATCATGGTACCCTGCAGATCGCCCTCCAGATCCAGTGTCAAACCGAGAACCATTTTGTCCGGGCCGCCGAAATACTGGACCACCGCGTCAATATCCATAATACAGATGTGCGGAACGTCAATATCCACAACGGTATTCAGAAAATTAGACAATGCCGTTGCGGCATTGCCGGAGCCGATATTCCCCAATTCGGTCAGGACACTGAGCTGCATTTCATCCAGTCTTGATAAATTATCTGATATCATATTGATTTCTCCTTGGTACCACCAAAATATATAGCTAATTATAACATACCCGGGCCGGACATGGAAGAAAATTTTGTAACTATATATGATAATTTGAGATGCATAAGGTCATGCCGACAGAACCGGAATAGACTTTTTGCATAATTTTTTATCGCAAGCCGTAACCGGATACGTCATATTTCATAAAAGAGAGCTTCAGCGCCGCCCATTTTCGGCGGGACACCGGGATTTTTTTCCCGTTGTCCATCAAAAGCAGGTGGTTCTCCGGATGTTTTACATGCTGCAGATTGATCAGATAGGTCTTATGGCAGCGGAAGAAGGAGCCGGAGGGGAGCTGCTGCTCCCAAAATAAAAGGCTCTGATCGCTGTAAAAGATATCGTCCACGGTGCGGATTTCGCTTCCACCGTTTAAGGCGGTCAGATAAAGAATATCACTGAGTGCAATTTTATGAGGAACGCCCAGACGCATCAGCGTGAGATCCTGATGAAAATAGAGCTCCTCCAGACAGGCATCCAGATTTTCATACAGCTCCTGCTGCAGGATCGGCTTTGTCATAAAACGAAATGCCCGCACCAGAAAGCCTTCTTTATAACGGGAGTCGTGAGCAGTCAAAATCACGAGCAGTGTTTTGGGATACTGCCTGTGAATTTTATTTGACCAGGTAATCCCGTCCAGCTCGCTGCTCCCAAAATTCAAATCCATAAAGACAAGATCTACGGAATGCTCCTCCATATAAGCGTACAGCTTGTCCGGGGAAGAGAAAACCAGAATGTCAAAGCGGTTCCCCCGATCCTTCTGATAATCCATAAGCATCTGGTTGAATTCCCTCATGAAAAGTTCCTGATCGTCACAAATGGCAAGTCTCATAATTAAAGTAACCTCGCTCCATATAATATAAGTTAGGCGTTTGCGAAACGCCAGAAGCCGCATAAAATCGGCATTCTTTTTGTTACAAAATAGAACAACTCCTCACTGGTTTGTGGTAAAATTGAGTTGTCGAAAAACAATCCACCACTTCCCAGAAAGGAGTTGTACCTAT
>JAFUTQ010000025.1 GCA_017484135.1 Lachnospiraceae bacterium
CACTGTCCCGCCGTCTTTTGTTCCTTCACGGTAGCAGCCACCGGTTTTGCCGGTTCTTCGATACTCGTAGTGAACGGAAATTCCTGCGTGTATTCCTGCCCGTCCACATCCTCATAGGTAAGTGTGATCACCCCTTCTGTCTTCCCGTATTTTTCTGTACTGGTACTTCCCCCGGTTTTATCCTTCGTGGAGATAAATAAATTCATGGAGGCAGTTCCCTCGGTTCCGCCCTCAAGGTTTCCCACGAAGGCTGTAGCGGTGGCCACAAGCCCCTCCCCCGCAATATCACACCGCACATTATAAACGGTGCTCCGCCCCAGATTTAAGACCTGAAAATCCAAAGGCAGGGTATCTCCTGCGCGGACACTTTCGGAAATCTGAGGAACGGTCAGCCTCACATCCGGATTCTGCCTGACCGGTATGGTGATCACACCGGAGGATTGAAAGGTGGCGGCCTCCGGATCATCATAGCTCATCCTGATCGTCATCTGATCGTTTCCCTCCGCGGTGTTTCTGTTTACCTGAAAGGAAAGGGGAATTTCCATCGTTTTCCCTTTTTCCAGTTTTGAGACATAGATGCTTTCCGATTCCCCCAGATAGAAAAATTTTTGCGCATCATATTCCAGTGTGATGACCATATTCTGGACGGATTTCGTTGTGCTGGTATTCTTGATTGCTACCGTGACCTGAAACACTTCTCCCGCATAGACAGTCTCCTTATCAAACCGGTAGGAATCCAAAAGAATCATAGGATTTGAAGTGGGCTTTTCTTCTTTTGCGGCCTCCTCCAAAGATTCGTTTAGATCCTTTCCATCTGTGATGGACACATATACCGGAAAGCTCTGCATGATCTCTGTTCCGCTTTCTGTTTTTGCCTTCACCGTGATCACCACCGGATAGTTCCCATTGTACCGGTCCTTTGACAGCTCCAGCGAAAAGCTCACGCAGTAGATATTCCGTTCCGCATCAAACGAAAAAACCTTTTCATAATTTTTATAGACAAACGGAGTCAGTTCCGTTGCACCCAGATTCACGCTTGCAGTCAGTTCATTTCCCATGAGGCCCTGCTCTGCTGCAAGGGGCAGAACAATCGATACCTTGCCGTCTGCAACCGTCGGCATATACCCCTCCTTGTAGGGACGGTCCATCCCCTCATACCGGTTCTCTGTCTCGATATGAAAAATCGCCGCAGAGACTTCCCCTTCTGTGCCCTCGGATTCCATGGGCGCATCCAAAGCCTCCTCGGTTGTCTGCCCTTCTCCTTCCCCGCTTCCTTCCTCTGCCATGACATTCACAGTCAGAAATCCGGACAGAATAAGAATACAAAGTAAGATACCAATCCCACGTTTCATATTGATTCAAGCTTCCTTTCCCTTATTATGGTCATTTCTCCTGCGTCCATCTCGCATACCGTATCACACAGTTCATCAATATCCGCCTGATTATGGCTGGCCAAAAGTATGGTTTTTCCCTCTGCGGAGAGCCCTTTGATCAGCGTGCGCATCTGTTCCACCCCATGCTTATCCAATCCGTTAAAGGGCTCATCCAGTATCAGCAGGGACGGATCCTCCATCATGGCCTGCGCAATTCCCAGTCTCTGGCGCATGCCGAGAGAATACTTGCCCACCGGCTTTTTCAGATCCGGGTCCAGCCCCACACGCCGGATCGCCTCACGGATCTCCTGCTCTTTGAGCCTGCCCTTGAGGGAGGCAAGAATCTTTAAGTTTTTCATTCCGGTAAGCCCCGGCAAAAATCCCGGCGTCTCGATAATAATCCCGATATCCTCCGGGAAATCCGTATCCCTCCCGATGATTTTTCCGTTTACCAGAATCCTGCCCTCGTCCGGATGCAGAAAGCCGCAGATGCATTTCATCAGAACCGTCTTTCCGCTTCCGTTGTTCCCCACGATTCCATGAATTTTTCCTCCCTCAAATTCCCGGTCGATCCCTTTTAATACCACCTCTTCCCCGAAGGATTTCTTTACATTTTCTACACATATCACATTCATTGCTATGTCTCTCCCTCTGTCCCGGTAAATACAAACTGATAATTGCGGATCAGCCACAGCGCAGATCCAAAACAGACCGCGATCAATCCCAGAAAGATAAGCCCGGACTGTCCTAAGGTGGGAAGCAGATCGTATCCGAAATTGTGCCTTCCGAAGGTGGCCTGATTCAACGGCGACAGCCATCCCACAAACACATTTGCCTTATAGGCTTCATAATCCTCCAGCCGCAAAAGAAGCTTGAACACATCCGGTGATAACAAAAACCCATAAAGACTGACTCCAAAAACCGCGAGCATTCCCGCTGCCTGTCCCTTGTACAAATTAAATACCAGCATAAGAAACACAAGAAACAGGGTGTACAACAGCATGAGTCCAAAGATCACTGCCATGCACCGATAGGGCGTTGACATCTCCATCACCTTCACCGTGGCCGGTACGGCGATCCTTTGCCCCGCGCTGGAATAACCGAGCCTTGCTGCGGTTTCGCTCCACAGATTTCCCACAAACGAACGGTTCATACAGAGGATGGAGGTGGAAAAAAGCACAAAAAGCAAATAGATGAGTGTCGCCCCTGTGATATAGAGAAACTGCCCCGCCAGCCACACGCACCGTTTCGTCCGCATTAAAAACAACGGCGTTCCGCCGGAAAGAAAGGGCATATCCGCAAACAGAAAGATCAGTAACAGGGACGCCAGCAAAACCGAATTGCTGTCGCTGAACGTCCAGATAAAGGGTTCAAAGATCTGCATTGTCGTATCGTACTGTCTTGCAAAAGCCACCACCTTATCGGACAATAAATAGCAGAGAATGAATGCCAGCGAAAACGCGATCACGATTCTCGGATTTTTCCTCCAGAGCCGGAAGTTATATCCGGCCACTGCAAATGCCTGTCTCACAGTATCTGAAATCATAGACGCTCCAACCTCCTCTCTTCCCGGCAAAAGAATACCCCACATAAAAGGAGCAACGCCTCGGTAAGAAAAATGACCGCGCCCCAGCAGTCATAGGGAAAATTTTTCGGAGCAAGCCATTCCCTGGGATTGAGCACATAGCAACTCTTAAAATACCGCTCGCACAGAATCACCAGCAGATAATAAAAAATAAACGGGGCTGCATATGCCATATATCTGCTGGAGGTAACTGCCGCCGCTGCCATGCCTGCCATGGCCCAGAATGCACCGGATAAAAACACCAAAAGCAAGGTCTGCAGAAAGGAAAGCATCCATGCCTGCGTCTGCGTGTCGAAGGGAACC
>JAFUTQ010000026.1 GCA_017484135.1 Lachnospiraceae bacterium
AACTCAGTCAGAAACTCAAGGCTGAGATGTGTAGATAACTTTTCCGGCAAACCGGCCAAACGGGCGGTCTATTTGTTGTACCTAAAATCCGCACTCAAAATTTCTTCAATTTCCCCTTGACTTTTTATTAGCAGGCTTTACAAATTGCTTTCTTACCCGGATAAGATTTTTACCCGCTTACAGTTAATGGACGAAATTTGGGGCATGGAATCTGAAACCGTAGACACAACGGTCAATGTTCACGTTACCAGACTCCGCCGTCGATTTGAAAATTGGCCGGAGTTTGAGATTGTTGCCATTCGCGGCATCGGATATAAGGCGGTGATTAAGAGTGAATAAACGAGACAAGTTCCATAAATTCCGTCTTTCACTGCTGTTTGCAGCGGTCGTCTTCCTGATTATGTTCGTTACCACCCTTCTGGTATTGAGCGGGGCGGCGCTGATGGATCACTTCGGACTGCTGACGAAGGAAATGACCGGACGTGTACCGCTTTTATACTTTGGCATAGTCAGCTTGATGATTGGAACAATCCTTGCATTTATGTTCAGCAGTAAACCGCTGAAGCCCCTGCGTGAAATTATGATTGCAACGGACAAAATCGCAGACGGCGATTACAGCGTCCGAATCAACTTAAAAGGTCCGGCAGAATTCAGGCAGCTCAGCGATAAATTTAACCATATGGCGGAAGAAATCGAAGGTGTTGAAATGCTGCGAAGCGACTTTGTCGGTAATTTCTCTCATGAATTTAAGACGCCTATTGTTTCTATCCGTGGCTTTGCCAAAGCGCTGAAATGGGAGGATCTGACAGACGAAGAAAGAAACGAGTATCTTGATATTATTATCAATGAATCCGAACGGTTGTCCGACCTTTCGGCAAATGTACTCTATCTGTCAAAAATCGAAAAGCAGGCGATTTTGACAGACAAAAGTACGTTCAATGTTTCCGAGCAAATTCGCCTTGTTGTCGCACTGCTTGACAAAAAAATCAGCAACAAGCACCTCAATATATTGTTTGACAGCAAGGAATTTTACATCGAAGGGAACGAGGAAATGTTAAAGCAGGTTTGGATCAATCTACTCGACAATGCAATCAAGTTCTCCCCTGAAAACGGCGATATCGAAATTCGTATTAAGCAAAATGAATCTCAACTATCGGTGAAAATTACAAATGAAGGCGAAGAAATAGGCCCGGAAGCAAAAGCGCACATTTTTGATAAATTCTATCAGGGCGATACCTCACATTCAACCGCCGGTAACGGGCTTGGGTTAGCGATTGTAAAAAAGATTCTTGATTTACATGAGGGCAAAGTATCCGTTTTATCCTCTGATAAAAGCAGTACATTTGAAGTAAAACTAAATAACAAATAATTTTCCACAAGAAACATCTGCACACTATTTTCATTCATGTATTTCCAGCGGCAAGCCATCGGGGTCTCGGAAGAAAGTCATCTTTTCTCCCGTAAAAGCATCGTTTCTCACCGGTTCACATAAAATGCCTTTCGATTCCAGCTCCGCGACCATGGCGTCCACCGAATCAACTTTGAACGCCAGATGTCTCAACCCATAGGCTTCCGGTGATGGGCGATCCGGATGTTCCCGCATGATAAAAAGTTCCAGCTCCGTCGTTTCATTTATCCGCAGATCAATCTTCCAGTCCTGACGTTCTTCCCGATAGTTCTCCCGGATAATGGAAAATCCCAGCTTATTGTGATAGAAATCCAAGGCTGCGTCCTTGTCGGAGCAGATAATAGCGATGTGATGGATCGTGTTCAGATTCATTGTTTGTCATCCTTCCTGTCATACAGTTCCGCTTCATCAATTTTCGTTTTCAAATCTCATAACCCACCGGCACAGTTCATTCATAACATAAGATCTGCTGTCGCATAGTGCGCAGACGTTCCTTTCAGAATCACGCGGTCTTTTTGGACAGACGCATGTATCACCCCACTGCGTTTTGATGCCTGATAAGCGATCAGATCATTTTTCCCAAGGATTTCTGACCAGTATGGTGCAATCATGCAATGTGCAGAACCGGTCACAGGGTCTTCCGATATGCCGCATTTGGGGGCAAATATTCTTGATACACAGTCATGTTCTGTTCCCTTTGCAGTTACGCACAAAAGCAGCCCATCCAGCTCAAGCGCCTTTGACAGATCGGGGGTAAGTGTCTTTACCTGTTCTTCATTCTCCAGTACACACAGCAAATCCCGATCCAGATATGCCTCCTTCGGTCTGATCCCAAGCACTTCCTCCATCAAATCCGTCACATCTGTTTTTTTCACTGCATACGCCGGTAAGCTGATGGCCAGCAGTTTGCCCATACGCTCCACAACCAGTTCTCCGCTTAAAGTGGTAAATCGAACCCGGTCAATTTCCGGCTCTATCCAGCGGGTAATTACATAAGCCGTTGCCATTGTGGCGTGCCCGCAAAGATCGATCTCCCCATTTGGCGTAAACCATCTCAAATGGTATTTCTCTCCCTCTTTTACCGCAAACGCCGTCTCTGACAGATTGTTTTCCAATGCAATATTTTGCATCAGGTCATCACTGATCCATTTGTTCAGAACGCATACTGCTGCGGGATTTCCGCAAAACACCTTGTCCGTAAATGCATCCACAATATACTGCTTCATTCTGTTTCTCCTTTCAAATTCCAAACGATATCCTCAAACCCCTTCCGGCACTCTTCATCAAGCTGTGATACCTCTTTTCTCAGGGCAGCTTCATCCTCAAGCGTACAGCTGACTCCACGCTCAGACAGCTGCCTTACGAGCTCTGCTGCGTAATTATAATCGCTGTAATATTTTTCAGTCCAGCCCTCCGTGTATGATGTTGAACCGTGAAAAAGTGTTACCTTTGTTCCATCCCGAAAGCGAAGCTCTGCCTAGAGCGAATCATCTGCATTGTACAGTCGCAAACTGCTGATTTCATCATAAGTATATTCGCTGCGGCTGCCCCAGCTTACAATGGTAAATTTCCCATCTTCCATCCGAATATAATGACAGCCCGAATAGAGCAGATAAACAGTCATAACGGCCACCACCAGACAGCCCAAAATGATTCTGATTCTTTTGATATTTCTTTTAGACAGAAAAACAGGTAATCTCGTGAACAGGCATGTTCCGAGGAACAATACCATCAGAATGATCGCCGCAAACATCATCACATCGCCGCCATCCTCAATTCTCACAACCTGCTCCTTTGGCAAAGCATTGATGATTCTGCCATTTCCGCATACCCCGACGATCAGAAGCAAAAAAAGTATAGATGAAACAGCAGCCAACACAACTTCAAAAATTTCCACGATGACCTTAAAAAAACCAACGATAACGATTGCTCCGGTATCTTGGTAAGTCTTTTGTTTATCTTCCTCCGAATAAACAATGATCATCCCCACGACCATCGGTACGACTACATAAGCCGCCGCCATAATCAGACTTGCTGCCACAGCGCCATCCAGTAAAATCCAGATCATCTGACACAAAACGCCAATCCCCTGAAAAACATAGAATCGCCGTCTTAAAATCTTGAAGTACTGCTTCACATCGAACGCATGATATTTTGTCAAAACGGTCAGGGACAGCAAATTCGCAGTATCCGGCTTTCCGGAAGTTCTGCCGAACTCGGATAGGTACAGATACTTTTCATAATATGAGACGGACGCAAATACAATCAGCGCGATCGGCTCTGCCAAAAACAAGTAATCGAATTCGGTTGCTGAATAAAAACTCGTCACGATCGAAAGAATGCCAAACGTGATCCACTTGATATTCTGGCTGTTTTCTTTTTTTATATTTTCAACAAATTTTCTTGTATCCATATCACTTGCCTCCGTGAGAAACCACATCCCTCAGGCTGTTGGTTCCGTATTTTCCCATGACGCTTTCCCGATCCCCAAACTCTGTCAGCACACCATGTTCCATTACGGCGATATAATCCGTCATATCTGCGATCTCTTCCACCAGGTGCGTTGTGAGAAGGATTCCCGCTCCGGTTTCTCTGACATAACGCTGCAGAATATCCAGAAGCTCGGTCTTGACCACCGGATCCAGATTCGCAAAGGGTTCATCCATCAGCAGATAGTTCGGATGTCTTGCGAGAGCAAATGCGATTTCAGCCTTGACCTTTTCACCTGTGGAAAGGGTGTCATATGCCTGATTCTCTGTATCATTCAACCCCATACTTTTCAGCAGACGTGTAAAATATTTTCTGTCAAAATTTTGATAAAGAGGCGCGAAAAAAGATGCATTTTCCTCTGCTGTCATCCACGGAACGAGAAACCGTTCACCGATATAAGCGACCTCGTTATGATATGCCGCCCTTTCTGAGGAACGAACCCTTTTCCTGTCAGAGATCAAACTATGATTGTAAGACACCGTGCCGCTGTCCGGCTGAAGGCTTCCGTAAAGAAGTCTTAAAAATGTAGTTTTACCGGAGCCGTTGTGTCCCAAAAGACAGGTAAGATAGCCTTCCTCAAGGGTTACGGAAATATCCTTTAAGGCAAATTCTTCTTTTCCTGATTTTACTTTATAACACAGGCTTTTTGAAGTAATCATTGTCCCACCCTCTTCAAATTTTAGTTCCACAAAATATCCAGCATATCCACGGCTTCCTGTTTTGATATCCCGCCTTTTTTCGCATCCTCTATCCATGTACCGAGCCGCTCCTCCAGCCCTACGGTCTGTTTTTCTTTCATGTATTCGAGCGCCGGATTATCCACATAGAAGCCTTTTCCTTGTACGGAATAAATCATATGTTCCTTTTCGAGGTCTTCGTATGCTCTTTTTATTGTAATCACGCTGATTTTCAGATCTGCCGCAAGACCTCTGATTGAGGGCAGCGCCTCCCCTTCCGCAAGCTCCCCGGAAATTATTTTTTCCCTGATCTGCTTTTCAATTTGCTCATAGATTGGTGTCCCGCTTTTCGATTGTATGCTTATATTCATTTCCTGTTACCTCACACATTAGACGGATGCTCTGTCTCTGCCGCCATGTTGTTTTCAATTGACGCTGCGGTGATTGCATCCCTTAGCTGAAATCTTTTTAGGTCGATCACGATCTTCATCACTGCTTCAATGATCAAGAAGGTCATGATCAGAATGTGAACCGGGCTGCCGTAATGATGGATTCTCACGATATTCGGCACGACCAGATTCAGTGCATATATCATCATGGGTATACAGACACCTCCACAAATATAATTAAGCCAATCGATTGCCTCCGGCTTTTTATGTTTCATGATCATCTTCGGTACGGTTCCATATACACTTTCTCCCCGACCCGTCACGATTCCGATTCCCACCTCCATCGTCGCCAGTGAAGCAACAAGGAGAAACAGAATCATATAGCTGCTATGGTTTATAAAAAGTTCCGCAAGCAGATAGTCGGTCTCAGAATCGAACGTAAACGTTCCGAACGTTATACCAAGCATCATAAAAAATACAGCTCCTGTGCCAATCAGCAAAATAATCGCCGCAAAAATCAGTTTTAATCCGATCAGCCAGGGATGGTATTTCATTTGTATGAGCGTATCGTGAACTGCATCTTTTATCTGCTTCTGCATCTTCAAACTCCTTTCTCTATGTGATCCCGCTTTAGAGAGAAATACATGATCTCTCTTATATCCGCAAATCTGATCCTACCGTTTATTGTTTCCGGCAGCCGGCCTCGCCGGATATCAACCATGACCTCTGAACAACTCTCGGTAAGCCGTTTTCCCACTATCATACCCTCAGGAAGCATTTTCAAATCCTCTGACGCCGCCTCCACAATACGGAAATTATCTCTCAGTTCATCAATGGAACCAAAAAATCTTACCCTGCCTGCATTCTCCTTTTTATCCATCCAAAGAATCTGATCCGCCACTGTTTCAATCTCATCTACCAGATGCGTGGCATAAATAACCATCTTTTTTTCCGGAATACCATATCGGGCAAGTCGTTCTCTGTAACGCTTCATGCTGAAATTCTTATAGTATCTTCCATGCAGCTCTCCCATTTCCAATACTTTTTCAATCTCAGAAAAACAGCTGTCTTTCAGGACATATGCGATTCTGTCCTTGTATTCCCTCGTGTTGTCGCTCTGACGATACCCGCAAAGCTGAATCGCCCCGGAATCCTCCGGAAGAATATTTCTGTAAAGACCAAGCATGTACCGGATCAGACTTGTCTTGCCGGAACCATTCACGCCGATCATTCCCAGGATTTGTCCGGGTTCCAATGAAAAGCTCACATGATCCAGTTTGAATCCGTCCAGATTTTTTGTGATTCCATGAACGCTTAATCCATTCTCCATCGTCTTTCTCCATTCCACCGTTACACCATTTCGGCATATAGCAACAAAAGTTCTGATCTTATTTATATACAATATATACAGATATAATCAGTTTGTCAACAATTTTTTACCGCAATATTTATCAACAAATATTGCGGTTTGTTATTGTAACGCTTTTCTTAAATCTGCCAGATAAAGTGATTGCTGCCTTTTCAAAAACGATTTCACAAATGGTTTCATCATCCACTTCTTTGCGGTCACATTTTCCGTAAAATCCACTTCCGTCTGTCCATTGATAGTTGAAAAAACACCGATCCAATGCCCTTTCATATTACTGTTTTCCATATCAAATTCCCAACGTACAAACGGTTCGGCAGCAGTAATTGTAAATGTGGTGGCATATCCATCCTTCGTGTACTCAACGAACTGCTGATCGCTGATCACTTCAATTTTGCTTAAATCGCTGCGCCACTGATAATTTTCAAGCGATGTGACCACATTCCACACATCTTTGATATCATTTTGGAAAACGGCCTTCATGTTTGAAATTGCCATAAACTTATCCTCCACATACCTGAGCTTTGGGACTATCCACACTTTTCCCTCATCTCGTCAAGCCACTGACTGAATACCTCGCCTGAAGACTGATCTTCACATACCGGCTCATACTTTATATGCGCATGAAACTTACCGCTTACCGCATCATAATACAGCCTTATTTCAGTGGGCGTAGGCTTATCATATTTTTGGCACACCGCCTCAAGCTTAATCAGGTCATCTGTTCCGAGTTTCAGCAACTCCCATACCGTCTCAGTATCGTTTTCGATTTCATTGAGTGTCAGTATCCTCTCGCCTTTTTGAAAGAAAGCATTGAACATATAGCCCTTATTTTCAATGGAGCAATATCCATATACCTTGTCAACCTTTCCCTCAGCAACCTCCATACACAAAGAAATGAGCCCTGTCTGAATATCACTGAATTCATCCTCAAAGCATGTTCCCGTCGTCTTTTCTATGGTCGGTACATTTTGTTGGTCTACAATGTTTTCCCGACTACTCGTTTTCTTTTTGAATAAATTAAATAAACTCATAACATCCTCCGTACACTGTTAAATCTCTGCATTTGAAATGACTTTTTATCAACTCCTTAGTCCAATTATAATGACAAATGCGCCGAAAATCAACCGTTACTCCCAGCTCCACTGTTTTGTAATTAACAAACCTACTCCTGAATAAATTGATACGCAGATACCCGCTTCATCCTTCCCGACATGACATAGCCCAGTACGCATACCAACAGTGTGACGCATCCCATTGTAATCATGATCAGCACCGGTCTCACGATCAGATCTGCATTCATGATTCCATATCCACTGAAGATAAGGGCAATTAACGGATTGATAAAAAAGTATCCCAACACTGCGCCAAGCAGCGCGGCAAGTATGCTGACTGGGAGAAGCGAAAGCGATAACTGAAATCTTAACTGACTGCTGGTAAAGCCCACTGCCTTCTTGATTCCGAATTCCTTCTCCCGCTTGATAAATACCGTCTTTAACAGCAACCGGATCACAACCACAACTGTCACAATATTTAGTATTTCAAGCAGCAGAATGATAAAGCTCACTGCATAAACGGGCATGTTTTCATTACTTCTCTGATACTTATAATAATTCTGCGTGCTGATACAGGTATCACCCAGAAGACGCTCCGCTTCCCTTAGAACGCGATTTACATTTTCCTCACCCGGTTCTGTCAGCCTGATTCTGATATCCTGATAATTGATCTCGCTATGATTGGTCTCGATTCCAAGTCTCTTTGCACCGCCATCCGTGAGATAGATTCTCGTGCCGAAACCATATACGGCCTGCTGAAGACCAGTCACAAGAAATGTCGCGCGATTCCCGCCCCATTCAATTACGACCTCATCTCCTATTTTTGCGTTTATCTGTTCTGCGAGAACACCTCCGAGAACTGCTTCATTATCCTCGCGGATCATTTCTCCCTCATATACTCCGCAGTACACATATTCCGGCCTGGTGACATAGAGAAGCGTGGCATCGTTTCCATCGATACTTGCCGTACTGGTCTGAAGGCGATAAACCTGTGACACCCCATCAATCCCCTGAAGCTGCTCGATAATCGCGTAGCTTTCCTCCTCCGCTTCAGAACGGATTGTAACAATGGCATCCGGCACATCTCCCTGAATCAGTCTCTGAAAATTCGTGCTGTCGATTCTTGTATTATAGAACAGCACGCCCGAAAAAATCGTCACAAAGGAAACCGCAAGCAGGATTCCCAGTATGATTCCATTTTGTCCCGGTGCCTGAAGCGCACTCTTTACCGCAAGGAGCAGATTCAGTCCACCCTTCGCACGGTCAAGCGGCAAATGATTTTTCTTGAAGCTGTTTGCCGAAAGTCCAAACCTTAAAGCGGTGGCGGGATGCAGGTGCTTTATTTTCCTTGTAGACAGAAGGGTGACGATCACAATTGCGGCAAGAACGCCGCCAAAAACCAGTGCGGTGTTCATCGGGGAAAAGCCGTTCTGCCATTCCAGACCCGTTATCTCCCTGAAAAAGGCATGTTCCAGCAACGGAAACAGGCTATACGAAAGAATGATGCCTGTACCTGTACCGACTGCCCCCAGCAGCAGAAATTCCAGTATGAGCGCCTCCCGAACCTGACCGGTGGTATGTCCCACCGCCCGGAGCGCTCCGATGTTTATGATATCCCGATCTATGTTATTGTTGATGGTAAAGATGATCATGATCAGACAAATCCCCATGATGATCACGGAAAATGCTGTCATAAATGCCGCAATGATATTTACGATACTGATATAGATCGTCCTGGTCTGTTCCCTTGTATATCCATATACCGCAAGTCCTGCATCTTGCAAGCCATCACTGACGCTGCGAAACCCTGTGCTGATCTTTGTTTCATCCGCGAACCGGCAAAGAATCATTTTCCGTCCATTATACTCTGTTCCGGACTCCAGCAGTTTATCTGACTTTTCCACCAATTCCTGATATTCTTTTATTCCAAGCAGAAACGAGACACAGGTGTATGTATTTCCATTCAACAGATCCTCATAGATTCCTGCCACCGTATATTCGTAGTCTCCCAGATTCCCCATAGACAGGTACAGCTTATCTCCCACACGAAGGTTGTTGCTGTATGCCGTATATAGATTCAGATAAATCTTGTTCCCGGACACACGCTCATCTCTTTCAAGAAATGTAATTTCCTTTGACGAATCATAATCCTCCAGCCGATAAAATACGCCATACTCCTGACTTTTCTCCTGTTCATTCTGATCGGTCGTAAGATTGACCACCTCCGGCATGATCACATCCGTAATCGAATATTCTTCCAGAAGCTTTTCACTTTTCAGTACCTGATCGATCTCCTGATCCGATCCGGTGGAAAAGATCACAGCATCCGTCAGCTCTGCCTCCCGCGCCTTATCGTCGTACAATTTGCCATAACCATTTACAAAAAGTCCGGTATGGAGCAACAGGGTGGAAAGAATGATGATCAAAAGAAATGCGATCAACACGGCGCGGTCTTTATGAATATTGGCTTTTATTAACTTTACCATCCCATTTCCTCCAGAAATCTTCTTATTTTTTCGTGCCGCTCTTTATCCCCGCTTTGATAGGATCCCGGCTCACATTCCCCCATGATCCCTCCATCTTGAAGATAGATAATGCGGTTCGCCCTTCTGGCAGACTTGATATCGTGGGTGACCATGACCACCGATTGCCCATTCCGGTTCAGATCTGTCAAGACATCCAGAACTGCCTTCACACCGGCGCTGTTCAATGCTCCTGTCGGCTCATCCGCAAAGACCACCTCCGGATCATTGATGATCGCCCTGACCATCGCCGCCCTCTGCGCCTCCCCGCCGGAAAGCTGTGCCGGAAATTTTTTGGTAAGCTCCTCTCTGATACCCACTCTCTCAAAAAGTGTCTTCGCCTTTTCTGCGAGCGCCTTCTGCTTCTGACCGGTCAGCATTCCCGTGCTGATGACATTATCCATAATACTCATGCTGTCCACCAGATGGATCTGCTGAAAGACAAAGCCGCAATATCTGCGCCGAAAAACCGCCAGCTGGTCATCATTCATTTTCGTTATGTCCTTTCCGGCATATTCAATTCTGCCAAGGCTCGGCTGATCCATTCCGGAAAGCGCATACAAAAGCGTAGACTTCCCTGCGCCGGAAGAACCCATAATGACCGTAAAGTCCCCCTTGTATATTTCCATGTCCAGATTCTTCAGGATGTGCTGCTGCTTGCCGCCAACCGAAAAGCTCTTCGACAGCTTGTCTGTTCGAATGATCACTTCTTTACTCATTCTGATTCTCCTTTTCTCCATTATGAAATCCTGATCGGGAGTACGGCAAAAGCCATACCGGTGATCCCTGTATGGCTTTAGTATACGACAGATTCACTTTGGAAATCTTTGTCCATTCTTTAACTGATTTTAAAAAATTGATTATGCAAGCCGGATATGCAGACAAGCGGTAAATCCTTTCTCCTCATTTCTCACGCTGAGATATCCACTCATTTTCTCCATCAGATACTTTGAGATGTACAGTCCCAGACCTGCTCCATCCTTATTCCCGGAATTGGAACCCCGTTTAAACTTCTGCATGATAAGCTCCAGCTCCTCATCCGGCACTCCGCCGCCCTTGTCGGCGATCTCTACGATCAGATAGTCTTTCTCAAATCTGCTGTGAACCGCAAGCTCTGTATCCGCGTATTTATAGGAGTTATAAATCAGATTGCTGATTACCTGATTCAGTCTCAGTCTATCTCCGAAGATGACCGCATCCTTGATGTCTAAACGCTCCACTCTGCCCAGATAATCCGCCTCTCTTACCATATGAATGAGATCTGTCGATGGGAGCTCCTCCACAGTTACCTCAAGCTGCTCCAGTTCTTCCAGCGTTGCATGAAAGAGATTTGATACCAGACGGTCTATCTGGTCTGCCTTCACATTGATTGCCTTTGCAGTCTTTTGATCTGCTTCCTTTTCCGCTGACAGCTCCAGCACATCTGCCATCGCCTTGATCGAAGCAACCGGCGTCTTGATATCGTGACTCAGCTCTGCGACCAGCTCCTTGCGGCTGCGCACCGCCTTTTCTTCCCGAAGTCTTGCATTTTTCAACTCGTCTCGCATGAGATCAAAGCTCTCGGTAAATGCGCCAAAACTATGTCCTCTGTCCATCTCAAGCGGAGCATCCAGATCTCCCATTGCCACACGCTCGGCAAATCCTTTCATACGGTGAAACGGCTTTAGATATCTTTGATGAAAATAGATGGAATAGCCGATAAACAAGAAAAGAACTGCGAGAGAACTGATTGAAAAAAGAATCACAAGTCTGCGCGTTCTTTTCTGCTCCCGATCAGCCTGGGAATTGTGAATGATGAGCTTGCCCAAATTGAAACCTGCTGCTTCAACATCCCGCACTGCGTCAAAGTTTTCCGATGCCTGATTGATATTTTCACTTAAATCCTCTCTGGTTTTTAGAAGTACCTCCCCTTCTGAAGAAATCACTGTGTATTCAAAGCTCACGGTCTCGCTCTTGATTGCCTGAAGCGAATCCTCTCTCCCCTCTGTCAGGCCACTCCAATTCTCTTCTATTGTGATGAGAAGCCGATTCTCCTCTACGTTAATGTTCGTTCCGTGATTTTCGGAGCTGTCTGAGAGTACAACGCAGACACCTGCCACAGAAATCATAAAATATGCAATTATAAAGAAAATGATTACGCGCGGTTTCATAGCATTCCCCTACATTTCCAGAATAAATCCCACCCCCCATACCGTCTTGATAAACTGTGGCTCGTTTGGATGATCCTCCAGCTTTTCTCTCAGATGTCTGATGTGGACATTCAGGGTCACATCTCCGACATACTCGGTCTCCCACACATGCGCAAAGAACTCATCCTTTGGAATGATCCGGTTGCTGTTGCAAAGCATATATTGAAGGAGCTTATATTCCATCGCCTTGAGCCGGACCTCCCTGCCATCCTTTGACACCAGACCGCTCTTTAGGTCTATCGTCGCATTGCCGAGATGATAGATCCTGTTTTCATATCGTTTCAATATCGCCTTTACCTTTGCCAGCAGCACTCCCAGTGAGTACGGCTTGCAAATGTAATCATCCCCGCCTATATTCAGAGCCAGTATCATATCATCCTCACTGGTTCTGGCACTGATGAAAAGAATCGGCACGTCTATCTCTTTTCTAAGCTTCTGGCACAAATCAAAGCCGGACGAGCCACCCAGATTGATGTCCAGAAGGATCAGACTACATGTATTCTCCTCCAGAAATTTCAGCGCTGTCTCAGCATCAAATGCATACTGTGTATCCACGCCTGACAGATTGAAATACTTTGCGGTATATTCCGTTAATTCCACTTCATCATCTATGATAAATACGCTCGTATGCATCATATTTCCTTTCTGATACAGAATGACAAAGGACTATTTTTGTAAAATCCATTTTATTCTAACACAAAACAAAGATCTCTTAAAGTTTTTTATAAAAAAGCACCTTTTCTTTCTTTGCGCATACCATAAAGAAAAAACTTGGTGTTTGATTTGAATATAGATTCGATTCCCTTTGCAGTGTTCGGCAGTGATAAACGGCAGAAATATCTGGCCGATCTCCTTACCGAGAAAGGCTGCCCGGTCTTTTATTATGAAAATTTTAAGGATTTTGATCGCCCTGCCGAACAGAACGCAAAAATTTGTCTGCTGCCCATCCCTCTGGGGGATTGTCCCGATGTTTTTATCTCCGGACTGCAGCATTGTCATACACTTTTTGCCGGATGTATTCCTCCGGCCTTTGAAAAAAAAGCGGAGGAAAACAAAATCGTCTGCCATGATTATATGCGGGATGAAAAACTCATCTGGCAGAACACCATCGCCACTGCGGAAGGAGCGGTCGCCGAGGCCATGATTCGGTTTCCCGGCAATCTCACACGCTCCCGCTGCCTGGTGATCGGCTACGGACATTGCGGTCAGACGCTGGTGGCTATGCTCAATCGCTTTCTGTGTCATATCACAGTATGCGACAGCAGCGAAAATGCGCGAAACCATGCCGCAATCCATGCAGCGCAATGCATTGCGCCCGAACAGCTTGCCGGGGTACTGCCCAATGTCTCCTGTATCTTTAACACCGCCCCCGCCCTAGTGCTTCCCGAAGAACTGCTGAAGCTGATTTCCGGGGACACACTGATTCTGGATCTGGCAAGCGCACCGGGCGGAGTGGATTATGAACAAGCGGCAGCCTTGAACCGACAGGCTATCCTGCTTCCCGGACTCCCCGGCAAATATGCGCCCCGCGCCTCCGCAGAAATTATGTTGGATTTTATTCTTCGCCATATTCAATCAACTGCCAAAGGAATATGAGAGGTTCCCATGAAACTGGAAAATAAATCGATCGGTGTAGCATTCACCGGCTCCTTTTGTACCTACGAAAAAGCCTTTCGTGCGCTGAATGATCTGGTAGCTCAAAAGGCCTCCGTGCAAACTATTTTTTCCTTCCATTCCCAGCAGACTGACAGCCGCTTCGGAAATGCCTCGGACTTTCTGAAAAAAGCGGAAGAGATCACAGGAAATGCGCCGATCCTTACCATTCCCACGGCTGAGCCCATCGGTCCCGGAAAGCTGCTGGATCTGTTAATCATACTCCCCTGCACCGGAAACACGCTTGCCAAGCTGGCGAACGGTATCACCGACACCCCGGTGCTGATGGCCGCCAAAGCACATTTGCGCAATGAACGTCCGCTGCTGCTTGCCATCTCCACCAACGACGCGCTGGGCATGAATATGAAAAATATCGGCATCCTGCTAAACGCAAAACATATTTATTTTGTCCCCTTTGGCCAGGATGCCCCTTCGGGAAAACCCAACTCCATGGTTGCGCATACGGAGATTCTGGTTCCCGCAGCCGAGGCCGCTCTGGAGGGGAAACAGTATCAACCGATCATTCAGTGAAATAATAACAAATCTAGGAACGAGGTAACCTTATGTGCTCAATTGCCGGTTTTTGCAACGCCCACGCTGATTACACCAAAAATCCTGCCCCTTGGGAGGCAATTCTAAAAAAAATGAATCAGGTACAAAAGAGAAGGGGGCCGGACGACGATGGTATCCTTTTGGAAAAGCAATATGGCCTTGCACATACACGCCTTGCCATCATCGACCTTGCCGGAGGCATACAGCCTATGACGCGCTCCCTTTTTGGGCATCGCTGTTCTATTGCCTACAACGGAGAACTCTACAATATGCCCCTTCTTCGCAAAGAACTGGAGCAGGAGGGGATACGCTTTTCCACCCATAGCGATACAGAGGTCATCCTTGCCGGCATGCTTTTGCATGGCCCGGCATTTGTGGAAAAAATGAA
This sequence comes from Lachnospiraceae bacterium, assembly GCA_017484135.1. Lineage (GTDB taxonomy): Bacteria > Bacillota > Clostridia > Lachnospirales > Lachnospiraceae > Roseburia_C. Next base: position 14,690 of record JAFUTQ010000026.1, read on the forward strand.
CGGAATTTTTGCCGTCGCCCTCTGGGACGAAGAAAACAAAACCCTGTACCTCTTCCGTGACCGGCTGGGGGTAAAACCACTCTTCTATACTTTGTTGGGGGATACTTTGATTTTTTCATCCGAACTGAAAGGAATTTTGTCCCATCCCGACATGCATGCACGTTTGGACAAAGAGGGACTGTGTGAGATTCTCGCGCTGGGACCTGCCAAGACCTATGGAAAAGGGGTATTCCGGGATATCCTTGAAGTGCTCCCCGGCCATTTTCTGAGCTATCGGGATGGCGTCCTGCAGGATCACTGCTACTGGCAGCTGGAAAGCCGACCGCATACGGATGATTTTGAGGAAACGGTGGAGCACACCGCATGGCTCATTGAGGATGCCGTAGAGCTTCAAATGCTCTCCGACATCCCCATCAGCACCTTCCTCTCCGGCGGCATCGACAGCAGCCTTGTAACCAGCATCTGCGCCCGCAAGCTGCACGAACAGGGAAAGACCCTGAACACCTTCTCCTTCGACTTTGAGGGAAACCGGCAATTTTTCCATGCCAATTCCTTCCAGCCCAGTCAGGATCGTCCGTGGGTAGATCAGATGGTCGCCTATGCGGATACAAACCACATGTATTTAGAATGCAATAACAGCGATCTGATCCAAAATCTATATCGGGCCGTGGACGCCAGAGATCTGCCCTGCATGGCTGATGTAGAGTCCTCAATGCTCTACTTCTGCTCTCTGGTGGTGCCCCACAACAAGGTGACGCTGACCGGAGAATGTGCCGATGAGATTTTCGGTGGTTATCCGTGGTTTCACAGCGAGCAGGCATTTAAGACCCCCGCTTTTCCGTGGTCGCCAAGCATGGAACCCCGGCAGGTGCTCTTGTCGGATGAAGTCATCCACGAACTGCCCATGGAGGAATATTCACATGCCGCCTATGAAAAAACGGTGTCGGAAACACCACTTTTAGAAGACGAATCGCCCACGGAGCGCCGCAGGAGAGAGATTGCCTATCTGAATCTCAAATGGTTCATGGTCACACTGTTGGACCGCATGGATCGCACCAGCATGTATTCAGGTCTGGAGGCGCGGGTTCCCCTTGCCGACCACCGCATCCTCGCATATGTATGGAATGTCCCATGGGAAATGAAATGCAAAGACGGCATTGTAAAGGGACTGCTGCGTCACGCCGGAAAAAAATGGCTTCCGGAGGAGGTACTGTGGCGCAGGAAAAGCCCCTATCCCAAGACCTATCACCCGGAGTACGAAAGCCTTCTGGGCAATCAATTAAAGGAAGTCCTGGCGGATTCCAATGCACCCATCCGACAGTTTTTAGATACCAAAAAGGTGCAGAAATTTCTAAACAGCCAGCAGGACTACGGAAAACCCTGGTACGGACAGCTGATGGCCGGTCCACAGATGCTTGCTTTTATGCTGCAATTCAACTACTGGCTGGAAACCTACCATGTCACGCTGGTGTGACATGGGGTTTTCACTCCGGTTTCCTTAAAATTCCAAACTGTCTGCATTCAGAAGAAAAGACTTCATCCCCATGATTACAAATCCCTCATCATTTCTCCATGGTTTCGTTGTTCCATTTACAATGACAATCTTTTTGAATGAATCGGGAATATTTCGAAATGAAGAAAGTTCCTGTTTTTGCTTTTCTTCTGAATCCATATCATAAGTTACCTGAATATAATACCTCTGACTACCTTGATTGGCTACAAAGTCAACCTCCAGCTGCTTACGAAGCCTTTTTCCTTCCTGATTCTTTGCATACACCTCCACAATGCCAACATCCACATTGTAACCACGCACAAGTAATTCATTATAAACGATATTCTCCATAATATGAGTCGGCTCCTGCTGTCTGAAATTCAATCTGGCATTTCTAAGTCCCACATCCGTAAAGTAATATTTCAGATTTGCACCTACATATTTTCTGCCTTTAACATCATATCTGTTCGCTTTTGAAATCAAAAATGCTTCTGCTAAAAAATCAATATGGTTTGATATGGTTTTATTGCTATAGCTGTCTCCTCTTTCACTTGCAAAAGTGTGGGATATTTTTGTTGGATTCGTAGGTGTTCCTATGACAGAGGCAAGAATGTCGACTAATGTTCCTATTTCATCCATGTTTTGAATCTTGTTCCGTTCTACTACATCCTTGATATAAACATTCGTAAAAATATTTTTCAGATACTCTGCTTTCTGACGTTCATCAGAAAATTGTGCCACCTGCGGAAGTCCGCCATATATCATATATTCATTCCATGCTTCATCATAATCGCCATCGAAAGCTGCATAAAATTCGGCAAAAGATAACGGATAGATTCTGACTTCATCTCCCCTGCCCCGAAATTCCGTTACGACATCGCTGGATAAAAATTTTGAATTACTGCCGGTTACATATACATCAAGATTACTGATTCGAAGCAAACTGTTAAGCACCTCTTCAAATCGTGGCATAAACTGTACTTCATCCAAAAGCAGATAATATTTCTGCTCATCTTTCATTGTGTCTCTGATGTACCGATAACACTTCTTAGGATTCCTCAGCTCCTCATTTTCAATACCATCCAAGGCAATCTCAATGATATGTTCACCATCCACTCCATTCTCTATTAAATACTTCTTAAATAATACAAACAACAGAAAAGACTTCCCGCATCTTCTGATTCCTGTGATTATTTTTATCATTCCATTATCTTTTCGTATTTTTAACTGTTCAAGATATGCATTTCTTTTAATTTCCATAATAGTGCTCCTTATTTTTGTGTATTTGCACATTTTTTAGTAATGATATTTTACCACTAAGGTCTTAAATATTCAATATTCTTTACTATTTTTTGTGCATTTGCACATTTTTTGTAACTTCGCCGCAAACGCTTTATATCAGCATAAAAATGAATGATTCTCATAGTAAGTTAATACACCGTCATATATACTTACCAGCAAAGTCGAATCATCCAAATAAGGACTCAGCTTATTGTTGAATTCCTCTCCTTCGTCATTCATATAAAATAAATAAAAGATGGAGAAAGAAGATCAGCGTCCTCTTTTTCCATCCCCATTTGGAAATGCTTTTTAGCAAAACATATCCTATTCCATACCTTGCGGTTTGGTAATGACAGGCTTGCCCTCTGAATCAAGAAGCACGGTCAGACCTCCCGCATATCCGGCATGAACCCACAGATAATTGACCCCTGTTTCGGTATCCACAAGCACCTGCCTTAAGCCGGTAGCCTTAAGCTCACTTCCTTCTTTTGTAACTACCTGAAATCTGTCTTTTTTTGCCATATTTTTATCTCCCTTCTATGCATTCGTGTACATTACATATTCGAACAAAGCCTTGATCAAATATGAAAAATTGTGTTTATCACCGTCATATCATCATTTTGTTTTTTTATTTCATCCTGTTTTTTTGAATCTGTACCGCCTCCTCCGCCCTCATCGTCATGGTAAAACATCCTTGCAATTTTATAGATCGCATAGCCGATTGCAGCTCCGATACCATTTACAAAGAAATCGTCAATATCGAAATATCTTCCGGTGAAAAGCTCAAGAAGCTCAATCGCCAGTATCACTGCCACAGTAACCACAAGCACTTTCCAGAGCCTCCAGCTTCCCTTCCCAAAGGACATCGGCAGCAAGAACCCAAACGGTATAAAAAGCGCGATATTATATAAAGCCTGCTCCACAACCGCCTCTGGATTGGATGTGAAATATTCTGCCGTCTGTATGATCGGCACAAGGTTTGGTTCCACAAAAAACGTGGAAAACCCTCCCGTGAATATCTGATACCCTCCGGTTATGATGAACATTGCGGAAACAAGCGTCATCAAAAACAGCCTGCATACCCATTCCTGCCATGTCGTCTTCTTTTTCATAAGCCTGCATACCAGAAACCACACCGCACAGATCACGACCGCCGATACCAGAGACGGAAACAGATAATGTCTGATTGCCCCGATCATTTCCATTGTCGATTACCTCCTTTTCGCATTTACAAGACAGCTAAAATGATCATAGAAACAATCAGCGCTGCGATACCGCTGATCAGACACAGAATGATCTTCTGATAGTAACGTTTCCCTTCTTCTCGCGCCTTCTCTATGCCGTCCAGCTTCACTCCACTCATAAAGGCAACAATTTCCCTATAAGTATGGATGTCCTGTTCTTTCTTTACCTTTTCAAGCCGTATACCAAAAAACAGCATGACACAAAACAGCACTGCCCAGATCAAAAGTCCCGGAATGCCCAGCCCCTTAAACAGTAAAAGCGGTGATACGACACAGAGAACAACCAGAACTCCGAAAATGTTACTTTCCCGTTTGAAGTTTCGGATATCCGTCTGATCAACCTTCTCTTTCATAATTTCGATATCTCCTTTGACGAAAGTGTCAAGGGTGACGCCAAACAAGTCACTCAGCATCAGCAGACTGTGAATATCGGGATAACTCTTATCATTTTCCCAACTGGAAATCGTTTGTCTGGAAACATACATCTTCTCAGCCAGTTCTTCCTGCGTCATCCCGGAAGCGCTTCTATATTCCTTAAGTCGTTGTCCAAGTTCCATGTGGTGTCCTCCCTGCAAAACAGATCATAACGAAACCGCAACTATTTGTCTGTCAAAAGACCTTTACACCGGGCATGTGGAGCATGTAAAAGCATCTTTACATGCCGATTTTCAGCCATATACGGCATCTCCTCCTGCCTTATGATAATATAAAAAAAACGCTTTTACAAGCGAATGTTTTTCTCCTTTGCCTTCCTCTCCGCATTTTCTTTTGCTATTTTTCCATCTGGGTCATTCATGCACTTCTGTAAAAATGTACTTGATACAGATACCGTTGTCGGAACTCCCTGCATGGAAATAAAAAGGAAATAGAAATGGAATGAACGCCCTTATTGGGGGTACGAAATCTAATGGTTCTTTATTTTCGATAATAACGTAGCCACTTCTGCCAATGGCTTAACTACTACTCCATCAAAATATCCCTGAACCGCCAACATATATATAATCATTCTCAGGCGGCAGACAGCTCCCATTCCGGCACACATAGTAAGTGGTCCTTCCATTCAAAAGCCGATATTCCCCGCCTTCCGAAACCACCGATATATTTGCCAGAAAAGGAAGTCTGTCCAAAAGCTCCGACAGCTCCTCCCCCTCTTTTGCCACAATCGTAATATGCTCCGGAGAATTTTCATACATCCGCACTGCAAGCAGAAAAAAGCTGTGACCGACGGGAAATTCCCGGGCTTTTGCCGTCATAAATTTTATCTGTCTTTCTGCATGCTCCCGATAGCTTTCGTCATCCGTCAGTTGATACAGTCTCACAAAATTGTATGCCATCACAGAATTTCCGCTGGGCATCGCCCCATCATAGGTCTCTTTGGGATTCATAAAGAGCTCTGTGCGATCCCTCTCACACAAATAAAACCCTCCGCTTTCCCTGTCATAAAATCGCCGGTATGCTTCCATGCAAAAGCTTTGCGCCTTCGCAAGGTAATGCGAATCCAACGTAGCATGATACAGCTCGATCAATGCGCCGATATAAAAAGCATAGTCATCCAGAAATGCCTTTTCTGAGTGCTTCCCTGCATGGTAACTTGTGTAAAGCTGCAATCCGTTACACATATTTTTCCGGATAAAATGCTGTGATTTTTCTGCCGCGTCAAGATATATTTCGTCATGTGTCACTCTGTAAAGCATGGCAAAGGCCGCAATCATCAACGAGTTCCACGAAAGCAGGATCTTCTGGTCAAGGTGCAGTCTGGTACGCTTTTTGCGATATTCATAAAGCCTTTTTCTTTCTTCTGTAAAGTCCGTGGTCAGCGCATTGCTTTTGAGAAGATTCGGAATATTGGTTCCCTCAAAGTTTCCCTCCCCGGTAATGTCAAAAGCCTGCGCAAAGTTTCGTCCTGTTTGCTCACCCAAAACACAGAGCATTTCCTCAAGGGTAAAGGTATAAAATCTTCCCTCCACTCCCTCACTGTCCGCATCCTGTGCCGAATAAAATCCACCCTCCCGGGAGGTCATTTCCCGCAGGATATATTCTGCTGTTTTCTCTGCCGTACCCAGATAAATGTTTTCCCCGTTCACACAGTACGCCGACACATAAGCCATGATCAGCAGGGCATTATCATACAGCATTTTTTCAAAATGGGGCGCAAGGAAACAGCGGTCTGTGGAATAGCGCGAAAAGCCATATCCGATCTGGTCAAAGATTC
>JAFUTQ010000027.1 GCA_017484135.1 Lachnospiraceae bacterium
AGTACAGACGCTATGATAACACAACAGGGCTCCATATAAAACACTCTGTCAGAAAATGCGACAGAATATTTTATGCAGAACCCTGTTTTATTTTGCAAAATTTCCAGAATTATTTGGGAACATAAGGTGACGGATAACAGCCGCTTCATTTGACGGAAAGTGAGATAGAGAAGGGATTTCGCTTTGTCTGGGCGACACCGGAAGAGATCTGTCTTGCCAATGAGGGGGGTCAGAACGCAAAAACGATGCGGGATACCGAGATTATACGGCGTATTCGGGATGGGGAGCTGAAAGTAGATTAAAAGAGAAAAAATGCGACAGGATTTGAACCTGCGGTCTCCGCGGCGTGGACGCCGCTCCGGTCGGCTCAACCCCGAGGTCCCCCGGACCTCGTGAGCCCTCTGCGCCCGAACGCGTGCGTTTGTGCCGCCTGGGGTCGCAGGTACAGATACTATGATTATTGATAAAAAGAACCGGATGGCAATACCATCCGGTTCTTTTTATCGATGCGACAGGATTTGAACCTGCGACCTCTGCGTCCCGAACGCAGCGCTCTACCAAGCTGAGCCACGCATCGCTGTCTGAAAGACACTAGAATATAATACCACAGATTTTTCTGCTTGTCCAGCATAATTTGAAAAAGTTTTTGTGAAAATCGAATCCATATTTCTCTTGACATATGTAAGATGTATGCTATAATTAACTCAAACATATGAATAAATGTACATATGTTCAAAATATAGACATAAAGGAGACGCAACCATGAAGAAAACCTATAAAATTGATGTGGACTGTGCCAACTGCGCCAACAAGATGGAGCAAGCTGCGAAACACACTGCGGGCGTTCAGGATGCAGTGGTAAACTTCATGACGCTTAAGATGGCGGTGGAATTTGAGGAGGGAGCGGATCCGAAGTTCGTCATGCAGGAGGTATACAAGAACTGTAAAAAAGTGGAAGACGACTGCGAAATCTTTTTGTAGGAGCTGCCTATGAATAAAATGACGAAAAAACAAAAAAAGAATCTCGTGCGCATTCTTGTCGCGGCAGGCTGGATGATTTTATTGAAATTTATACCGGCAGAGGGCTGGCTTCGGTTTGTGCTGTATCTGATTCCGTATCTGACCGTGGGCTATGACGTGCTGCGAAAGGCGGGAAAGGGGATTCTGAACCGGCAGGTGTTTGATGAAAACTTTCTGATGGCGGTTGCGACCGTCGGGGCAATCGCGGTGGCGTTGTACGAAAGCACCGATCTGGCGGCATCCATGGGCATTGCGGGCGAAAGCGATTACACAGAAGCGGTGGCGGTCATGCTGTTTTATCAGATCGGAGAGCTGTTTCAAAGCTATGCCGTGGGCAGAAGCCGGAGAAATATCAGCGAGCTGATGGATATCCGTCCGGATTACGCAAACATAGAGGTGGATGGAGCGCTTCAGCAGGTAGACCCCGATGAGGTCGCGATCGGAACCGTGATTGTGGTTCAGCCGGGAGAAAAGGTTCCCATCGACGGAGTCGTGGTGGAGGGAAGTGCAACACAGAACACCAGTGCATTGACCGGAGAGAGTATTCCGAGGGAGGTTACCGTCGGAGACGAGGTGATCAGCGGCTGCATCAATATGACCGGGGTATTGAAGATCCGGACCACCCGGGAATTCGGGGAATCCACGGTATCCAAAATATTGGAGCTTGTAGAAAACTCCAGCTCCAAAAAGTCGCGCTCTGAGAACTTTATTTCCAAATTTGCCCGGTATTACACCCCGATTGTATGCTATGGAGCTCTGGCAGTAGCAATTCTGCCGCCGCTTGTCCGTCTGCTTGTGCTCGGGATGGCACCCCAATGGTCGGTTTACATCTATCGGGCGCTGACCTTTTTGGTGATCAGCTGTCCCTGTGCGCTGGTGATCAGCATTCCCCTCAGCTTTTTTGCGGGAATCGGTGGTGCAAGCCGGGAAGGGATCCTGATCAAGGGCTCCAACTATCTGGAGGCGCTGGCACAGACTAAAATCGTGGCCTTTGACAAAACCGGAACCATGACCCGGGGCGTCTTTGAGGTGAGCGGAGTACATCACAGTGAAATGTCGGATGAGAAGCTGCTGGAATATGCGGCGTTGGCCGAGTGTGCGTCCTCTCATCCGATCAGCAAGAGTCTGAGAGCGGCCTACGGAAAAGAAATTGACCGCAGCCGGGTCACAGAAATTCAGGAAATCAGCGGACAGGGAGTGCTTGCAACGGTAGACGGCAGGCGCGTGGCAGCGGGAAATGAGAAGCTGATGCGGGAGATTGCGGCGGATTACAAGAGCTGCCATGAAGTGGGGACGGTGGTTCATATCGCGATTGACGGGAGGTATGCCGGGCATATCCTGATCACAGACCGCCTGAAGTCCCACGCGGAAGAGGCGGTTGCCGCGCTGAAGCGAATGGGTATCCGCAAAACGGTCATGTTGACCGGAGATGCCGGGAGGGTTGCCGGACAGGTGGCAGCAGCGCTTGGCGTGGATCAGGTGTACAGTGAGCTGCTCCCCGCCGATAAGGTAACACGGGTTGAGGAGCTGCTTGCATCCAAAAACCCGAAGGAAAAACTGGCTTTCGTGGGAGACGGCATCAACGATGCGCCCGTACTGTCCAGAGCGGACATTGGAATTGCGATGGGTGCCCTCGGTTCGGATGCGGCGATTGAGGCCGCAGATATCGTATTGATGGATGATGATCCGTTAAAGCTGGCAAAAGCAATCAAAATATCAAAAAAATGCATCCGCATCGTATACGAAAATATTTATTTTGCCATAGGCATCAAGGTACTGTGCCTGATTCTGGGGGCACTTGGAATTGCCAATATGTGGGTGGCGATTTTTGCAGATGTGGGCGTCATGATCCTGGCCGTGTTAAACGCGATACGGGCGTTGTTCGGATACAGATCACCGGAGTAAAAGAACTGCCGGGGTCAAAGACTTCACAGGAAGCCTTTGATCCCGGCAGCGGCTTTTCAATTGGGCGGGGTTATGATTCCGTGGCCAGCCGTTTTACCCGCTCCAGGGCTTTGCCGACCGGCGGAATGGAAATCAGGATCAAGGTGAGAACCGCCTCCGGCAGTATATAAGCTCCGTTATACAGCAGGGAATAGATGACGCCGTTCAGCGTAGCGTTGGAGGTATAGGCCTCTGCATACATGCCAAAGAAAATATAGCCGGACAAAAATGCAAAGAAATATCGTCCCAGCACACCGGTAAGGTAGCCCCAAACCAGCCCGTGTTTCGCCTTTGAGAAGCAGCCGGACAGTCCCAGTCCGCCAAAGGCAAAGATGTAATCCAGCAAAAGCTGCGGGACGCTGATGATATAGGGATCCACCAGAAGCTGCAGGATCCCGTAGGCCACTGCAGCGGTAAGCCCCACGCCCAGACCGTACCAGTAGCCGATCAGCGTGATAAACAGCATGCTGAACAGGGTAATCGAGCCGCCCATGGGCAGATGAAACAGCTTCAGCATGGAGGTGACCATGGCGAGGGCAATGGCGATTGCCGAAAAAGCAAGCTGTTTGGCGCTGAATTTCTTTCTCCCGCCGAAAATGGCGCAGCCTGCCAGAAGCAGTGCCAGCATCAGGATGACGAGTGCGGTGTAGCCTGCGGTGGTCAGCTGATATTCTCCGTCGTTGAGCGTTGCAAAAAATGACATCATAAAAAAACAAGCCTCCTTTGTTTCTTTGCTAAGGAGACCTGCACGCATCAAAAATGACAGACGATTCCGTATCTCGCTTCCTTACGCCGGCATGATCCGGTTCAAGTAATGAGGGTCAATCTCGCGATAATCTCAGCCCGAAGGCACCCCTAGCAAAAACGTAACAGTTCAAGTCCGCACCCATTTGCACAATGTGTTTTCAGTGCTTTCAGCTGCTGTTGCAGCTATGGCTGAACTGTAATATAAATAATTATGTTCCGAGGGTCATATTATCAGTGAAAAACCGCCCTGTCAAGCAAAATAAAATAAGATGAGACAGCCGTGGGGGGAACGAAAGATTTTCATCCAACAAAATTAAAGCAAGATTATATTGCAAAATTAGAAATAATGACGTAGAATGCAAAACAAAGGTAAAGAAATGTAGGAAAAATGCCGATAAATTTAAATAATGCAGCAAAAAATTAAAGTTAGGGATACCATTTTTGTCGAATATAGGAGCAGGAGACTGTGCAATGAAGGGAACAATCATAAGGAGAAATACTATGGGCAGATGGAAGAATACAGGGAGACATATTTTATCTTACATACTCGCATTCAGTATGCTGTTGTCGGTTATGCCGCCGATGGAGGTTCGGGCAGAGGATCCGATTGACCTTAGTGATGCGGAAATTAGCTTCTGGGTGGGAGAAGACCAAGTAGATCCTGCGACTGCATATACCTACACCGGTCAGGAGATAAAGCCTCAGATCAAGGTAAAGCTGAACGGGAGTGTTCTGACAGAAGACACAGACTATTTCGTTGGATATGCGAACAACACGAAAAATACGAGCAGCGCAGCCCCCGAAGATAAGGCGAAGGTAATTGTATATTCGTATGGCAATTATGTGGGAACCTGTGAAAAGAACTTTGAAATACAAAAAGTAAGCCTCTCTACATTCTGGATGGAATTTGATGATGAACGTGTAAAGACAGTCGGTACGGAGCTGTATATGTTCGGCAATGGCACAACGGAGTTAAAGCCGGAAGTGAAAGTATATGGCATAAATGCCAATACGAATGAGAAGGTGTCTTTGACTGACAATGAGTATACCGTTTCCTATAGTAATAATACAAGCGTGGGAAGTTCGCCTGCGAAGGTTACAGTAGAGTTAAAGGGTGACGGTAATTATCAGTGCGCTGCGACAGATAGCGTGGAGAAGGAATTTAACATTTATTATGATTTGAGCGCAGATACCGTCGTGACGAATGTACCGGACATGACGTACAACGGGTATTCGGTTGTGCCTAAGCCGGAAGACTTTGGCGATACGATAAATGTGACGGATGGAAGCAGAACACTCATAAAAAATACTGATTATACGGTGGACTCGTGGACGGAGACGACAAAGGCAGGAGATACTTCCATTACGATCCATGCGGTGCCGGGCAGCAACTACAGAGGAAACAAGACGTTTACCTACCCGATTAAGCCCTATAATATCAGTGGCGCAGAGATTACACTGATCAACGGCCCTTATTATTATACCGGTACAGGCGAGGATAAACGGGATATGTCGGGGAATGTAAAGGTTGTGATTAAGACTGCGGGATACGACGATGTTGAGGTTTCTCAGGATGATTATGAAGTAAACTATATCAATCCGAACCCGGGAGCAATCGGGACAAACACACTGAGAATAACCGGACGCAACAATCTTACCGGTTACAAGGATATCCAATTCAAGATCATACAGGGGCTTGGCTCCGCTACGATTGCAAATGAAAGCGTTGCATACACCGGTAATGCCGTTTCACTGAATGACATCGGGCTTGTCGTAAAGGACGCATCCGGAGCGGAGGTAGGAACCACAGGATATCAGGTTACTTATTATTACAATGATGCGGAGTATCAGGATGAGAATAAGGTTGATGCGCCTACCAAGGTAGGAACCTATTACCTGAAGATTGAAGGAAAAGACAATTATGACGGGACTTTGCAGGGAGAGGAGTACAAATTCTCCATTG
>JAFUTQ010000028.1 GCA_017484135.1 Lachnospiraceae bacterium
GCGCCGTAGAGGACACCGCGCCAAGAAAGGTAACCCCCAAAAGTGCCAGAAGCTCCCGGATTCCCAGATACAGATCTCCCTGCAGAGACAAGAGCAAGACTCCCACGAGCATGATCAGAGTCGTCATGAGAAAGGCGGAAAACGCTGCCGCCGTAAAATAGGACAGCACGATTTGTCCTCTCTTCATCGGCGTCACGGAAACATCATAATCAATCTTATTTTCCTTGTCCTTCACAATTGTGCCCAGACAGTTATACGGTACAGTGATCATGGCTGAGCCCAGGATGCCGCTGAGCAGAAAGCCATTTACAAACATCTCAATATCCGCCCGGTCAATCAGATCTTCCAAGCCCTGCATGGATGCTTCGATGGAATCCACAAAGCTGCTTTTCAAAAAGAAGAGATATAAAACGAACACGATAATGGATGTCAGAAGTGAAAACACGACCGACTGTACGTCCTTAAAATACAATAACAAATTTCTCCTGGTCAATCCCATAAATTTTCTCATTGTGCAAGCTCCCTTCCTGTCAGCTTCAGAAATACATCGTCCATACTTCCCTTGATGACTTCAAAATCTGTAATCTCACCTTTGTGTTCATATAGAAACTCCGTAATCTCGTCCTTGAAATAAAGATTGTAGTGGTCTGCATCGTAGGTGTATTCATATCCTTTTAGCAATTGCTCTGCCCGCTCTTCACGTGCGGTATACCAGACCAGTCTGGACGCGGCATACTGATTTTTTAATTCCAGCGGCGAACCGTCAGCAATGACCTTGCCCCGATCCAGTATGACGACGTTGTCCGCATCCTTGGTCTCCTCCATGTAATGCGTGGTCAGAAAGATCGTCATTTTTTCCTCTCTTCGGAGATAATCAATATAATTCCACACAATTTTTCTGGACTTCGGATCCAGACCGGTTGTCGGCTCATCCAGAAACAGAATCCGCGGGTTATTGATGAGCGCCCGGATAATATCCACCCGTCTCCTCTGCCCGCCCGAGAGCTTTTCATATTTTCGATTCCAGATTTCTCCAAGCTCAAACGCTTCAAAAAACGGGGCAAGCCGCGTGTCAATTTCCTTTTTGGTCAAACCGTAATAGGAGCCTCTGGTGTATAGATTTTCCTTGACCTTTAATTTATTATCCATAACCGAATTTTGAAATACGATTCCGATGCTGTCCCGAATCGCACCGTCCTCCCTGCCCAGCTCATAATCAAACACCTTGGCACTCCCCGATGTCTTTTTCAGGATGGTGCAGAGCATGTTGATGGTGGTTGATTTCCCGGCGCCGTTTTCTCCCAGGAAGGCAAACAGCTCCCCCTCCCTGACCGTAAAGGAGATGCCATCCACCGCGGTGTGCTCCTTATACTTTTTGGTCAGATTTTCTACTGTGATTGCATTCATGTATGTGAGTACTCCTTTCCTATCGCTTGCAAGAATTGATTGTTCATTTGGATATTGTACTATACATACATAGGCTTTGATAGGTATTTCACACATCAATTATTGCATTTTGAGAAATTCGCAAATATCTGCATAGCTTCATGGATGTAAAAATTTTTCAAAAATTTTTATCCACCTTGTCACAAAATGTCGATTTTGGTGTTGTACTATATGGAGGTGTCCGAAACGGGCATTTTCATTTCATTATTTTTATTCTCAGAAAGGATCGGTTCGCAGAAAATGTTGGATGATAAAATGATCGAGCAAATGGTCCTCGAAGAATACTCGCAGGACGATGCTTACGCAAAGAAGCAGAAAAAGCATTTCTTTTCCATCAGACACCGCAGAAGACATCAGCGCTATATGCGGGAGGTTTACCGCCGTGCTGCTGACGGAGAATCGGTAAGTCTTTCACGCAAACTCAAACGCATCTACCGAACCAGCAGCAAATTTGCCAAGGTTGCCGTGGCTGCATGTTTGGCAGTGGTCGCGCTGACGGCGGCACATGTAACCGCGACCAATGTTCATCTGGACAAGATCGGCAATAGTCTGCTGCAGGGATTTGACGACCATGTGCAGTTTTCGGAGAAGGCAACACGCCCAAAAATATTGAAATGGCTGGATGAGAAGCTGGCTGCCGGAGCGGATAACGCGCAACAGGATGCTGTCACAGAGACAGAAACTGCATTTGAGAAAAAGATGCCGCAGTATCTGCCGGAGGGGTATGAATTGGTAAGCGAGGAAGATCATATAACTTACGGATATTTCAAACAGAAATACAGCGACCATGATGGACACACTCTATATTATAGCCAATATACAGACATGAATAATACTGGGCTTTCATCTGACGGAAAGCCTCCCCGAAGCGTTCAAATAAACGGACAAGACGGTTTTCTTACCTCTGACGAAGTTACACGGACTGTTGTGTGGACTGATAGTACTTACTATTACTGTCTCAACGGAAATGTTTCTGAAGAAACGCTTTTGGATATTGCAGTTAATGTCAATTAACATAGAATCACATTACAAAGGAGGTGAACCCATGCGAAAGAAACTTTTATGTCTGCTCTGTCTGGCTGCTCTGCTGGTATCCTTTGGCTATCAACCAGTTCTGGCCGCAGATCTGGACACCCCCGTACAGGAAGAACTCCCAGAGGAGTATCAATATATCATTATGTACACTACCGCCACAGTCATTAGCGGTTCGACGGTCAATTGTATAGCCGATATACAGGCCAATTGCACGGCATCTATCAGTATTACCATGACCCTGCAGCGTAGACCGACCAAAGGTTCTTCCTGGAGTGACGTGAAAAGCTGGCATGCCCAGGGAACCAGCGATGGTCTGACTCTGGAAAAATCGGCTTCCGCCACACACGGCTATACCTACCGCACCAAGGCAGTGTACACGGTAAACGGGGAGACCATTACAACCTACAGCACTTCGGTCAGCTACTAACAGCCGATACCGTATTTGTGAAACGGCATACGCCGCTTGGCGTTATCTGCTAAGTCGTCGAAAGCCAAGTTAAATGCTGTAGCCTTTACGGAAAAATGCCGCACGCTCTGAGCGTTTGCGGCATTTATTCTCCATCATCGGAATCCCCTGACAGCAGCTTTATGATGCGATCATAGTTCTCCGGTCGATGGGGAAAGGTACAGTTCATACATACCTTAACCGTCTTTCCGTTGATCTTTTTATATTCGGGTTTTCCCGGACAATGCGTTCTCGCATACAGGGGACAATAACAAAACAGACAATTGAAATGTTCCAGTCCCTCATGACAGGGAAAATATTTACAGTCCCGGTTTTCAAAAAAACGATAGGAATGTTCCATTTACTCTTTCTCCTTTACCACAACCACGGTAAAATAGCTGCTGTCAGCATCAATGGAAACTGCGTCCCGGTAGATTTTCTGATTCTCCATGCCGCAGTTGGAAACCGCATACACCTCTGCATCCACAGAGGATAACAGCCACTTTAATTCTGCCAGATGCTTTCCTGATTTCATATAAATCTTGGTGCCGCGCCAGTTCAGGGTCTCTGCCACATCATAGGAGGCCGGAATCACATGAATCTCTTCCCCTCCGTCTCCCAGCGAAATCCCCAGCGCCGCCGCCACCGCGCAAAAGGACGGTACTCCGCTGATGATCTCCGCCATTCCGCCTTCCGCTGTGACCTTTCGATGGATATAGCCGTAAGTGGAGTATACCGTAGGATCGCCGATGGTCAGAAATGCCAGTGTATTTCCCTCCGCCAGCAGTGCACGGATGCGGTGGAAAATTTTTTCATGTGCCTCCTCCAGCTTTTCTTTTTCTTTGATCATGGGAAACGGAATGCTGATCGTTTTCTTCTGTTCGATTTCAGGATAGATTTGGCGCACAATCCGGTAAGCATGACAGTCCTCTCTGGGTTCGGACGGCAGAATGAGGATATCACTTTCTTTCATACAGCGCAGCGCCTTAATTGTCACAAGCTCCGGGTCACCGGGTCCCACCCCGATGCCGTAAAGCTTTCCCCTTCTGATTTCCTGTTTCATTTGTGCTCCTTTTCTATTAGGCTTTCGATTTCCTCCGAAAAATGACATGCTTTCAAATCAATACTCTTGTCTAGAAATTCTTTTCTGTTAATCTCTTATCCAGATATTTCTGATAAAAATGAATTGCAGAGGCCGTACCAATTTTATTCAACTTCACTCCGGTCAGATGTAGAAAATTATATCTGTGGAATGCTGCTTCGTAGCCCTGTATAGATGACAAAATCTTTCCTTCTGTCTGCAACTGCCTTTTAATATTACACTTTATACAATTTCTTATTATCCTTTGCGTTGCTTGCTCCATATAAGTTTTATTTCATCAAATCCCGATTGTATAATCACATAACAAACTATAACACAATATGAATGGACTGTGTGAACTGATTGAAATGCTTTTTAGATTTTACCGAAAAAAGGATTGCCTGTGCAAAGGCAGAGGAAGGGCTAAAGACCACACCTGATTCGGAGTGTTCGCCAAATAATTTATAGTGTCATTTGGTGCTTGTTTTATAGATTTCGTCCTTGATACTGTATTGTTACTACATAAACTGTTTTGCGTGGTTCATCAATGCGGAAAATGGCGATATAATGATCAATCAGTAACTGACGGTAGCCTTTTCCGGCATATCTGCCCTCGTTACGCTCTTGGTGAGATTGTGGAAATGTATCCAAGCTTAAAACAGCCTTCTTGATTCGGTCAACTTGTCCCTTAGCATGCTTAGGAACCAATTTCTCGTTTGCGATATATTCATAAATGTTGTCTAATTCGCGGATTGCTCTGGGGTTGACTTTTACCTTGTATTTATCCAAAATGTTTTTTCTCCAATTCTGAAAAAACTATTTCTGCATCAACTGCTTCTGCTCCGTTAGCAATTTCCTGCTCGGACTCAAATATGGCTTGGTCGATGCGGTTCATTTTTGCAAATTTATCATATAATTCACTACTCATTACAACCAAGTCGCTATATCCGTTTTTGGTAATAAAAATAGGCTCCTGTTCCTTGTGTGCGATATTAGAAATCTCGGTTGTATTACGCAAATCCTTAATAGGCATAATCAGCGGCATAATGCTTCACTCCTTTCTTTGACACAATTATAGCATAATTATATACAAGCAACAATAAAAAGTGCAACATATTATGTTAACTTTTCACTCCGCTATTGTACCCCCAATCTGTCTTGCTGATAGGGACACATATACTTCATTTATTTTTTCCATCATTGCGCCTCCTCACATGCCCGGACAAATGCCCGGGCAAACTCCGGATTGGATGCGTAATACAGATGCGGAAAACCCCACCAGCTGTGTCCGTTGGCGTGCACGCACGCCCAGCTCCTGTTTCCTGTAGGCTTTGCGGCATGGCAGAACGCGCCATTGTCCGTGCTGTCGTAATAGTGAAACTCATGTCCCCGAATGGAGTTCCCCTGCTCCAGAAAGCTCCCGCTTTCTGTCGCCGTCAGCTCTACATAGCCGAACCGCACCAGATGATTTTGTTTTTTGCAGCCCCCCGGCTGCACCCCCACCATGGGATAGCCGATGCCCTGCTCATCATAGATGCGCTCATGAAGGTACATAAACCCGCCGCATTCCGCAAGGGTGGGCATTCCTCCCGCCACCGCCTCTTTGACGGCCTGCCGCATCGGCACATTCTCACTGAGCTGCCCCAAACAAAGCTCCGGATAGCCGCCGCCAAACAGCAGACCGTGAAGCCGATCCGGCAGCCGCTCATCCCGCAAGGGAGAAAAGGGCACAAGCTCTGCCCCCATTTTCTCCAGCAAACGCAGATTTTCCTCGTAATAAAAACAGAATGCCTCATCCATCGCAACACCGATCCGGCAGTGGGCTTTCACTCCGTCTTCCGACCGGGCGGCAGCGCTGTCCCCGGCACTTTCACCATCAAGCAAAGCCGCCTGTTCTGCAATTTCCAGCAGGCGCTCTACCTCCACTGTCTGTCCCAGAAGCCCTGCCATTTCATGCAGCCTCTGTTTCAGATCATCCAGCTCATGGGGCAGCACCAGTCCCAGATGCCGACTTTCTAACTGCATGACTTTCTGCTCCGGCACATAGCCCAGAACGGGAAGGGACAGCTCTTCCTCGATGAGCTGCTTTAAGTCAGGATAAAACATGCCCGACACTTTATTTAAGATAACTCCCCGGATCCGTTTTTTCCTGTCATAGGAGCACATGCCCGCAAGCAGGGGCAGAAGCGTCCTGCCCATTCCCTTTGCATCCACCACCAGAATCATCGGTGTTCCGGTCTGATCAGCCACCTCATAGGAGGAAGCTGCCTCCCTGGTTCCGCCCAGCCCGTCGTAAAGCCCCATGACTCCCTCAATGATTCCGATTTCTCCCCGGGCACCCTCTGCCAGAATACGTTTGAGCTGTGTTTTTTCACAAAAATAGCTGTCCAGATTTCTTGCAGGTACACCGATGACTCTTTTGTGAAACATCGGATCGATATAGTCGGGCCCGCACTTGAACGCACAGGGATTCTTCCCGTTTTCCGACAGATACTGCAGGAGGGCACAGGTCAGCACGGTCTTGCCGCTGCCGCTTTTGGGTGCGGCCAGCATGATTCTGGGAAACTTCATACACCACCTCCAAAGGTAAAGGATACGATATAGACCGGATTCTCCGCCGTCATCAGATGATAGCCGCCCAACGCTTTGCTGCGGCTTACGGAAAGCTGCACCACCTCCACCTCTCTGGTATCCAGCTCTTTTACAAGCTGGCTGAGCTCCCCGATGGTTTCCAGCGTGATCGCATTTGCCACTACCCGCATGGCGGGGTTGATTGCATACAGCGCAGTCAAAATCTCACGCAGACTTCCTCCGCTGCCGCCGACCAACGCATGGGTCGCCTGCGGCAGCTCTGACAAGCCCTCCGGTGCCTTGGTCTCTACAATGGTAACATTGTTCCGGTCGAATCGTTTGCGGTTTTCCCGCAGCGCCTCCAGCGCCTCCGGCTGATATTCCACCGCATACACCTGCAGCCCTTCGGACAATCCGGCGCTTTCGATGGCAATGGAGCCGGTTCCGCTGCCGATATCGTACAAAACAGAATCCTTTTTCAGACGCAGCTTGCAGATAGATACCTCCCGCACCTCCTCCTTGGTCATGGGTGTCTTGTTTCGGAAAAAGGCGGCATCCGGCAACCCGGGCGTGATGCTTTTGGTCAGGGAAGGATTGTAGAGGAGCATGCAATATAAGCCCTCCTTCTCAAACTTCCGAAGCTCCTCTATCCGCATCCGGCAGATCCGTTCGTCGGGGTAGGACAGATTGTACCCAACCACACATTCATGTGCTCCATAGCCATGCGCGCACAGCAGCTCCTGAAGCTTTTTTACATCAGAAAGCCCCGACAGCAGCAGAAAGGTCTTGCGATTTCCGGCTATCGCATCCAATACATTTGCATCTCTTCCGTGAATGCTGATGATTTCTGTATCCTGCCAGCTTTCCCCGATCCGGGCACACAGATAAGACACGCTGGAGATTCCGGCATACATGCGAATCGAAATGCGCCATGACTCCTCCTGTTTCTGCTCCTTGCAGGCGGCATAAAACCCGGAAGCGCCGCTGTAAAATCCGGTGTCGCCGGAAAACAGCACCGCAGCTTTGTGATACTGTGTGTGGGATTTCAGATACGGAAGAATGTCTTTCGCCAGATAATACGGCTCCGTGACCGCCCCTCCGTCATAGTGCGCCAGCAGACGGGGTGCGCCGAAAACAATCTCCGCCTGCCCGAGTGCCTGCTGCGCTTCTCCGGTCATGGTTTCCTTTTGTCCCATTCCGATCCCGATCAGGGAAAGCTCTACCCCTTCGGAATTTCCTTTCTGATACAGCCCAAGCAGCTGTTGAAAAACCTCTTCTGCACACATCCCTTCCTGCCGATCAGGGTTTCCGATCACAAGCACTGATACGCCAGTGCGTGCCGCCGCCAGCAGCTTCTGGGGATACCCGCCTGTCGCGCCGCTCTGCTTTGTCACCAGATAGGAAATCTGCAATTCCTTTAAGAGCACTTCGTTCAGCTCCTGCGAAAAAGGCCCCTGCATGGCGATGATCTGTTTTCCTTCTAACCCTGCCTGCCGACACAATTCGATGCTCTCCGCGCTTGGCAGCACCCTGGCATAAACTCTGCTGCAATCCCCGATGCGGGAGAGAAAGACTGCAAGCTCCTTGCTTCCCGTGGTAAGCAGAATCCGCCCCTTCCGATGCGCCAGATAATCTGCGCAGTCCGCCATGGTTTCAAAAACAGATACCTGCTGCTGCGGCAAAGCGTCCCCGGTATCCCGTCTCAAGCGCATATAAGAAAGTTCCGTTCCCCTCAGGCTTTGTCTGATATTCTCCGACACCTCCACCGCATAGGGATGTGTGGCATCCACCACCGCCGAAAAATCTCCCTGCCGGATAAAATGCTCCATGTCCGCCTGATCCATGCGTCCTGTGTGCAGCGTGATCCCCTCCTGCGGGGGCATCATCTGCTCTCCGTATTCCGTAGCGACGCACACCACCACGGGAATCCCCTGCTCCGCCAGTCTTTGCGCCAATTCCCTGCCCTCTGTTGTCCCGGAAAAAATCAATACCTGTCTCATAGCACATAACCCCTTTTGGTCACCAGCTTCCCGTCTATGATCTGTGTCTGTGAATTTCCCACAAAGACGGTGGTAAACATATTCACCGACTGCTCCCGCAGCTCCTGCAGCGTACAGGTGACGCTTTTTGTCTGTTCTCGTCCGATATTTTCCACATATCCGCAGGGGCGGGCGGGCTCGATGGTCTCAGCCAAAATATCGCAGGCTCTTTTCAGATAATCGCTGCGCTTCTTGCTGGAGGGATTGTAGATTGCCATGGCAAAATCCCCGGCTGCCGCCATGCGGAGCCGTTTTTCAATGGTATCCCATGGAGTCAGCAGGTCGCTGAGACTGATGACACAAAAATCATGATTGAGAGGCGCGCCCAGCACTGCCGCTCCGCTGGTGGCCGCGGTAACCCCCGGTATCACCTCAATCTCGCAGTCCTCATACTCCCTGCCCAGCTCATACATCAGAGACGCCATGCCGTATACCCCCGCATCGCCGCTGCAGATCAGTGCCGTCTTTTTTCCTTTGCGGGCCTCCTCAAAGGTCATGCGGCAGCGTTCTGTCTCCTGCTTCATAGGCGTAGACAGAAATTCCTTCCCGGAAAAACGCTCTCCCAATAATTTCAGATACACCGGATATCCGATGATGACCTCCGCTTCCTCCAGCACACGGATTGCCTCTCCCGTCATCATCTCTTCCCTTCCGGGTCCCATTCCCACCACGTAAATCTTATGCTTCATCCATCGTCACACTCCAATCTGCCTCCGCAATGGCTATGGTCATACCATCCCTTGCCTGCTTTTTTTCCACCAGCTCTGCCCCTGCTCCTGCCGCCAGAACCGCCGCCCGCTCACATACATTATCCACGCCCATCTGACGTTTCACAAACTCCGAGCCGGAAAATGTCCCCGGCAGCTCATTCAATTGTTCTGCAGAAAAAGTGCGAAACTCCAGCTCATATTTTTCTGCAAGCCTCACAAAGGCCTCTTCCTCCCGCTTTTCCCCGATGGAAGCAATTCCGGCGATGGCAGTCCTGTGAATGTAAGCATTCCGGACAGTCTGCAAAAAAAATGCTTCCACCTCCTCAAAGGTCTTTCCTTTCTTACATCCCATGCCGATCCAGACCGCTCTGGGGCACAATTGCAGCAGAACGTTTTTTCCACGGGGAACCTGTGTGGAAACCCATACATCCACAGCCTGACCGGACGGTGCCGCCGAATCTGATAAATCTGACAAATCAGATATCCCGGTCACCTGCGGCGGAAAGCTCCCGCGCACTTCCTTTGCACTGTAAAATGTAATGTAATCTCCCGCCAACAGCTTTGCAGAGACCTTCGCAATGCCCTCCCGGTTTCCGATGGAAAGTTGATTTTTGGCTGCAAAGACATCCACCGCCCATTTGTGGTTTACGTCCGTCGCCGTTGTCAGAACAGCAGCGGCTCCCAACCCCGTGGCAATCCTTACTGCCAGCTCATTGGCGCCGCCATAGTGCCCGGAAAGGATCGGAATCACAAACTGTTCCTTCTCATCACACACCACCACGGCCGGATCCTGCAGCTTGTCCTTTACATACGGTGCAATGGCACGCACTGCAATGCCTGCTGCCCCCACAAATACCAAGCCGTCCATGGCAGAAAAAACCTGTCCCGTCCACTCTCCCAGAGCGTCCTCCACATAGATCGGCGGCTCCTTCTGCCCGACAGGCAAAACGCCCTGACATTTGGTAAAACAGACGACCTCTTCATGGATTAAAATTTGCTTTATTTTTTCGCCAAGCAGGATTCCCTGTGACGTGAAACTAATCACTGCAAGCTTCATCACACATCCCTTGCCTTTCGATAGCCGGTCTCAAAGGAGGGATCGTACAATCTGGAGCGGGCATAACCGCTGTGCGTGATTACCTCTCCCACCAGCACCAGCGCAGTCTTTTTGATCTGATGCCGCTCCGCGGTCTCGGCCAGACTTTCCACGGTGCAGAGGTAGCGCTGCTCCTCCTCCCAGGTAGCTTTATATACCAGTGCCGCAGGCGTATCCGGAGCATAGCCCCCTTGCATCAGCCGATTGGAAAGCTCCCGCAGCATTCCGGTGCTCAGATAGATCGCCATGGATGTCTGATGTGCTGCGAAGCCCTCAATGCTCTCACGCTCCGGCACGGAGGTTCTGCCTTCCATCCGGGTAATGATCAGACTTTGGGACACCTCCGGCAGGGTATATTCCAGATTCAAAGAAGCGGCCGCACCAAAGCAGGCGCTTACCCCGGGGCAGCTCTCGTAGCGGATCCCTGCCTCCTCCAAAAGATCCATCTGCTCCCGCACCGCCCCGTAAATACTGGGCTCTCCCGTGTGCAGACGCACTGTATTTTTCTTTTGGCGTTCCATTTCTTTGCATACTGCGATCACTTCCTCTAAGGTCATCTGTGCGCTGTTATAGATCTGACAATCCTTTTTTGCATCGGACAAAAGCGCGGGATTGACCAAAGAGCCTGCATAGATAATGGCATCTGCCTCCTCGATCAGCTTTTTTCCCCGCACCGTGATCAGATCCACCGCGCCCGGTCCGGCTCCCACAAAATATACCATGTTGTTCTATTCTCCCTGTTTTTTGATTCGCTGTAAAAGTTCCACAGCTCCTGCGCTGGCGGCCAGCTCGCCCCAGCCGTTGGCATAGGTGATGCACTCGATCTGCAGCCGCCCTGCCGCCCGCCTGTTCAGATGGTACATGATATGCTCCATCACATCCTGCATGACACGTTCCTTTTGATCCACAGCACTTAGAATATCCAACGCTGCCTCAGTGGAGACGCAGTCCAAAATCTGCCCCATGGTCTTTCGGTCTGCCCCGCAGCGGATGGCCGCCGCCGCCAAAAGCTCCATGCGGCAGTCTGCCTCTTTGGAATGGGTATTCATGATCCCGCCGGACACCTTGATCAATTTTCCGATGTGTCCCAGCAGCAGGATTTCCCGGATTCCCTGCTCTGCCGCCATGTCTATGGAAGCCCCGATATAGTTGCTGCACTTTACGCTCCGGTTCAGATCATAGGCATAGTGTTCCCGCAGGAAATCCAGTCCGTAATTTCCCGGCGACATGGCGATTGCCAGACATCCTGCCGCCCTTTTCATCCCAAGCTCGACTGCTATGGTATCCAAAAGCGCCTGGGTACTCATGGGCTCCACGATACCGGTGGTTCCAAGAACTGAGATCCCGCCTACGATGCCGAGCCTTGGATTGAAGGTCTTTTGCGCCAATGCCACTCCCTCCGGAATGGAAATCTCCACATACAGAACCCCTGTGTAATCGGCCAGACGGCAGACCTCCTCCACTTCCTTTTCAATCATCTCCCGGGGCACATGGTTGATCGCCGCATTTCCCACCGGCTGATCCAGTCCGGGCTTTGTGACCCGCCCCACCCCGATGCCGCCGTCTATGAAGATTTTTTTATCTTCCGCGTTTTCCTCATAGGAGTCCTTCCGATCCGTCACCATCGCGTAGACGAGCGCTCCGTGGGTCACATCCGGATCGTCTCCCCCGTCCTTCCGGACGGCGCAGCTCACCCGATGCTCCTCCCGCCGGATATCCTCTACATCTGCGTGATACACAATCCCCTTTGGGGTGTCGATGGTGATCGTTTCTTTTTCTTTTCCAAACAAAAGCATATATGCCGCGGCCTTTGCCGCTGCCGCTGCGCAGCTTCCGGTGGTAAATCCGTACCGCATGTTGTTCTGTTCTCCTTTTGATCGCAAGCCCCGGTCAATCGAGTAGGGGGAGATTTTTACCTCCTACTCGCCGCGCGGGGCGCATTCGGCGACAGCCGAAACATTTCCTTATGCGCCCCTGCGCATCAGATCATGTACAGCAGCGCATTACAGATGGCTGCCGCCACGTTGCTGCCACCCTTTCTGCCCCGGTTTATGATACAGGGCACATCCGTGCTTAAAATGCGTTCCTTGGCGGCTTCCACGTTCACAAAGCCCACCGGAACTCCGATGATAAACGCCGGGCAAAACGCTCCTGTCTCTATCATATCATACAGTGAAAGCAGTGCGGTAGGGGCATTTCCGATGGCAAAGATAACCGGCTTTTTCAGCTTTGCCGCCTTCTCCATGCTGACTGATGCCCGGGTGATATTGCGCTCCTTCGCCAATGCCGCCACATCCTCATCCGCCATAAAACAGTGTGCCATTCCTCCACAGACCTGCAGCTTTTTCTTGTTGATTCCCGCCAATGCCATATTGGTATCGGTGACAATATCTGCGCCGTCTTTTAGCAGCTGCTGTGCAAAAGCCACTGCATGCTCCGAAAAGGTCAGAGTATGGGCATAGTCAAAGTCTGCGGTAGTATGGATGGCGCGCTTGATCACCGATTCATGCTCCGATGCCAGCACGATTCCCTGTTGTTCCAGTTCCCGGCCAATGATCTCAAAGCTGTGTTTTTCGATCTCGGCGGGTAAGATATATTCTATTTCCTGCATTTTTTTCCTCGTTTTCTCTTAGGAACTATTCACAAATAACTTTTCAATAGTGCGACGGATTTTTCTCCGAAACAATCTCCTTTATGGCAGCCAACAGTATCTCATTTTCTGTACGCGCTCTCACCGCTATACGATAATAACCGTTGCCCTCCAAACCGCGAAAGCTGCTGCAATCCCGAATCAGGATTCCTTTTTTTAATAATTCCTCGTAGAGGGGCATGGAACTTTTGCATAAGAGAAAATTGCTGTCGGACGGATACACCCGGATCCCCATACGGGAAAGCTCCTCCGTCAAAAAGCTGCGCTCTTTCTCAATCAGCGTCACCGCCCTGCTGATATACGCCTCTTCTCCACAGGCCGCGACTCCTGCCCGCTGTGCCGGGATCGACACATTCCACTCCGAAAGCTGCATGCGGATGAGACGGTTCCATTCCTCGTTGGCGCACAGACTGTATCCGAGACGCACTCCGGGAATGGCAAAGGTCTTGGTAAATGCCCGGATGACCACAAGGTTCGGATACTCCTTCAGTCGCTCCGCCACAGAATCGCTTTTCCCGGTCAATGGGAAAAAACACTCATCCAAAATCACGCAGATCCCATTTTTTGCGGCAGTGTCCAGAATCCGTGTCAGCACCGCCTCCTCCACGCATTGTCCTGTGGGATTGTTCGGATTGGCAAGAAACAGCATGTCCACACCCGCTGTCAGAATGGGGCATAAATCAGCTGTCACTGCATAGCCATGTTTCTCCTGCAACGGATAAAACACAGGCGTTACTCCACCTGCGGCTAGCGCGTGCTCATATCCATAAAAGGAAGGTACAGGCAGGATTACCTTCCGCGGCTTTAATCCATGCACCACCGCCAAAAAAAGCTCCGAGGCGCCGTTCCCGCAGATGATATGACCCGAAGCGACACCCGTCGCATTTGCCAGACTGCTGCGCAGTTCCTCTGCGTACAAATCCGGATAAGCAGTACATTCATCCACCGCCTTCGTCAATGCCCGCCGCACCGTCTCCGGCATTCCCAAAGGATTTACATTGACGGAAAAATCTATATTCACTTGGTTGCGGTAAATATCTCCACCATGCATGTTCGGTTTTAATTCCTTTCCGATATCCACTGCATACATCATATACTAAGATCAGTAGAATGGCAATAAAACCAAAACACACAGCCCCTCACACAAAAACGCCGCCGCATACATCATGCGGTTTGTTCGCCGGATATCCGCAAACTCTATTTCTCTTGCCGCATCCCCCAAAAAAGGCTTGTCCACTGTTTTTCCAAAATAAGAAGCCGGGCCCGCCAGCCGGATATGCAACGCTCCCGCCACCACGCTTTCCGTGTGGGCGGAGTTGGGGCTTTCATGCCGAAGACGGTCCCTCCGATAAATGCGATATGCGCCCCGGCAGTCATACTGTTTTCCCAGACACAGACACGCCGCCATCATCAGCCATGCACTGATGCGTGCCGGAATGAAATTTACCACATCATCCAATTTCGCCGCAGCCCTTCCAAACTGCAGGTAACGTTCATTTTTATAGCCTACCATGGAGTCCATGGTATTGACAGCTTTATAAAGAAATCCCAGTACCGGCCCCCCGATTGCGGTATAAAGAAGGGGGGCGATCACTCCGTCTGATGTATTTTCCGCCACAGTCTCCACCGCAGCCCTTGTGATTCCGTTCTCGTCCAGACAGTCCGTATCCCGCCCCACGATCATGGACACCGCAGTTCTGGCCGCCGACACATCCTGACACATGAGACACCGCCAGACCTTCATGCTCTCTGTCCGAAGACATTTTGTGGCAAGGATCTGAAAGGTCATGACGATTTCCACCGCGCAGCCGAAAAAAGGGTGCAAAAAATAAGAACCGATCAAAAGCAAGGCTGTGGTCAGTCCTGTGCCGACCAGCACAATCCACACCATCCACCGCCCCCTTCTCCGTTCTGTCTGCTCTGTACTTTTTGTCGCATCCTCTCCCAACAGCTTCCTGTCCAAAAAGGCAATTGCTTTTCCCATCAGTCGAATGGGATGCGGCAGCCAATAGGGATCTCCTACAAGTAAATCCAGCAAAAAACCCACGACCAGTGCCAATATATGATATCGCATTTATCTACCTCATACCTTCAAGCAGTAATTCCCAGACCTCCCCATTCCCACACCGGTAATCATAATAATCCCCCCCGCAAACGCTGCTCATCAGCGCCATAATGGTACCGCCATGCACCACCGCTGCTGCGCGGCTGGGACTTTTCCACCGTTTTTGCTCTGCATACTGTTTACAAACAGCTGCCGCCTCCCTCATTCCCGCAAGACAACGCGTCACAAAATCCTTCCGTTTCTCCCCCTGCGGGAAGGGCATTGCTCCGTTGCTGTCAATCCATTTCTGATACTGCGGATTCCCATCCAACTCCTCATAGTTCTTTCCCTCGAACAGGCCGAAATCAATCTCCCGCCACGCTTCTATGATGATCGGCGTTTTCCCGGGATAAATCAATTCGGCGGTCTGCCTGCACCGAAGCATGGGGCTGGAAAATACCAGCTCCACCTCCGGATATGTGCCCGTTTTTCTGCGGGATAAAAGTTCCGCTGCGCCTTCCTTTGAAAGCGGCTCATCCGTCCTTCCGATATAACAGCCCCTCAGATTTCCCGGCGTGGCACCATGACGGATCAGAAAAAACTGCGGCAAATCAGCTGCAAAAGCTTCTATTTGATTCTCTGTCCCATCCCACATATCACACGCTCCATTCGCTCTGCCTGCTGCGCAAGCCTGCAAAGCAGCCTTCCCACCTCATCCCGATAGCTCCGCTCCTCCGCCTCCACAGGTACGATTCCGTTTCCCACCTCATCACTGATGATACAAAGCTTTGGAAGCTCCCGGACGACTTGATCCACAAACGCTTCTCTCTGGGCAGGGGGCTGCCCCATGTGTTCCCGTACATACCGGTGAAACTGATTCCAGACAACACACACATTTTTTTCCGGGCAGCCCTCCGTCTCCATTCGGTTCACCATCCGGCTGCCCTCAATCACTTCCATCTGTTCCCCCGGATGCGCCTGCTGCACATAGGACAGCTTTCCCTGCGCTCTTCCGCCTACATATAATTCCATTTGTCACCCACCGCCTGTCCTTTCTGCTCACACCACGGAAAGCACCGCCAACAGAACCGCCGTCACACCCTCACACACAGTCACAAAATACCCCGCCGTATCTCCGGTAATTCCCCCAAGTTCCCGGTACGAGCGGTAGCGGTAATAAAAAAATGTGGCAATTCCTCCCAGCAGAACCACTCCGCCCGCCAATAAGCTCTGCCACAGCATGAACGCGGCGCACAGGACAAGCTGCACATAAAGTCCTGTCTTTACCACCCGCTCCTGTGCCTTGTCGGCAAACAGATACAGCAGTCCTTCCGTCTTGGCACATTTTAATGTCACCACTCCGATTGCGCTCAAAATCCTTGACAGGTAATAGCCCGCTGCCATCAGCGCAAGTATGTCCCTCCGGTTCAGCTGTGTAAAAGCTGCAAGGAAAATCAGATAATACAACACCAGACTGATGACGGAACCCGCTCCGATATGCGGATCCTGCAGGATTTCCAATTTTTTCTCCCTGTCCTGATAGGAGTGAAAGGCATCCATCGTATCCAGGAAACCGTCCACATGGATCCCGCCGGACAAAAGCAGGGGAATTGCCACTCCAATCAGCACAAAGCACGGGCGCCCGCATGTGAAATGATCCGCCACCCATGCCCACAGCATGGTCACCGCACCGATCACGATTCCCACCCATGGAAAAAAAAACATCACATAGCGCATATCCTTATCCTTCCATGCAAACTGCGGTACGGGAATCTTAGAATACATAGAAAAAGCAATCACACAGGCTTTTATCAACGACATGGTTCTCTCCTTTGCAACGTGAGGGGAATGGTGTACACCACCTCGATCACCTCATCCGCCAGCTCTGCCAGCTTTTCATTCATCCTGCCCAGGGCCTCGATATAATTCATGGTATCCGAATCATACAATGTGCCGTCCTCAAAGACATTGTTGGTAACAATGATCAGATGGCTGACACAACCGCAAAGCATTGTAAGCTGCGCCACAATATCCGCTACCACCTCTGCGCCTGCTTTGGGCTTTGCCCCGCGAAACATCTCGTTTGCCACCAGATTTGACATACATTCCAGCAGCACGAGACTCTCTTTGGGCTCTATTTTACTACAAATATCTCCGATATCACAGGGCTGTTCGATTGTCAGAAAACCCTTTCCCGCCCGCATGTCCCGGTGTTTTTCTACGCGGGCAGCTCCCTCTGCGTCATACACCTGCATGGTGGCCACATAGTATCGCTTTTCCACCGCCGTCTCGGCACAGGCAAGGGCTTCGGCATAGGCCGATTTGCCGCTGCCGCTCCCCCCCATGATCACGGTCATCATGGCGCTCCCTCCTGAAATCTTTGATATTGCGCTACTTTGATATCCGAAAACGTCGTATTTGCCTGATAGACCGACAAGGCCATATCCAAAAGAGGCAAAAGCATGACGGCTCCGGTGCCCTCTCCCAGCGCCAAATCCGCCTGTATGACGGGTGTCAGCCCAAGTGCCTGCAGCAGTGCCGCTGCCGCCGGTTCCCGGCCAACATGGGAAGCCAGCATATATTCCCGGA
Organism: Lachnospiraceae bacterium; assembly: GCA_017484135.1. Taxonomy (GTDB): domain Bacteria; phylum Bacillota; class Clostridia; order Lachnospirales; family Lachnospiraceae; genus Roseburia_C. Next base: position 17,707 of record JAFUTQ010000028.1, read on the forward strand.
CGCCGCGTACCATGCGCTCTGCCAAAAGCGCAGCCACCGCCGAAATCACCCCGTCCAGGATAACCGGAATCCGGTACACACCCGCACCGAGAAACACGCCCACAAGTCCTGCAATGTCCAGTCCTCCCACGGTAAATAATATGGTAAAGGCATCCGCATGAAGCAGATCGTATTTCTCCAACGCCAAGGTGATGGTCTGACGTTTGCGCAAAAGCCCCTCATCGCTGAGCCCTGCGCCCCGTCCGGTGAGTTCCTCCACCGGGCGCCCCAACAGGGCTGCCGCCACGGCACTGCTGGTGGTGGTGTTGCCGATTCCCATCTCGCCGGTGGCCAGAATATCGTAGCCCTGCTGTCTGCAGTCGCGCACCAGCTCCATCCCGGTCTCGATTGCCAGCAATGTCTCCTCCTCGGTCATGGCCGGCTCTATCAGAAAATTTTTGGTGCCGGCCGCCACTTTTTTGTCCAGTAAGCCCGGTAGCTTTTTTTCTCCGCATATCCCGATATCCACCGGCAGAACCTCTGCGTTGGCAAGCTTTGCCATACGGCAGACGGAGGAAATCCCCTTCGCCATGTTTTCTGCCACGATTGCAGTGACCTCCTGCCCGGTCTGGCTGATTCCGGCTTCCACAATCCCGTTATCTGCGCACATCACAAGGACTGCCCTTTTTTTCAGCTGTATGTCTGTGGTTCCTGCGATTGCTCCGATCCGGCAGATCATCTCCTCCAGAGTGCCCAGACTGTCCAGCGGCTTTGCAATTTGATCCCAGATCTGTTTTACCGCTTTGCGCTCCGACGGCTCCGGCGGAATGATGCGTAGTGTCTCAAGCTCTTTTCTCGTCATATGAATCACCTTTGATCATTTATAATGGAGTATATGAAATCCATATCCAGATGCGCACGCAGCGTTTCCGCAAGGTTATCATACTGCTGTTCCTTAAAGGCTGCATAATCCGGCACTTCCTCCATGTTCCAGCGGATTCCCTTTTTTTCTGCCAACGCAGCTACGATCTGCTCTGCAATGCCGGGAGCATCAAAAATCCCATGCACATAGGAGCCATAGACATGCTCCGTATAGATTCCCTCAGAAATCCTTTCCTCCTCCCGGGCCCGCTGCAGATATCCCAGTGTCTGCCCTGCGCCTGCTGTCCCTCCTGCGGTAAGCTGTCGGCTTTCTCCCATATGGATTTCATAGCCATAAAATTCCATGCCTGCCAGACATGAAAAAACCCCCTGGATTTCCGAAAAACGCCCCTTCACCTGCGCAGTGGTCTTCTCCTCCTGCAGTACCGTTTGTATGGGCAAAAGCTCCATTCCCCGTATGCTTTCGCCCTCCTCTATCCCGCAAGGATCCTCAATTCTCTCTCCCAGCATCTGATAGCCGCCGCAAATACCAAACACCACTCCGTCCTCTGCAAATTTCCGAATGGCTGCCTCCAGACCGTTCTGCCGCATCCACTTCAGATCCCCGATGGTGTTCTTGCTGCCGGGCAGGAGAATCATATCCGGTTTCCGCAGCTGTGCCGTGTGCTCCACATACCGCACTGCCACGCCCGAAAGCCGTTCAAACACAGAAAAATCCGTAAAATTGGAGATGTGGGGAAACCGGATCACTGCGAGGTCGATCAGATCCTGTTTCTGCTGATTATGCGGATGCAACCGCTCCGACAGACTGTCCTCGTCCTCAACCGACAGATACATATACGGCACCACGCCAGCCACCGGAATTCCGGTCTTCTCCTCCAGCATGGCAATTCCCGGATCTAAAATACTTTTGTCTCCGCGGAATTTATTGATGATCATGCCCTTGATCCGGGCTCTCTCCTCCTCTTCTAAAAGCATGAGGGTGCCATACAGCTGGGCAAACACGCCGCCGCGGTCAATGTCTCCCACCAGAAGAACCGGAGCATCCGCCATTTTTGCCATGCCCATATTGACGATATCATCCTGCTTGAGATTGATCTCGGCAGGGCTGCCCGCCCCCTCTATGACAATGAGATCCGCCGTCTCCTCCAATTTGTGATAGGCCTCCATAATATCCGGAATTAATTGCTTTTTGAATGCAAAATAGTCCCTAGCATTCATATTGCCAAGGACTTTTCCGTTCACGATAACCTGAGAACCCACATCACTTGTGGGTTTTAGCAGTATCGGGTTCATCAAAACAGAGGGGGCGGCTCCCGCCGCCTCCGCCTGCATGACCTGCGCCCTGCCCATCTCCAGCCCTTCCGCTGTAATATAGGAATTTAGCGCCATATTTTGAGATTTGAATGGAACCGTCCGATAGCCGTCCTGTGCAAAGATCCTGCACAGTCCCGCTGCCAGCAGGCTTTTCCCCGCATTTGACATGGTTCCCTGAATCATAATTGATTTTGCCATAATGTATCTGCCTTTTCGGGTCAGCGCACCCAGACGCCCTGTTTGTTTACCCGGTACTTTCCGTCAATGGTAGTATTGGTTGCCATCACACCGTCTGCCTTCAGATAGTACCAGCTTCCTCCGCTGGGAACCCAGCCGGATGTGACCATGGCTCCGTCTCCGTTCAAATAATACCATTCTCCCTTGTAGCTCAGCCACTGATTCTCATACATTGCGCCGCTTTTTCCAAAATAGTACCATGTGCCATTTACCTTGCCCCACTTTGACTCCAGCATGATACCCGATCCGTCAAAATAATACCATTTTCCGCCAATGTATGCCCAGCCAGATGCGATCATCGCTCCGTCCTGTCCCATGAAATACCATTTCCCATTGCTCAGAACCCATTCATTTTCATACATGGCACCGCTGTCATAAAAATAGTACCAACGATTGTGAATCTGCTTCCATCCGCCTTCTGCCATGGCACCGCTGGTCTGGAAATAATACCACTTTCCGTTTATCACGTCCCATTTTGCGCTTTCCATAACTCCCTTGTCATCCACATAGTACCATTTTCCATTGTCCAATATCCACGCACTCTGTGTTCTGGAACCGTCGGACTTCAGATAATAATAATTTTTGTTTAACAGAAACCAGCCGGATTGCTTATACAGAGTTCCGTCCGCCTGCAGATAGACAAGACCACCGTTCCTTTGCTTCCAGGTACCGGTCAGCATCTTCCCGTCCGCATCAAGATAATATTCATCACCCTTATAGGTCAGCCATGAGGAATCCATGCGGCTGTTGTCCGCTTTCAGATAATACCAGTTTCCATCCAGCTTCAGCCAGCCGCTCGTCGCCAGCGCACCCGAGTCATTGAAATAATACAGCTTGCCATCGACCGTATGCCAACCGCTGTGAAGCATTGCGCCGTCTGCCTTCAGGTAATACTTTTTCCCATTGCTGGTAATCCACTGTTTGGCCACCATCTTCCCCTGGGCATCCATATAATAGTATTCATTTTTGTAAAGAGCCCAGTCACCCTTGACCTGCGCCCCCCCCTTGGCATAGTAATACCACGCACGTGTCGTCGGATCCTGATAAAACTCGGCATTGTAGATTGAGCCATCCTTGCGGAAACGACAGGTCTTGCCGTCAATCTCCTTCACGCAATCCCGAATCTTTGCACCTTCTACATAGTAGTAGGTCTTATCCAGACCGGAATCATATTCCCAACCGCTGTACTCCTCCTCCTTGGTAAACTTAATCTTGGGAACATCCAGCGTGATTCCCTCTTTGCAGGACATCACATAATAAATCTGCGTCCCAAGAGCTGCCAGACGCTGATAGACCTGCTGATCCATCATATACTGCGAATTGGTTACCACGGTATATTTGGGATTCAATGCATTCAGATAATTCTCTGTGTTGGATCCCGCATATCCGTGATGTCCGATCTTTAACACTGTGACATTTGCAAGCTCCGGATCCTGTGCCAGCTTATCCTCATCTCCATCGACATTGTCAATGTCTCCGGCAAGAAACACCATGTTATCATAGCTGTCCGTTACCAGCACGCCCAAAGAGTTCTCATTGTCATCCCATTTTGACTGTCTGGTCACTCCATCTTCTTCGTAGTCCGTCTCATAATTTTTGATCTGAACCCGGAGATCCTCAAACGCGAAACTTGTGTTGTCCTCGTCAAAATCCTGAATCAATTCGACACCGTATTTTTTTGCCGCGGCCACCATCGTGTCATACACATACTGATTATCCCACAATCTGGTTGCCTCCGTAATATATTTGTCATCATATTCTCTGGCATATACCTTTTCCACATCAAAGGCCGCTATGATCTCATCCGCCGCGCCCATATGATCACTGTGGGCATGGGTCAGAATGATAAAATCCAGTTCCGTTACGCCCTTGCCGGAAATAAAGTTAATCAGATCCTGCTCATCCGCATACTGCTTTGTGACAATATCCGTCCGCAGGGGATATCTGGAATCCTTTCCATCAGGATAATCCTTGTCCTCGCCGCAGTCCACCAGACCGAAATGACCGTTCGACTCAATCAGGATTGCGTCAGATCCCATATCGGAGGAACCGCAGACATTGTAAAAATAAATCTTTGACTGTTCTACGATCGGATGATACACCACCTTTACCTCAATGGCATCCGTATCACTCAATGTAATGGTCTGGTAAATCTGACCGGACAGATATCCCGTCTCCGGCTTGTACATATTCCGTGTTTCCTTGCCCAAAAAACGATTGTTTACTACATCTCCCACCAGACCGCTCATTTTGAGGGAACCCAGGCTCGTCTCCGTCACCTGATTCTTGTAAAAGCTCACTGTGTATGCAACCTTTGTGTATACCACAGATGCTGTCAGAGTCGCCTTGTCATAGCTTACCACTTTTCCGGAACGATACCGTTCCGCTGCCTGCCCCTGCTTGTGATATGCCTGTATGGTATCTGCACTCAGCTGCAGCTGGGAAACATTTTCCACCCGTGTGATCCCACTGTATGCCACCTTCTGCTCGCCGATACGGTTGATCTCCGCAACGCTGTCCAGATAATAACGCACCGTTACATATTCCTGCGTTTCAGTCGCCTGCGCCTCAATCACCTCAGCCCTGCTCCATACACCGAATGTACCAATTATCATAAGTATCCAAAGAACTGTTTGCAGCTTCTTCTTCACTGTACGCTCACTCCTTTTTGCCTTGGTTGTCCAGTCACTCATTCTAGCATGATCGGCATTGATTGTCAATCTGGTCGGAAACAACTTGACGCTGCCCGGTTCTTATAATAAAAGATTGGAAATGATTTCCCCTGCATCCCCGTTTATGACAATGCTTCTGTCATAAATTTCTTCCGGGGCGTATGCCTCGTTATAATTGATACAAGCATAGGTTGCAAGTGGATTTTCTGCTGTCAACGCATGGAATACATATTTTATTATTACGGGGGTGTTGGCTCCGACCCCGATTTCCAGATAGAGCACATGCAGCTTCTCATGTCTCCGTATAAAATCAGAGTATGCCGCAGATGCCCTGTGCCAGCCTTCATCTTCCACAAAGGTGTCGTCCGCGCGAAGATTCATCGTCGTATCACTTCCATCATCCGGACATTTCGGAATCAGCTCAGTCGGTATTTTCATGGTGATCTCACCGCTCTCAGGCACCTGAAATACGCCGTTCTCATCCCGGATAAGCCCCTGCGCCTCCATTGCCTGCATTACCCATTCTTCATTGTCATAGGTTTTCTGAATCGCGGGATTCACGCTCTGAAACAACCCATAGTCCCCCTGCGTATAAAACAACCTCTTTTTATCAAAGCCTGCTTTCTGGAATTGGTGATCCACATTGGTGGTGATGACAAAATAGTCCTTGTCTTTTACCAGCTCATGCAGATCCCGATATACCGGCTTTGGCGCATCGATATAACGATTGTAATAAATGTGCCGCGCCCACCAGGCCCAACGCGTTTCATCATCCGGGAAGGGATAAAATCCGCCGGAGTACATATCCCGGATTCCGTACTTTTCA
>JAFUTQ010000029.1 GCA_017484135.1 Lachnospiraceae bacterium
CCTGCCATGAGCTCGATATGGAAGGGAAGCTTAAGATGCATATCTATGCTGCTTATCAGGTATTTCAGGCAGAAGGTCATGATACTATGGCGGAGATCGAGCATGCGGCAGAGCTTAGAGAAAAGACCAAAGGACGCATGTTCGAGCTTAGCAATATCAAGATACAGATAGATGGTACGATGCCCGGGACCCCTTCCACAGCATATTTGAAGGAGCCTTACACGGATCCGTGGTCTGTCGAGCACAAGCATCACGGGCAACTCCGTTTTGACATGGAAACCCTTGTTAAAATATACAAAAAATCTCACGAGTTGGGATTTACGGTACATGCTCATGCCATAGGAGACGGGGCACTCTGCATGGCTTTAGATGCCATAGAGAAAGCCCTGGAGCAGACAGGACCGCATGATTACAGGGATGCCGTAACTCACCTTCAGGTGGTGGACAGGGCGGATATCCCCCGTATGGCAAAACTTAATGTTATAGCTTCTACAGATCCCCACTGGTTTGATATGGAGCCGGGATATTTTGATATGATGGTTGCGGTTCTCGGGGAAGAGCGTGCAGAAGATCAGCTTCCGATGAAGGCGTTCTTTGACGCGGGAGTTACAGTAACCTCTGCCAGCGACTATCCTGTCACCAATCCGGCTTATCCGCTTTCAGGCATACAGAAGGGTGTGATCCGTCAGCTTCCCGGTCGTCCGGATACGCTGCATAATGCGGGCGAGCGCGTTACCATAGAACAGATGATCGAAGCGACCACCATTAATGAAGCTTATCAGATGCTTTGTGATGACAGACTGGGCAGTATTACTGTCGGGAAGGAAGCAGATTTGGTGGTACTTGGTGATGATATTACCAAGTGCGATTCGGAGCATATCCAGGATTCGCCCGTGCTTGGAACCATGGTGGGCGGAGAGTGGGTCTACACTCACGCTTAAAAAGAATGAACGACAATACCGCATAACAGACAATAGCTGATTATGCGGTATTGTCGATTTACAGGTAATATCGGTAAATCTGCTGCGAATACTTAATACGCAGAATAGCAGAAAGGATGAAAAATTAACGTGCGATACGATTGATGACAGAATAGCAGATGTTAAAGGATTATTGGACTATATGGTGAAATGACGGAGGATTTAAGGAAAAAGTATGAAAGCAGACAGGATCATCAAAAATGCAAAAATCTTCACATCAAATAAAGATATGCCGCAGGCAGCAGCTCTTGCAGTGAAGGACGGTAAATTCGTCTATGTGGGAGAGGAGGCGGGCCTTGCTGATTATGAGGGTGAGGTTACGGATCTTAACGGAAAACTTATCATTCCGGGTATCATTGACAGTCACGTCCATGTGAGTCTGGGTGTCGGATTCGAGTACACGGATTTTGGAGTATATGTCGAATGTACAAACAAGAAGGAAGCCATGGATTTCATGGCAGAATATGTGAAAGAGAATCCCGGACTTGACCGGTACAGATTCGAATTGGAACGCGATCTTTTACACGGTGAGACGATTGTAAAGGAGGAACTCGATGCAATATGCCCGGACAATGAGCTGCTTATAATGGAATCGGAAGCGCACAGCGTCTGGGTGAACTCAAGGATCTTAGAGAAGCATCATATAACGGACGAAACGCCGGATATAGTACCGGGCTTAAGCTATTATGTGCGAAAAGACGGTCATGTTACCGGAAATGTATATGAAGCCGCAGGCTGGCGGTTACTTTTTGATCATTTGAAGAATCTTACTGATGAGCAGATAGAAGCGGCCCTCACCCGCTGGATAAAAGACTCCGTAACATTTGGAGTAAGCTGTGTCTTTGATGCGGGATTTCCGGAGCATAACGAGCTTCACGAGCGTGTTTATGCGTACTTAAGAGACCTTGATAAAAAAGGAAAGCTCCCGGTATATGTGGACGGATGCTATGTTCTCACAAGGCCTGAAAAGATGAAGGAGGCAGTGGAAGAGACAAAGCGTTTCCGCCGTGAGTTTGATACGGAGCACTTAAAGGTTCATACATTAAAAATCTTTATGGATGGTACTTTAAAGATACAGACTGCCGCGCTTGTAACACCATATGAGGATACCGGCGCAGTGGGAGCTACAACCTTTGATAAAGAGGGAATTGCAGAGCTGTTAAAACTCCTTAACGAGGCAGGGCTGGATCTTCACGTACATGCCGTAGGTGAGCGTGCGTCACGCACGATACTGGACGGGGTGGAAATTGCCAGACGGAATCTGGGAGATGACTATCATGTGAAGGTCACCTGTGCCCATCTGGAGATTCAGGATGATGCGGATATTAATCGCTTTGCAAAGCTTGGGGTCTTCGCCGATTACACTCCGTGGTGGCATGCAGGCAACATGGGTGGAGATCCTTTTAAGGCATGGTGTGAACTGCTTGGAGAGAAGAGGGCACTTTCCATGTACCGCTGCAAGAGCCTTTGGAACAGCGGAGCTACCGTTACTTTCTCAAGCGATGAGGTATTCTTCGGCGATAACTGGAGCCCTTATCTTGGTATGGAGGTAGGAATGACCCGCCACATCACCGATAAGACAAAAGCTCTGGAACACAGCAGGACCAAGGGGGCATATCCGCCCGCAGCTGAGCAGATGAGCATAGAAGAAATGATACTCGGATATACCATAAACGGAGCAAAACAGCTTGGTATCGAGGATAGCAAGGGATCCATCGAGGCCGGCAAAGATGCGGACTTCCTTGTGTTTGATAACGATCTGCTTACAGCAGAGCATGAGGGCTTCAGCCATAACAAGCCATCAGAGGTGTTCATCTGCGGAGAGAAAGTGAACTGAAGTGGTTTGCAAAGACAGGAAACCCGTCACTTTCCGCGGATATATCTCCGGACGGCAAGGCGCATGAATGGCCGCTCTATGATCAGGAGAACAGGGAAGTGATGGTATTCGATGAATTCAACATCCATCCGGAAAAGGAATCCGTGCTCAAAATCATAGATTGGGACAATATATATCCGCTCACCAAATATTTTTACCTTTGACGGAGATCGTTCCTTTACTATAAACATTATGTCAGGCTCAAAAGGTACTGTTGAACCTGACATAATAAATTTTAAGAAAGAGAGGTAGAAAAATGTCTCAGACTGCAGACAGGGTTTACAGAAACGCAAAAGTATATTCCATTGCATTGGATGGAACGGAAACACATGCACAGGCGGTTGCCATCAGGGACGGGAAATTTGTGTATGTTGGTGACGAGGCCGGTGTCAGGGAATGGATCGATGATACTACTGAGGTTATTGATTGTAACGGAAAGAGCGTCATCCCCGGTCTTGGAGATGCACATATGCATCTTGCTCATGCCGCAAAAAAATTCGCAACATGCAGTTTCAGCTCTATTGTGCCGGATCCCAAAAAGGACACGCCGGAGGGTGTAATAAAGAGGATTCAGGACATATTGAGAGCTTATGTCGAGGAACAAAAGGATGCCAAGGTGATCAGGGGACTTGGATGGGACAGAACATGGTTTTCAGGAGGGCTCCAGGGTATCGTGAGACCGTTCACCAGACATGATATTGACGTGGTCGTACCGGATAAACCGGCTGTTCTGATGTCGTATTGCGGACACAGGGTTCTTTTGAATACAAAGGCACTTGAAGCGGCAGGAGTTACGAAGGACACGGATGATCATAACGGGCTGATAGTAAAGGAAGCAGACGGAAGTCCCAGCGGCTATATAAAGGAGCCTGTTACCTTTCTTCCCATAATTGACAGTATTCCAAATTATGATTTTTCACCGGAGGAACACAGGGCTTCTCTGAAGCAGTGCTTTGACATGTTTAACTCAACCGGGTTTACACTGATGTGTGACTGTCAGCAGGGTGCATCTTATCCGGTTCTGACGGAAATGGCAAAAAACGGAGAATTTACCACCAGAGTTTCCGGTGTTCATAATGTCAACGATGCGACAAGGCAGGAAGACATGGAAAGGGCTCTTGCAAACCGCACGAAGTTTGATGTTGGAGACCTGTTTACCGTAAATACGGTAAAATACTTCGCGGATGGGCAGTTTTCAATGATCGAACCCTATGCGGACACTTCGGTGAACCATACGCCGGGTACAAGAGAACCGCTTCTTTGGGATGAGGCGCATATGGAGGAGTCCATGGCACTTGCCAACAAGGAGGGCTTCAATATTCACACGCATGCTATGGGAAGCTATGCTATCCACAAAGTGATCGACTGCTATGAGAACGCGCAGAAGCTGTATCCGAACCCCAATATCAGAAATATAATAGCGCATTGCACGTTTATTGATCCGCCGGACAGGGTTCGTATGGGCAGGAGCCATATCATCGCCAGCAATCAGCCGGCATGGTTCAATGATAATCCTACCGAAGAACCGATCATGGTCGCTGACTGGGGCGAGGATGTCGTCAGAAATAC
>JAFUTQ010000030.1 GCA_017484135.1 Lachnospiraceae bacterium
CATCATCATCGTCATCATCATCATTGTTTTCCCAAACTGTCACCGAACCTTCATTTGTCCCTTCCTGCTCTACCACACCAACCGTTGTGGCAGAAGACGCAGCCAATATTGTCATATCCTCCTCGGACAAGACTCCATCCGGGTAATAATAGCAGATGATCGGGAATCCCTGCGACATATACGGATAAATTTCCGCCGCTTTGCTCAGTGGAAGATTGATGCAGCCATGGGAACCGCTGGTCTTGTAGATGTCTCCGCCAAATACGCTCCGCCAGGTGGCATCATGCATACCTACATTCCCGTTAAAGGGCATCCAGTAATGCACGAAAGACGCATAATTGGCCCCTCGCAGTGTCGCATTTCTGGTTTTATAAGTGAGCCCGAACACACCCTGCGGTGTCTTATTTCCGTTGCTCATATTTCCGGACACAAAATCCGTTTCCAATACAATCTCACCTTTTTGATAAAGATACAGATGCTGAAATGTCATATCGGCTTCCACATAAGAACTTCCAATATCATCCATCCCCTTAACCGGTGCTTTGCTCTGATATATGGGCTCTCTGTCACATACACTGCCCTTTTCGATCAACTCAAGCAGCTCCTCTGTTTCCGCATCTCTGTCCGTCAGCCAGCCAAACGCCCCACCCGGAAGCTCCAGATCATATCCCCGTGTTGTATGAAACGTACGCGTTTTGCGATAAGTGTCATATGCCTTTGCATTTTCGGCAACAAAAGCTGCAACTTTTTCTTTATCCAGCTTTGCGGTACCGTTTTCCAAGTAAATCCAGTCCTTGATCTGTTCACTGTTCAACAAAACCTCTGTTCCGTTCCAGTCGTAACGGATCTGGGTTCCCAGCCATTTGTTCGCTTCCTGCAATTTCCTTTGAAGCGCTGCATTCTCTGTTGTAACGGATGCGGAGAGATAACACTCTGCTTCCTCCAAATCAATCGTATCCTGAACCGAAGAAAGTGCTTCGCCCACTTTCTCATAGACCTTTTTCAGATTTAACTGTGTACCGAGTGTCTCCGGCGCCAGTACAAACTTTTTTTCAACTTCAGAGTATCCCTGTAAATATGCGTCCTTGGGAGCGATCATCGTCTTCTCCTGAAAAGCCTGTGCGTTTTCAAGAATCTGCCGTAGTTTTTCCTCACTCCACGTAACCGTCCCCGACAAAGTATAATGGTTGCCGGAGTCCAGAAATGCCCCCAACCATAACCAAGGATTCTGACTCTCCAACAAACCGGCTACCCCTGTCATCTCCACTTCATTTACGTACCCGATCTCTCTGCCGTATATCGTAAGCAACTGATCTTTTTCCGCTGTTTCGATGCTTCTCCCCGTGATGACCAGCTGATAATCATCCGAATACTGTTTTAAGCGCTCCATAACCGACGACATGTCCGCATTTTGACAATCGATCCCATTCACAATCGTGCCGGGTAAAAAATGGGAACTGTAATAATGCACTGCAAATATATATCCGCCTGCCAGGATTGCTCCAATCAAGGCACACGTAATCAAAATTATCTTCTTTTTGCTGCCCTTCGCAGTCTGCGCTTCTGACATAATTCTCTGAACCTCTTCTCTATATACACTTGATTATAACATGAAAAAATTAAAAAAAATAGCACAAAAGGCTTTATTTTTGCCAATTGCACTAATTTTCCAGTGAAGCATGGGGGATTCGAACCCCCGACAACCTGATTAAAAGTCAGGTGCTCTACCGACTGAGCTAATGCTCCATATTTTAGCCGCGATTATTTTCGCATACAGCAAATGCC
>JAFUTQ010000031.1 GCA_017484135.1 Lachnospiraceae bacterium
CGGTGACTTCTCTTACTACTGGATTGGTGACAGACAGGGTGTATCTTTCAAGCGTCTTAATGAGAGATATGCAGATCTTGGCCAGGTTGGTTTCCTTGCATCTAAGAGAGTGGATGGTAAGTTAATCCTTCCTGAAGCTATGTGCCCAACAGGAACAGCGTTTTATGCCGGACACTTTATTGTAGCCCTGGTAGCCATCCGTTTCCAGATAACCACGAAAACCATTCAGGAAGTCTGCCGCATTGCTTCCGCTTCTTGTCGGAGTGTATCCGTACAGAAGAATGGTGGGCTGACCATCTTCCCCAGTGCGGAACAGCCACATGAATGACTGGCTTTCAGCACTTCGCCCGGGTTCCTTCAGAACCTGTACCCGGGTTTCGTCCGCCATGAGGAACTCCCTCAGCAGAAGCTGACGGTGGAAGTAATCGTACAGTGGACGGAAATAATGCTCCGCACTGTAGATGATCCAGTTGGCAAGGGTCGTACGGCTGATGGCTGCCCCGTATTCCTTCCAGTCCTTTTCCTGGCGGTAAAGGGGCAGGCCGTTTGCATACTTCTGGTAGATCGTCCATGCAACTGTAGAAGGAGAAGCGGGTCCCTTCCCAATGAGTGCCGGTGCTGCTTTGGATTTGGTAATCACAGCTTTTTCGGTATCACCGTTTCCCTCTTTACAGTTGGGACAGCCATAGCTTTCCGTATAGTACTCGTAGATCTCACATCTGGCAGGAGTGAATACCAGCTCCCTGCGGACATATTCTTCCCCGATGCGTTTCATGGGTGTACCGCATACCGGACAGATCTTATCTTCCTCTGCCAGAGGTATCACCTGTTTATGTACCGTAAGACCTTTGAAAAGTTCTGCATGGGTCGCCTTTTTCTTTCTGGGGCTGGGTTCCTCAATGCAGTCTTCTTCCGGAAGGGAAGGGTCCTGTTCTGCCTCTGCCTCGTTGAACAGGTTGAGCTGTCCCGGGATGTCAGAGGGTGTCTTTTCACTGGAGGTGCCGAAAAGCTTCTTCGTCAGATAGTCCACCTGTTCCTGCAGCACTGCTTCATGGGCAGTCTTTTCATCAATGACTGTTCTGAGGGAACGGATCAGCTCTGTCTGTTCGGCCATCATTGTCTTCAGTTGTGAAACGGTATCCATCAGCTCTCGCAGCTGAATGTCCTTTGCACTGGAAGCCATGCTTTTTCTCCTTGGTTCTGATACCTTTATTATACCAGAAAAAGCAGTTTTCCTAAAGGATAATCACCTCTGAAAAATGCCGAAAATATGCGGTTTACAGGCATTTTTCTGTGCATGTTTTTATTCCGGCTTCAGAGCCTTTGGCTGGTCGATATCGATACCGGACATGAGCCAGTCAAACTCTCTCCATGTCAGGTTTCTGACCTCGGACTGTTTCCTGGGCCACTGGTATCCACCATGTACCGTCAGCTTTTTATAGATCAGTACAAAACCGTCAGCATCACGGTACAGGGCTTTGATCCGGTCTCTGCGTCTGCCGCAGAACAGAAATAGAGCACTGGATGCCGGATCCAGTTTCAGCTGATCCTCCACCACGGCACAGAGGCCGTCAATGGATTTGCGCATATCAGTATAACCACAGACGATGTAGATCCGTTCCAGCCCGGAGATATCGCCTAACATATAACTGCCTTCAGGATCTGCAGCGTTCGGGACAGCAGTTCCGGATCCGTCTTATCAGAGACCCTGATCGTAGCAGAACCAAGAATAATCTCTAAAGTATGGTAAGTGTCAGGGGATGGATTGTTGTATTGCAGTGGAAAGTGTTCCGGTATGATATCAATGGGAACCACATCTTGTCTGGGACGGGGATGCTCCGAATGACCATAAGCCGGTTCCGGGATCTGGGCTGATTCCCTGCGAAGCTGTTTTACCCAGTAATAAAAGGTACTGACAGCGATGCCGTGCTCACGACACCAGTCGCTATCTGTCATGCCGCTGGAACGGCATTCATTGATAAGTTTCAGTTGTTCCTCTTTTGAAACACGGGGTTTACGTATGTTTGCCATGATGTTGTCCTCCATAATTGTAGTTGTTGTAGTGAAATAGTCTAACTATAATTATGGATTTAGAGGAGGTTCTTGGCTAGCCGCAGGAATATTTGGCGCTTACGATCAAAAATCAATGAAATGGCATTATGGCGAGAAATATTAAATGTAATCATTACAATTACATCGGCTTTCTGATATGATTACTGCCAGAGAGAGGCGTTTAAGCAGTTTCAATAAAGAAAAAAATAATGCAGAGATGTATATTCATTTACGGATACACATCTCTGCATTTTGTTTACGATCATAGCTATGCCAGCGCAGGATACAATCTATGATTCTGAACTTTGACTTGCAATTCTAAAAAGAATCCACTATCAGATTTTACCCATCAGGCACGTTCCTTCGCGCCTGATTTTACCGTGAAAAATCCAAACTGCGCCGCAATCTTTCTCGCATAGGTCAGCGCAAAGAACAGGATAAAGCTGTCGATCGGCAGCATGATCACGTTTTTGATGACACGAGGGCCAAGCAGTGCGATAAAGCCTTTTCCGTAGAGCATGGAGATCCAGAGCGTATTCAGACCGCAGTTGATGACCAGTTTTACGAGAAACTCAGCGATCACGATACGTTTGATGGAGACCGGACGACGGTAGAGCAGGGTGCCGTAGATCAGACCGGAAAGCATGGCATTAAAGGTGAATCCAAAGAAAAACGGACCATCCGGTTTTAAGACATACTTTAAGAGGTCGAGTGCACCGCCAAAGAGACATCCGACTGCAGGACCGAATAAAAATTCAACAATGCGGTTTGGCAGACCGGAAAAACCGATTTTGATGTAAGGACCGAGCTGGATGCTTGCGACCATACTTAAGACGATGGCGAGTGCAGCTAAGAGTCCGCAGAGCACGACCGTCTTTGTGTGGCACAGTTCCTGAAGTGATTGTTGATACAGTTCCTTTAATTTTTTCATAAAAAAAGCCTCCTTCCTTAGCAGTTTCCTAAAACCACATAGAGGAGACATAAATACCTTTATGCAGCAGCGGGATGCGAATTCTGTACCGCAAACAAAAGCAGCGCCTTTGTTTTTCGTCCGTGTGACAACTCCCTGTTCACATGGCACTTAACGCACAGAGTTCTACTCTGCTAATATGAAATATTAGTTTCGACAAGTTCTGTTATAGCACACTGATAAGATATTGTAAAGGATAACTTATATTTTGTGGTGTATTTTTTAATAATTCTGATAAAACAGATTCTGGCAAAGAGTGATGACGGGCAGACGTTTCAGTGATAGAATAAAAGGTATCATGAGCGTAAGCAAACGGCGAATTGGATCATGTGACGATTTTGCACGTGATATGAATGAAAGTAATGTGGGAGGAAACACCATGAAGCTGACCGGTATCCATATCAAAAATTTTAAAGCGATCCATGAGATGAAGATTGACAACATTGAAAATGCGCTGATTCTGGTAGGACAGAATAATACCGGAAAGACAACGATCTTAGAGGCAATCCGTGCAGCTTTTGGGGATTACCGCATCTCTTCCGAAGATTTTGACGGTGACTGTGCTAACATTGAGATGGATGTGTCATTAGAATTTTCCATTGAAGATTTAAAATGGCTGCACCAGAACGGGGTGGTCAGCCAGTATAAAAGATATGAGACGTGGCTTGAGGATTTCTGCAAAAAGCTGCCGTCATTTTCTCTGAACGAGGAAGCGACAGGCGGCGTACTGCAGTTTACGTTTATCGCACACAGGGATGGCTGGGTGCGTTATCAGGATAAGGAACATAAGAATAATTCCTGCATTCCGCAGGTGTTCCCGAAGATCTATTATCTGGATGCGGAGCGTGATCTAAACCAGCTGCAGGGAGATCTTTTAATGCTGCAGGAGGATGAGCTGTTAAAACGGATGCGAGCGGACACCTGTATGTTTAATCAGGCGAAAAAATGTGGGCACTGTTTTTCATGTATCGGTCTGATCGAGAAGAAAACACCGGCAGAACTGGATGCATTTGAGACGGCGAAACTTTTGGATTACAAACTATACCAGTTAAATCTGGATGAATTTGCAAGAAAAGTAAATCGGAATTATAAAAAGAACGGCGGGCAGGATGAGATCTTATACTCGATGAACCGGGATGTGGAGCGGATGTTAAAAGTTACGACTGAGATCCACAATCCGGCACAGAATCTGACCAGGCCGGTGGCAAAGATGGGAAAAGGTATGCGCAGTATCTACATGCTGTCTCTGCTTGAAACTTATACGGGGACGGAAGGGCGGATTCCGAGCATTCTTATGATCGAGGATCCGGAGATTTTCCTGCATCCAAAACTGCAAAAAGTTTCCGGGGAGATTTTATACCGCCTGTCCAGAAAAAACCAGGTGATTTTTTCCACGCACTCGCCAAATCTATTGGCGAACTTTAACAGCAGGCAGATCAGACAGATTGTTTTAGACGGCGAAGGCTATTCGAAGATGTGTGAAAAGACAGACGTGAGTGCGATCCTCGAAGATCTCGGTTACACGGCAAATGATCTGATGAATGTGAACTTTGTATTTATCGTGGAGGGCAAGCAGGACAAGAGCCGTCTGCCGCTTCTAATCCGGAAATATTATTCGGAGACTTATGATGAGAGCGGAAAACTCTCAAGAATTGCGATCATCACGACAAACAGTTGTACGAATATCAAAACCTACGCAAACTTAAAATATATGAACCAAATCTATCTGCGGGATCAGTTTCTGATGATACGTGATGGGGATGGAAAAGACCGTATGGAGTTAGGGCGGCAGCTCTGTCGTTACTATGAGCAGCGGAATTTGGAGGATGTTGACACTCTGCCAAAGGTCAGACCGGAAAATGTCCTGATTTTAAAGTATTATTCATTTGAAAACTATTTTTTCAACCCCAAAGTGATGACCGAACTTGGCGTGGTCAAATCTGAGGAAGCATTTTATGAGACGCTGTTTGAAAAATGGAAGGAGTATTTACATCGTCTTAGCAGCGGAAAGCATCTGACGGAGGTGCTCGGATTTGAGATGCAGAGCATTTCTGATATCAAAGCTCATATGGAGGAGATAAAAATATATCTGCGCGGACATAATCTGTATGATATTTTCTATGGGAGATACAAAGATCAGGAAGAAGAACTCTTAAAACGATACATTGATCTTGCACCGCGGGAAGATTTTTCCGATATTTTAGATGCGATCGATCATTTTATTTATTTTGAGAGCAGAAAACGGGAAATGGAGAAAAAAGTAAAATGAAACGTAATGGTGCAAATTTAACAGAGGGAAAACCGGTAAAACTGATCTTGCAGTTTGCAATTCCGGTATTTTTGGGAAATCTGTTCCAGCTTTTCTATGGATTGATCGACACGAAAATTGTAGGCAGTACTCTTGGTGAGGGTGCACTTGCAGCGGTTGGTTCCGTTTCAATTCTTTATAATCTGCTGACAGGATTTTTTAACGGTTTAACACTTGGTTTTTCTGTTGTGACGGCAAGATATTTTGGAGCGGGAGATAACGAAAAATTAAAAAAGAGTGTTGCGGGGACAATTCTTTTAGGATTTATAACGGCAGCAATACTGGTGACAGGTGTATTTATTTTTTTGCGTCCGCTCCTTGCAGTGATGCATGTGCCGGCAGAGCAAAAAGAGATGGCGTATACCTATATCAGTATCTTAGTGCTTGGGATGTTTGTGACACTTGCCTATAATATGTGTGCAAATGTATTGCGGGCAATCGGAGATTCCTTGACGCCGCTTATTTTTCTGATTCTTGCAGCTGTGTTGAATGTGATTCTGGATTATGTATGTATTCTGGCATTTTCCATGGGAGTTGGCGGAGCCGCGGTGGCAACCGTGATCTCACAGGTGGTATCTGTGGTACTCTGCGTGATCCATATCAAAAAACATTTTCCAATCCTTCAGGTGGAGCGCAGACATTTTAAGCTGAAAAAAACAGAAGTGCGTACGATGTTATCCGGAGGGCTTTCCATGGGAATGATGTCAAGCCTTGTAAATCTTGGCACGCTGATCTTACAGACTGGAATCAATACACTTGGAACTTCTGTGATCGTAGCACATACTGCGGCAAGAAAAGTTTTTGAAATATGGGGACTGCCGGTCACGGTGCTGGGTTCTACCATGGCAACCTACAGCGGACAGAACTATGGTGCGGGTAAATATGACAGGATCACTTCCGGGTTAAAGGCAGCGCTCCTGCTTGGATGTGGATGGGCTGTGATGGTTATGATCATGGCATATACGATTGCAACGTATCTGGTCGGCTTTATTGCAAGTACAGACAGTGCAGAAATTTTGTACTGGGGCACAACGTATCTGCGGGTTGATATGCTGTTTGAGATGGTCTGTGTCTGGATCGTGATCCTGCGAAACACGATGCAGGGAGTTGGAGATTATAGGACACCGATCTTTTCAAGCTTTCGTAAAAATAATAATCTTGCTGAAAAAAAGCTTGCTTTAGCCGGAGGAGGAATGTTAAGCTGTTCGATTTTGACCACAGGTGGGTATGGTGCTGAAATCCAATACCAAGGTGCAAAAGTACTAACCAATACAGGTAGAGGATGGGGCTATGAGATGACTCCTGCAGAGCTTGCAAAGAAAGATGAGTTTTATTCTATATATTGGAATGAATATAATTCTGTAAAAGGGAAGGACGGCGTAGAACTTCGAGAGGTACAGGATTATTTAGATACCGATAGACCATCTTTTGAGGCTAGAGCATAAAAACGATGTGCTTTTATCGAGCGAAATTTAATTGTGCAATATGTTGCTTTGATTTTAGTAAATGGAATTATGTATAGAATACAGGGAGGTTGATTTAGATGCAAATAACAAGGGACAATTATTCTTCATATGCAAAATTAGTGCAGCAAATGGGTGGTGGCAAGCTTAGCTCGGTTGACAAATATGGGACAGATTATGGTAATTTTTCACTGCGCTTTACACCTACGGACAGACCATTTACAAAACCCAATTGGGATGAAATTATGACTAAGCGTGATAAGCCAGCTATGTCAGAGGAAGAATTTAGTGAATCAATAAAAGAACTTGCTAGAAAAGATTTTGCAAATGGAGATAGAAATCATAGCGCATACAGAAAATTGTGTATGAAGTATTGTGAGACAGTTTCACCAGATAGAAAGGCTATTTATGATGATAGTATGAAAAAGACTGGAGGGAAAATGAATGGTGCTTGTATGTTCTGGGATAGTAAAGGCAACAAGACACTTTCATATAATCCAGAATCAGGAAATTGGAAAGCAATAAGTACGGAAGAAGAAACTGCAAGGGCAAGGGCATTTAATTCTATATATAATGATGAACTGAAGAGATTGACAAAAGAGTATGGCGAAAAAGCTAAGGGAACAGTATCTCTCAAACAGATTCATGATGATTTGGGAGCAAGTGCGAAAACTAATAGCACCGCAGGTACTGGTGGAACTATCGATATTACAGTTTAATATGATGAAATGTGTGTACTACACATACTTCATAGAGGGGTGTTCAGAAATGGACACCTCTTATTTTTGTTTTGAACACCCCGTGTTCATCGTTGAATTGTATCAATATCTAAGGGGGAATGAAACTATGTGGACATCCGGGAGTAGAGACACTTTAGATTGATTTTGTTCGTGGTTTGGAATATAATATTTAAGTGTAGATTAGTTTCA
>JAFUTQ010000001.1 GCA_017484135.1 Lachnospiraceae bacterium
CTTATTATTACAATGATGCGGAGTATCAGGATGAGAATAAGGTTGATGCGCCTACCAAGGTAGGAACCTATTACCTGAAGATTGAAGGAAAAGACAATTATGACGGGACTTTGCAGGGAGAGGAGTACAAATTCTCCATTGTCAAGCAGGGCTTCGCGAATTGTAAGGTTTTTCTGACTTATGGCAGCGTAGAAGATCGGCAGTTGTCAACCGGAAATACAATTTCGATAGACTATCGAACAGGTGGGATAAAACTGCGGGTAACGAAGGTTCAGGATCCAAAAGGGAATGACCTGTCGTGGGCCACGGATTATACATATCAGATCTTTACAGATGAGGCCTGTGCAAATGAGGCAACGTATGATAGCCCCTTTTATGTGGCGGAGAATGCCGGCACCTACTATATTCGGGTGGAACCGACAGAAACCAGTAATTATGAGGGTGTAGTGATCTTCCAGTTTGTAGTGAACCCGGCAACGGTTAAGCCGAGTGATCTGAAAATTGTCATTCCGGATCAGACCTATACGGGCAGTGAAATCATTCCGAATCAGGACACGATGACTGTGACCTACGCCGGAAATACGATTTCGAAAGATTCCTACGACATCGTGTCTGTGGAGAATAATATTGCAATCCAAAGCAAGGACGATACCGGAGCCAAACGTCCTACCGTGAAGATCCGGCTGAAGGGAAATTACCAGCTGAGCGGTGGAAGCGACACCGTGGCAGAGGGCTATTTCAGTATTGTTCCGAAAAAAATCACAGAGTGCCAGTGCAACCTGGTGGAAGGGTCTTCCATATACGATGAAAAGGAAGCAAAAAAAACCTATACCGGCGCAGTGCTGAAACCGACGATCATTCTCAGTGATGGAAGCAGAACGCTGGTTGCGGGAACGGACTATCAGATCGACGGCTATTATTCGGATGCTGGCTGCACGGTAAAGATCGATGGAGAACCGAAGAATGCAGGCAACTATTATGTTAAGATTACCGGATTGGGGAACTATGCAGATTCCAATTCGAGCATAAAAGCCCTCTATGTCATTGCACAGAAATCCCTTGATGACAGTGAAATCAGCTGCAGCGTGAACAATCCGTCCTATACGGGAGAGTCCGTGGTAAACCGCGCAGAGGATCCGCTGGTGCTGGTATTACGGGATCAGGATACCGAGTTAGTTGAGGGAACAGACTATCAGATTGTCGACTATTACCAGGATGCGAATTGTACACAGACGAGAGATACGATAAATTCCGGCGCTGTATATGTCAAAATTACCGGAAAAGGAAATTATATCGGTAACAGGGTACAGTGCTTCTATATCGGAACAAGTCTCACAGATAAGGTGGCAGCCTTTGATGTATCCGGGTGGACCTATGAGGTAAATTCGAACGGGGAGGACGTATCGTATTACGAGGATATTCATGCAGAGATACTCGCTACCGTACGGGCAAATCTTCCGACGGAAGATGAGGATTCTTTCCGGATCACATATTACAAGGATGCTGCGAGAACCGTTGCGGCAACGGACAGTGATCCGATTTTTTCCAGTGCCGGGACTATTTATTACCGTATTTCGGGCAAGGACGGCTATTATGACAGTGTCGACGGAACAGCGGTCATTGCGCAGAAGGATTTGTCAAAGCTTACCGGAGAGATTCTCGGTACCTATATCTATAATTATCAAGGTGCAGCGCAGACCGTAGCTGACTATGATAGCGGATTACAAAAGGGTGTCAAGCTGTATTCCTATGCAGAGGGAGACACCAAGTGGTTGCTGGACAATACCGGACAGAAGCAGTATACGATCACAAACGGAACCGCATACACAGATGTGGGAACCTATAATGTTATTCTGCGGGCTACGTCAGACGGAAACTATACCGGCACAAAAACCCTCCAATTCAACATTGAGCCGGAGGAATTAAAGAAAGTGCCGAATCTTAAGGTCGCAGTCACACCGGCTACCTACGCAAACATGGCGCAGACACCGACGGTCACGCTGACCTATGGCACCTCCGGTAAGGTGCTGGATTCCTCGAATTATATCGTGGAGCTGTATCGGGATGCGGCTTATACGCAGAAAGCGGACGATGAGGACTGTATCGATGCGGGCACACTCTATGTGAAGCTGACCGGACGGGGAAATTATATCGGCACGATTGATACTGCGGATTATCCGGCAACGGTGCAGGGCGATAATCAGTTTGTCATTAAACCGAAGGATATCTCCACAGCGAAGGTCGATATTGAGGGCAAGGATTATGTGTACAGCAATGGGCTGCTGGAGTTTGTGGTAACACAGGATTTCACTTCGACCAGTACTACCTATACCAAGAAGCTGACCGAGGGAACGGATTATACATATGAGGCATTGCAGTCCGGCTTTAAGGTAGGGGAGCAGCTGATTACCCTGACCGGACAGGGCAATTACACCGGCTCCAGAACCTTCAAATTCTATTATGCCGGCAATATCAATGATGCAAGTCATGCCACAGTGAAGCTGGGAGATGGCAGTGGTTCTGTTCAAAAGAGCTTTTCGGGAAGTGCAGTGACTCTGGCGGACAACGAGATTGTAGTCACGGATAAGAACGGAAACGTACTGCGTACGGGAACCGAGTACAGTGTTACTTATACGGATAATGTGGAGCCGGGAGAGGCAACCGTAGCGATTACCGGAATCAAGTCCGCGCACTGGACGGGAACCTATTACGGACATTTTGATATCATCGGGGATCTCAGTGACTCGCGCTATACGACGATCACACTTCCGGATCAGGCCTATACCGGAAAGGCATACAACACGACCGATCAGCCGCTGCAGAATCTGGAAGTAAAGTTTAACGGAAAAACCCTGACGCAGGGCAAGGATTATGAGATTGTCCAGTTTGATAATGCGACCAATATGTCGACCAACGGAGCGAAGGTTACGATTCATGGAATCGGCTATTTTAAGGGCTATGCAGAGAAGAATTTTTCCATTAAATACAATACCGCGAATCTCATCGTGAGTCTGGATCCGCTGGTATGCGATTACGATGACGGCAGAGAGATCAAACCGGAGGTAACCCTTCGTTATCCCACCGGAACCACCTATGACACCTCCTTTACAGAGGGAGTCGATTATACGATCAGCTATCACAACAATGTGAATGTGTGCGCAGCAAACGGACTGGAAGGTCCTTATGTACTGATTACCCCGGTGGCAGGCGGAAAGCTTGCGGGCGGAAGTGTAACCAAGGCATTTACGATTCGAAAGATTGATATTTCCCAGTGTGTGATTTCGGGGGTAAGGAGTACCTATACCTACACCGGAGATTTGATTCGACCGGATACCCTGCAGGTAATGAAGTCAGACGGAACGATCATCGATCCGATCAACTATGACATTGCATATTCTACCGATGCAAGCAATCCGACGACGGCTCCGGCGGGATCGGTGGAGACCATTACGGTAAAGGGAAAAGGAAATTACTCCGGATCGGTGACAAAGGAGCTGACGATTACCAAGCGGAATCTTTCGACAGCGGAGTGCACGATTGCCGATCAGTTGTACAGCGCAAGGGCGCTTACGCCGAATGTGAATGTTACCATAACGGATGAAAACGGAGAGGAACGGACGCTGACGGCCGGAACGGATTTTGTGGTAGAGACGTACGCGAACAATGTGGCTGCGGCCAATAAAGGCAGTGCGAATGCGCCGTATGCGCTGATCAGTGGAACGGGAAGCTGTACCGGGCAGGTTCAGGTAGAATTTAATATTAAAAAGAGAGCGATGAGTGAGCTGGTATATCAGCCGGTAACAGATCCTCAGTATGTGCCGGGCAAATTGAGTTATACGCCGGAGGTGAAGGTTTACTTTACATCCGCAGATACAGAGCCGCTGACTGCAGGGGTGGATTATCGGATTACCTATTACAACAACTCGGCAGTGTTGGCTGAGGATGGTATGAACGGTCCGTATCTTGTGATTGAGCCCACCGATACCTCCAATTTTGAGGGCAGTCATGTGATTACCTTCTCGATTTTGCCGAAGGATGTCAGCTCGGAGGACATCAAGGTGTCCTTGTCCGACACACTGGACACAGGCTTTGATTCGGCAAACCGCAATTATGTCTATAACAGAGACAAGGTGCCGTATACACCGACTGCTACGCTGACCTTTGATGACGGAAGTACCGGAACCAGACTGACCGCAGCGGATTATGATATCAGCTATGAGAATAATGAGGAAATCGGCACTGCGTATGTGGTCATTACCGGACGGGGCAATTACTCCGGAGAGCGCCGGGAAGCGTTTACCATCGGTACACTGATTGCCAATGATACGATTACGGTTACAGGAATCAGCAACAAAGTATATAACGGACAGGATACGACACCTACAGATATCCGGGTAAAATTCAATGCAAAGGACGAATACCTTACCGAGGACGTAGATTATACCGTAGGTTTTTATCTGGATGAGACGTGTCAGAGTCCGGCAAGCCTTTCTGATATGCAGAACGCAGGTCGCATTTATGTTGCGATTACCGGAACGGCGGATGCCAATGCCGGCGGATATGTGGGAGCGGCAGTGATTCCGTACACAATTTTGCAAAAATCGTTGACTTCTTCAGATATTGTGATCAGCGGCAACGATGATGTGAACTACACCGGAGAGGAGGTATATCCGAAGAATCTGCGGCTGACAGATACGACCACAGGACGTGTCATTGATGCATCCCAGTATACGGTGCGTTATGAGAATAACGTGGATATCGGCACGGCATCGGCAACGGTGACAGCGACGGAAACCGGAAATTATAAGGACAGTATCACGGTCTATTACCGTGTGACAAAGTATGATATCTCTGCAGTGGTAGCAGAGGCAATTCCCGATCAGATCTATACGGGGGACTATATCATTCCCGAGATGACCATTTATGATAATGGCGTTGAGCTTGTGAAGGGACAGGATTATGAGGTGGTAAACGGAAATAACCTGCGGGCAGGCGAGTCCTGGGTAATTATTCAGGGAATCGGAAACTATGACCAGACAAAGCGCGTATACTTTAACATCATCGCCAACATGGAGGATGCGATTGTCGACGACATCCCGGATCAGCTGTATACCGGAAAACCGGTTACGCCGGTTGAGCGGGTGGCATGCGGCGGAAATACGTTGCAGAGAGGTGTGGATTATACGGTAGCCTATGCAAACAATACGGCGGTGGGAGATGCTTCGATTACGATTACGCCGATTTCGAAATACTATACGGGAACCATCGTGAAGAAATTTACGATTACCAACAGTATAGCGGGTGCCCAGATCAGCGTGACTCCAAATTCTTATCGTTATACCGGAGAGGCATATACGCCGGAGCCGATTGTGACACTTGGAGGCGTACGGCTGACGAAAAATGTGGACTATACAGTGGTTTACAGAAACAATGTGAATGTCGGCACGGCATCTGTGATTGTCATAGGTATTGGCAAATATTCGTCCTCTAAGACGGCGAACTTCAGCATTGTAGAGAGAAACATTGAAAATTGCAGTATTTACATGGTTTCCAGTCAGAGCTTTACCGGAAAGCGGATTACGCCGCCCGTGGTAGTGAAGGATGGAAATACAGCGCTGGAGCAGGGCAAGGACTATACGGTATCCTACAGCAATAATCTGGATATCGGTACAGGAACGGCCACGATTACCGGAAGCGGAGACTATGACGGAACGGTGGAGAGGGAATTTACCATTGTAGCGGAAAATCCGATTAAGACGGTACTGGTACAGAATAAGAACGAATCGGCAGGAACCTTTGATGTGCTGGTGGATGGTGCCGCGGAATATGTCGATCTGGTAAAGGTTCGGGTTTGGTCAAAGGGAGATCGGTCCGATGCTTATACCTATGAGGCATTGCGTGTGGACGGGGATACGTTTATCGCACATGTGAATGCGCAAAATCATGGTTACACGTCGGGCGCTTATCAGATTTTGGTATTGGCAAGCGGGCAGAACTACTCGGAGCATGAGGTCTATCAGACGGCTACAACCTTCAGCCCACAGGCACATGCGACAGGGTCGTCATCGGGAAATGCCCAGACGAACGGTGTGTGGCAGGTATCCGCTGCAGGCTGGTGGTATCAGTACACAGATGGCACCTATGCAGCAAATGAGTGGAAAAATATCGACGGTACCTGGTACTGGTTTGACGGCAGCGGGTATATGGTGACCAGCTGGCAGCAGATCAATGGAAGCTGGTACTATTTCGGAAATGACGGTTGTATGAGAACCGGATGGGTGAAGCTGGGCGATGTGTGGTATTATTTGCAAGGCAGCGGAGCAATGGCCACCGGCTGGCAGATGGTTGACGGAAACTGGTATTGGTTTGACGGCAGCGGAGCAATGGCTACTGGCTGGCAGCTGATTGACGGGGTATGGTACTATCTGAAGAGCAGCGGAGAGATGGTGACCGGCTGGCTGAAAATCGGAAACCGCTGGTACTACATGAAGGACAGCGGAGCAATGGCCACCGGCTGGCAAAAGATTGCAGGAAGCTGGTATTACATGTACGGAAGCGGTGTTATGGCAGCCGATACATGGATCGGAAGTGATTATGTAAACGGATCGGGGCAGTGGACGCGCTCGCGTTGATCTGTAAGAGGTTAGAAAGATAAGGAAAGATAAAGAAAAGCTCGAAAGTGCAGTGCATTTTCGAGCTTTTCAAATATCGGTTAATTTGCTTTGGAATTGCGGTATTGTACCGGAGTCATATCGTATTTTTTCTTAAACATCCGGTTGAAATTTTCGACATTCTGATAACCTACGGCATAGGCAATCTTTTCTACGGTCATGTTGCCGTTTTTCAGCAGGGTTTTTGCCTTTTTCATGCGGATGTTCTGCACCAGTTCTACAAAGGTCTTTCCCGATTTGTCCTTGATATATTTGGAAATATAGGGCTCGGACAGGTGGAACTCCTTGGCAAGATCTTCCAGGGTCACGGTCTGGTAGTTGGCCTGAATGTAGTTTTGCATGGCGGTCAGCCGTTCGTCCTGTACATGTTCCTCTGTCTGGATTTCGGGGAGCTGGTTCACAGCGACTACCAATGCATCAATGGATGCCTTGATGATATCGTCGTCGATGCCGACACCCCAGTACATTTTCTCCTTATGGGTAATGCCCACATATGCCATGGCCTTCGAGGAAGAACCGTGGGACAGCGCGTGCTCCTCATAGACAGACAGTTCATAGCTGACATCAAAGTATTGCTTGATAATATTGCTGACAGCATCCAGGCGTCCGTTGCCGTTTGCGTGCACATCTGCCGAGCGTTCGCCCTGCGTAATCGTCGCTTCTGCTATGATACCGTCCACCTGTTTAAAATGACACTCCGAAATATAGAAATATGGGTGATAGTTCACATATTTATCGGAGAAAATGTCATAAATCCATTGCGGCGATAACTCTTTGTGTTCCTCATCCGATACATGCTTGATCAGATATCCGACCTCCTCCCGCATTTTATCGGGAAGCGAGATGCCGAAATTCTGCTTCAGGATATAGTTAACACCTCCCTTGCCGGATTGGCTGTTGATCCGGATTACGTCAGAATCATAGGTTCTGCCCACATCTACCGGATCCACCGGCAGATAGGGAACTGTCCATTTGTTCAGTTTCTTTTCTTCACGCCATGCCATACCCTTTGCAATCGCATCCTGATGGGAACCGGAGAAAGCGGTAAACACCAGATCACCGGCATAGGGCTGGCGCTCATACACATGCATGCGTGTAAATTTTTCGTAATTGGCACGGATTTCCGGCATATTGGAGAAATCCAGCTTTGGATCCACACCGTGTGAAAACATGTTCATGGCAAGTGTAACGATATCGACATTTCCGGTACGTTCGCCGTTGCCGAACAGAGTGCCTTCGATACGGTCTGCGCCTGCCAAAAGTCCCAGCTCGGCGTCACTGACACCAGTGCCGCGGTCGTTGTGTGGATGCAGGGAAAGAACCACAGCAGAGCGGTATTTGATATTTTTGTTCAGGTACTCAATCTGTGTGGCAAATACATGGGGCATAGCGGCCTCTACGGTGGCGGGAATGTTGATGATCGCCTTGTGATCTTCCGTCGGCTGCCATACATCCAGTACAGCGTTGCACACCTCCAGTGCATAATCCACCTCTGTGCCGTGGAAGCTTTCCGGGCTGTATTCAAAGGAGAAGTTCCCCTCTGTCTCAGCCGCCAGATCCCTGAGCAGAACGGCGCCGTCTATGGCGATCTGCTTGATTTGCTCTTTGTTTTTCTTAAACACCTGTTCCCGCTGCGCCACGGATGTAGAATTGTAGAGATGGATGACTGCGTGGGGAGCACCCTTTACCGCTTCAAAGGTCTTTTTGATGATATGCTCCCGCGCCTGCGTCAGCACCTGTACCGTCACATCCTCCGGAATCATGTTGCGTTCAATCAATGCCCGCATGAAATTATATTCGGTCTCGGAAGCAGCAGGAAAGCCGACCTCAATTTCCTTAAATCCTATTTTAACAAGCATTTCAAAAAATTGCAGCTTTTCTTCCAGACTCATCGGTTCGATCAATGCCTGATTTCCATCCCGCAGATCCACCGAGCACCAGATGGGTGGTTTGTCAATATAGTCTTTTTTTACCCAGTCATAAGAACACACAGGTGGCAAAAAATAACCACGTTCATACTTTTCATAGCCTTTCATAGTATCTACCTCCATTAACTAAGGTTATGCTAACATAGAAAGAATGATTTGTGTAGGATTAAATTTAATCATTTTGGTTGATAAAATTTAATATAGCAAATCCCTTGTGTTTTTGTTTGGGAGGGAATATAATATTGGAAACGAAATACAGAGGAATGGAAAGCTCATGAATGGAATGATACGTCGTGCAAGAGAAGAAGACATCGGGCAGCTGATGGATATCTATAATGAAGCAATTCTGCATACGAGCGCTACGTTTGATATGCAGGAGAAGACATTGGAGGACAGACGAAACTGGTTCTTTGCACATAGGGGAAAGTATCTGCTCTATGTGGCAGCCGAGGGGAAGCGGATTTTAGGATATGCGGCATTGTCCCCTTACAGCGAGCGGTCTGCCTATGACGGGACGGTAGAGCTATCGGTCTACATATTAGAGGAATATCATAGACAGGGGCTGGGCACAGCATTGGCGAAGAAGGTACTGGAGGAGGCCAGGCAGTCAGTGGAAATCCACAATGTGGTTTCACTGGTTACCGCAGAAAATGAAGCCAGCGTCAAGCTTCATGAGAAACTGGGATTTGCCTTTTGCGGGAAGATCAAGGAGGCAGGATATAAATTCGGACGCTATCTGGATGTAGATATTTATCAAATCGTAATTTAACACAAAGGGTCAAAACGGACACAGGATTTCATCCTTTGTCCGTTTTTTGAACAGGGAACCAATCCGGCAAACTGGTTTGCCGAGTCGGTTCTCTGCTAAAATTGAAAGAAATTACCTCGACAAAATTATTGTCGAGGTAATTTTCGCACATCTTTGTTTATATCCTATAAACTCGTCTGCCCATTATCAGAGCCATTCGATTCCGAGCCATCCGACTGACCAGGCATCCGATCCGGCTTGTTACCTTGTCGAAAACCTCTTGCTTCACCGTCCGTTGTACTGCCGGTGCCGCCATCCGGAGGAGTTCCCATATCACCGTCCGGCATACCGTCCGTACCACCCGGGAAATTGCCGTCATTTCCATCCTGCATACCGTCTCTGCCGCCCGGGCCGCCGAAGCCTCCGCCCATTCCCATGCCGTTTCCGCTGCCGTAGATGAGGCTGGTCATCTCAATGGTGGTGTCCGTGCCGTTGGCTGTCAGGGTATAGGTGTTGCCGGTGGTAATCTCAGGACAACTGATGACTACCGAGCTGTAGCTCTTTTCCGGTGTGTAGCTGACCAGTACATTACCGTCACTGTCTGTCAAAATGACCTCTCCGCTGCTGTTTGAAGTGGCAGTATTTACCAATATGGAACCCTGCGTGGAGTTTTCTCCGAAATTCACAGCCATTCCGCTGGAACCTACTGCTACCACGATGCCACCGGTGATTTGTGCATCGCCTTCATAGTCCAGTGCCCCGTCTCCATCGCTGGTAGGACCGGAAACATAGGTGGCACCGCCGGAAACATAGAGGTTGCCGTTGGAATCCAATCCGTCGCCGCCGGCATTGACATAGAGCGTGCCGCCGGAAATACTGATGTAGACATCGTCTCCGGCAGAACCATTGCCGCCAAAGCCCATCGCAGAGGAACCGGAGCCGTCGGTGGCATTCAGGCCATCGTCGCTGGCTGTTACATGAATCTCGCCGCCCGCAATCTCAATCGTCTTTCCCTCAAGACCTTCGTAGCTTTCGGTAATCTGAATCGTGCCGTCCGCGATTCGAAGTGCGCCGTCGGAATGCATCCCGTCATCTCCGGCCTGTATGGTAAAGCTGCCGCCGAGAATTTGTATATCGGAGGTTGCGTCCAGACCATCGCTGTCACAGGTAATGGTGAAGGTACCGTCTGCAATATAGATGAAGCCCTTTGACTCGTCATCTTCATTGTCGGCATGAATGCCATCCTTTCCTGTGGTTAAGGTAAAGGTACCGTCTGCAATCCGCACACTGTCTTTTCCCTCCAGGGCATGACTTTTGGCTGTGATATTGTAGGTGCCGCTGGTAATGACCAGATCGTCCTTGCTGACAATTCCGTGACCGGCTGCGCAGCTGATCGTCAAACTGCCGTTTCCGTTCAAAGTTAAATCGTCTTTTGAGAAAATAACGCCGTCTATGTTGTTGTCATCGATGGCAACAAACTCGCCTGTGGTGGATAATGTGTTTTCACTGTCCGGTGCCAGGGTAATAAATACCTTGTCGGCCTGTTTTACATAGATGGCAGCGCTGCTTTCGTTGGTAATCGTTACATTGTCTAAGACGAGCTGCACCTTTTCGCTGTCTGCATCGACAATGATCTGACCGTTCGAGAGACTTCCCCGGAGAATGTAGGTTCCTTCCTCGGTAATGGTGATCGTATCTCCGGAGATGGTAACTCTATCCGAGGAGCTGCTGCTGTTCCCGTCCGAAAGTGTGATAATCGTGGCGGTCGTTTCATCATAACCGATTTCCTTATCACGATTGGTAAACATAGAGTCATCGCTATAGTCTGTATCGGTATCCGAGCCGGTGTCCGCATCGGATTCCGATTCTTCGGATATGACGGTTTCGGTGGATGAATTCTGATTGGATGATACCTTGCCGCAGGCTGTCATGCTGACAGTCAGGGCGGCTGTTAATAATAATAAAGATACTTTCTTAAAGCTCATAAGCTGACACCTCCTGAT
Source organism: Lachnospiraceae bacterium (assembly GCA_017484135.1). Lineage (GTDB taxonomy): Bacteria > Bacillota > Clostridia > Lachnospirales > Lachnospiraceae > Roseburia_C. Next base: position 11,351 of record JAFUTQ010000001.1, read on the forward strand.
TCGATAAGCTGATTTCCAGATTTCCGTTACGGCACCGAAGTGCATCGATAAATTCCTTCTCCTTCAAAGGATCGGTTAATGTGATTTCATAGGTCAATTTGAACATACTTCCCATATTGGTTGTTTTGACGCTCTTGATTTCGCTGTGGGTCGTGTACTGCTTCAGGAGATCATCAAAAACACCGGTGTAATCCAGGTCTTCTGGTATGGTAATGCGAAGGATTTTATCCTGCAAAGGTTTCTTGGATGCGCCAAAACCGATCAGTTCATATAAAAACATCACGCCGCCCAGAATCAGAGCAAACAAAACGGCAAAGCCGAGATAACCCATACCTGCGATCAATCCGGCTCCCATAGCCAGAAAGATGGAAATAATTTCCTTTGCGGTACCGGGTGCGGAGCGAAACCGGACCAGACTAAAGGCTCCGGCTACGGCGACACCGGCGCCAATGTTGCCGTTTACCATCATGATTACCACGCATACGGCGGCGGGCAGCAGAGCCAGTGCGGTGAGAAAGCTTCTGGAACAGCGGCTTTTATAGGTAAACACTGCCGCCAGAAAGACTCCGATCAAAAGCGATATGGCAATGCACAGTAAAAACTGTGAAACAGGGATTACGGTTGTAGTGGAATCAAAGATTCCCTGAAAAATTGTATCAAGCATAGCAAGTACCTCCTAATTGTGATTTCATAAGTATTGATTTATATGCAGCTCCGTATTTGGAGAAGGATGTTTTGTAGATCTGCTCCCCTGACAGGATTGTGGTAAGCCAGAGGGGAATTGCTGCTGCTGTTTTTACTTCCATCAGCACCTGCCCTGCACCCAGAACCGGCTGTCCGTATACACTGGAGCGAAGCGTCAGATCGGTGTTTCGCCACAGGATGTTCTGGTCAAAGGTGATCCGGAAATCGGGATCATCCTTTCCGTAAAAAGCCTCTCTCTCATAAGAAATGTAAACGGAAGGCTGCAACCCCTGATATTGCTGAAGGAAATAGTCGATTTCCCGACCGATCTGTGTATTCGGGGTATCTGCTTCGTGGTTCAGATAATTCACGGCATCCTGCTCCTTCATGAGAATGCGGCGTTTGTATACAACGGAGTGATATTTTTTCTTGATTTCGATAAAGGTATCGCTGTCGTCCGTTGCCTTTCCGTAGCTGCGAAGCCTTAATTTTTCCTTGTAAACCGGTTTTTCCAGCGAACGGCGGATCAATAGATAGTCCGGTGTATCGAAATAGATGTTGCATATGGTGCTTTTGCCATGCGCGTCCTCCGTCATATGCTCCTCCATAGCAGCTTTGATGAGCCGATACTGCTCCTGCGTGAGAAGATACTTTATTTCATATCGTTTGAAAACAGTTTGATTATTCATAAGTGATGCCTCCTTTTATGTCAATTTGGATTGATTTCCTTTGATGAGGTTATCATAACAGGTGAAACTTAAACGAACTTTAAAGTATAAAAATTTTTTTTAGAAAGAAATGGTAAAGCAGATTGAGTGTCCGTCCTCGCTTTTGGCATGAATTTTTCCGTGGTGAGCATGGACGATCGCCTGTGCGACCGACAGACCGATGCCGGAGCCGCCTGTGCCGGAATTGCGGGAGCCGTCCCGTCGGTAGAAGCGTTCAAATAACACATCATGGCTGCCGATTTCAATATCGGTGACGGTATTATAGGCGGTCAACACAATATTTTTTCCTGTTTTTTTCAGGGAGAGCGAGATTGTGCCATGTTCATTGGTATATTTCATGGCATTGTCAAGCAGCAGGGATATCAATTGCCGGATGGCCGTCTCATCTCCATGATAGGTAATGCCCTCTGTGATATCCAGGGTCAGAGCTTTGTCCTTGGCAATGGCAAGCGCCTCATAGGGCTGGGCAGTGTCATATACTGCATCAGACAGTGAAAAATCCAGCATGGTAAGCGTGTTCTGCTCCTCGTCCATGCGGGAGAGAAAGACAAGCTTCTCCGTCAGCGCACTGAGACGCGCAACCTGATTGCGGATGCTTTTCGTCCATTCGTCCTCGCCATGAATCATTTCGATTACCTCGATATTGGCGTCAATAATCGTAAGTGGAGTTTTGATATCATGACTGGCATCGGTAATAAAGCGTTTTTGTTTTTCATAGCTTTCCCCAATGGGTAAAAAGACGATGCGGGAAAATAATACCACCGGAATGAGAACCAGAAGGATACCGGACAGGCTGAACAGGATGCTTGCCCGCAAAAAGCTGTGAAAAGAGGAAAGCTCCCGGCTGCAGTCCAAAAAGATATACATGGTTTCGTCCTCTGAGGAGAGCGTTGTAAACTTATAGCTGCCGATAAAACCGGAGGCTTTTCCGGAATGAAAAAGCTCCCGGGTATAATCCGCTGCCGTCTCATAGCTGACGGCGGCAATGCGTCCGGTGTCGGTGGAGCGAACCGTTCCGTCTGCATCGATAGTTACGGTAAAGTATCTGGTATCAAAGGGTGCCTCTGCTGAAAGAGTGCGTGTCCCTTTGGGAAAATCATCGTCCATTTCGGAAAACATGGGAAAACGTCCCCCGTTCTCTGATAAAACGAGCAGCCTTTCATCTGCGGTGTGCACGACGTTTCGATAGTTGACAATATTGATTCCGCCGATCAGCAAAAGCAGAACTGCGATGACAGAACTCATGGCGATGACAATGAATTTACGACGAAGGGATTTAATCATGCTTTGCTTCCTCCAGTGAATACCCCAGATTGCGGGTTGCCTTGATGGTAACTCCGGCATCGATCGAGGTCAGTTTTTTGCGCAGATAGGAGATATAGACCCATACCACATTCAGCTCTGCCTCGCTGTCGTAGCCCCATATTTTGTCCATAAAGCGCTCGGTGGGTATGACATGACCGGGATTGGTCAAAAGCATTTCCAGCATCTGAAACTCCTTGTTGGCCAGACGCAGAGAGCCGTTTGGCCCGGACAGCTCATAGGTCGAGCGGTTCAGACTGATATCCGCAAAGGTCAGAATGGAATCGGTGGCATCCCCCTGCCGTCTGGTCATGGCGCGAATGCGCGCCAGAAGCTCTTTGGCGGCGAAAGGCTTTGTCAGATAATCATCTGCGCCGCTGTCAAGCCCCGATACCCGGTCGTCAATCTCGGATTTGGCAGTGAGCAGCAGGATCGGAACCGTATTTCCCGAGGCGCGTACCTTTTTCAATACTGTGATTCCGTCCATTTTCGGCATCATGATATCCAGAATGACACCATCGTACAGGTCGTCTCCCATCAGGTAGTCCAATGCTTCCTGTCCGTCGTATACCGCATCCACGGAGTAATTGCTGTGCTTTAATATTGTAACCAGAGCATTGGACAGCTCTTTTTCGTCCTCTGCTAATAAAAGGCGCATAGAAAATCCTCCTTTGCAAATTTAGACTTTTCCCCATTGTATTATGGCTTGAAACAGATGTCAAACAAGATGAATCTTGAATTTTGCTTCTATATGTAGTACATTAAAAGTAGTTGCTGCATTTATACATATCGAAAAAATATTCGAGGAATATATTATATATGAAAGAAAAGATAAAACACAGGATCGAAGAGAAGAAGACCTATCATAAATACATGCGTCTGATGGCAGGCAGCTTTTTTTATCTTGCATTTACGGTGCTGGCGATCTATGTGGGAGGCTGGCTGATGCTGATATCGCCCATTAAAGAGGCGATTGCGGCGTATTTTGCGGGAGAGCTGACGGTAAAGGGTATTCTGTTTACCCTGATCAAATGTCTGTTGTCCACTACGGTTGCGGGGGCAATCTGGAGCGCAGGATATATCACAAGACAGAAATTTATCGGACATCCGGAGTATTGATATAAAAAATAGGAAGATATACAAAAGGAGAGCCATGAAGACAAGGAAAATGAGTATCAGGAGAAAATTGCAGATCGCAATCTCTCTCATGTGTATTGTCTGCTGCTGTCTGGTGGGGATCGCGGCATACATACAGGTAGAAAATATGGTCATCCGACAGACAAAAGAGGATGCGATGGGGTTGGCATCGGTGGCTGCAGGGGAGATAGACGGCGCGGCCTATGCGGCCATGGAGGATTCGTCCGATGAATATTTTCAGGAAGTTTATGATATTCTGGCAAAATACAAGGGAAGCGGGATTTTAGATTACATCTACTCCATGCGTATGGATGGAGACCAGCTGGTGTTTGTGGTGGATACCGATGATGATGAGCCGGCAGAGCTTGGCGATGCATATGAGCTGATAGATGATATGCTTCCGGTCTTTGACGGGGAGGTGTGCTGTGATTCCGAGATCAGCAGTGATGAGTGGGGCAGTTATTTCAGCGCCTATGCGCCGATCGTGGATCAGGACGGCAATGTGACCGGACTGGTAGGCTGCGATGTCAGCATCGACAGCTTCCATGCGCAGATGAGATCGCTCCAGATTATTTTTGTGGTGATTCTTGTGGTTGTGATTCTGCTGTCTGTATTGCTGAGTCTTTGGCTGAGCAATAATATCGGAAAAAATCTGGCTTCTTTGTATCGAAAGGTGAAAGACCTCAACAGCGGGGACGGAAACCTGACACAGCAGCTGGAGATTCGCAGCGGCGATGAGCTGGAGGCGATTGCGGAGGAGTTTAACGTATTTATCAGACAAATCAGGGCTTTGGTTGCCCAGGTGGCATCTACTTCCGGTGTCGTAGAGGGGAACAGTCAGAATGTGAACAGCTCTGTGGCAGTATGTAATCAGGAGCTGAGTGAAATTACGGATTTGCTGGAGGGATTAAGTGCAAGGATGGAGGAGACCTCCGCCAGCACGGAAACGATATCCTCCGAGTTGTCCAATGCGAGTGATACAGTGGACGGACTCAATGACGAGGCGCTTCAGGCGAGCCGGAAGGCAAGACTGATCAGCAAGAAGGCATTGAAAACGAAAAAAGATACCGAACGTGTGGAATTGGAAGCAGAGAATATGGTCATGGATATCCGGCAGAGACTGGAAAGGGCAATGGAGGAGTGCAAAGCCATTGAGCAGATTGACCGGATCACGGAGGAAATTCTGGAGGTGGCAGGTACCACCGAAATCCTTTCCCTGAATGCCAGTATTGAGGCTGCCAGAGCGGGAGAGTATGGCAGTGGATTCGCAATTATTGCGGGAGATATCAACAAATTGAGCCAGCAGATCGGGACACTGATTACGCGCATTCAGGATACCAACCAACAGGTAAAGGAGGCGGTCAATGATCTGATCGGAAATGTGAATGGCACCTCGGATTATCTGAATCAGAATGTGATGGATGATTATAAACGCTTTGTTCAGATCGGCGGAGATTACAGCACGAATATGAGCAGCATCGCGCAGTTGATGAATCGGTTCTGTGAGATGACGCAGGGGATCAATGACCGGATTGCCCATATCGAGGAAGAACTGCGGGAAATGGATCGCGTGATTGGAGAGGGAGCGCAGGGAATTACCAACGTGCATGAAAACGGCGTGACCTTAAAGAACGAGGTGGGGCAGCTGCTGAAGCTGGCCGAGGACAGCAGCGAGGAAAGCAAAAAAATGAACGAGCAGGTAAATCGATATACATTCTAAGTAAGTAGAAGGCAAGGAGGATTGGATATGGATTCAACGATGATATTTATCTGGATTGCATTAATTATCGTGTTTCTGATCATTGAGATCGCGACGGTGGGTCTCGCCACGATCTGGTTTGCGGGAGGTGCAGTGGTGGCATTGCTCGTTGGACTGATCGGAGGGCCCATATGGCTGCAGGTACTGCTGTTTTTTGTCGTGTCGGTTCTGCTACTGGTCTTTACCAGACCGTGGGCGGTGAAATATATTACACCGCACAAGACGAAAACCAATTATGAGAGTGCAGTCGGGAAAACGGTTCGTGTGACGGAAAAAATTGACAATGTGGCAGGAACGGGAACGGTGCTTCTGGGAGGACAGGAATGGACTGCGAGAAGCGAACGTGATGACGTTACCTTTGAGGTAGACAGTCTGCCCCGGGTCATGGCCGTTTCCGGAGTAAAGTTGATCGTGCGTTAAACAGGAACATGCATTTTTACAAAATCTCTATAGCGCGTGTGCGTGGTAGAGATTTTGTCTGTTATGCGCAGGGCTGCATAGAGAAGCAGCCCGCGCGGCGAGTAGGGAGCCCCCTGCTCAATCAGAGAAAGACGGCGGAAGGAAGAAAGAGATGGCATACTTTCCCATGTTTGTGGAGCTGGAGAAAAGACCCTGCCTGGTAGCGGGGGGCGGACGGGTAGCGTACCGCAAGGTAAAGGTATTGCAGGATTTTGGGGCGAGGGTGTATGTGGCTGCACCTGTGATCTGTGCGGAGATCTATGCCTCTGAACCGGTCGCATGCATAGAAAGGGAATTTGCACCTGCCGATGCAGAGGGCATGGCGCTGGTTGTCGCGGCTACGGACGATGCCGCAGAGAATCACAGAATTGCCGGGATCTGCGCGGAGAAAGGGATTCCGGTCAATGCGGTAGATCAGATGCAGGACTGCAGCTTTATTTTTCCTTCCTACATCAGGCAGAAGGATGTGGTGGCTGCATTTTCCAGCGCAGGAAACAGCCCGGTCATTACGCAGTATCTGAAACGGCAGGCGGCAGAGCTTTTGACGGAACAGATCGGAGATCTGGCGGAATATCTGGGAAGCATACGGCAACAGGTAAAGGAGCTTGTGCCTGCGGAAGGACAGCGGAAAAGAGTGTATGAGCAGCTGCTGCAGATTGGACTGGAGACGGGCAGAATCCCAAATGAAGGGGAGCTGCATCAATTCATAAACAGCACAAATTGTGAGTGACAGGAGAGGAGAGACGATGGAACGCATGCGCAGACTCCGGGCAACGCCCGAATTGAGAGCAATGGTCAGGGAGAATCATGTCCGGGTAGAGGAGCTGATCTACCCGGTGTTTGTCATAGAGGGAGAGGATATTTCTCATCCGGTGGATTCCATGCCGGGAATCTGCCAGTATTCCATAGATCGTCTCCCGGAAGAGCTGGATCGCGTGGCAGCTGCCGGGATCCGGGCGATCCTGCTGTTTGGCATACCGCAGCATAAGGATGAGGTGGGAAGCGCGGCCTATGATGAAAACGGCATTATTCCGCAGGCCATTCGTGCGATCAAACAGAATTATCCGCAGTTGGTTGTGATCGCCGATGTGTGTCTGTGCGAATACACCTCACATGGGCATTGCGGACTGGTGCGGGACGGAATCATTCTAAACGATGAAACGCTGCCGCTTTTGGCAAAAACTTCAGTCAGCTATGCAAAGGCAGGGGCAGACATCATCGCACCCAGTGATATGATGGACAAGCGGGTAGGGGCAATCCGGACGGCTCTGGATGCAAACGGATTTGTCGACATCCCGATTATGGCATACAGTGCCAAATTTGCGTCGGCATACTATGGTCCGTTCAGGGATGCGGCACACTCGGCGCCGGGCTTTGGCGACCGGAAAACCTACCAGATGGATCCGGCTAATGGCAGAGAGGCGCTGCGCGAGGTGGAGGAGGATATTGCCGAGGGAGCCGATCTGATTATCGCCAAGCCTGCCATGGCATATATGGACATCATCCGCGAGATTGCCGGAAACTATAATATTCCCATCGTGGCATACAACGTCAGCGGAGAGTATGCGATGGTAAAAGCGGCAGCACAGAAGGGCTGGATTGACGAACGGCGGATCGTGATGGAAAATATGGTAGGCTTTAAGCGTGCCGGAGCAAAGATGATCATTACCTATCATGCATTGGACGTGGCAGGCTGGATCAAAGATGAGGAGAATGCGTGATGGATGTGATATCAACGAAATTATTTGAACGGGCAAAACAGCACATTCCGGGCGGGGTAAACAGTCCCGTGCGGGCATTCGGCTCTGTGGGACTTACACCACGGTTTATTGCCGCCGCCCAGGGGGATCGCATCGTAGATGTGGACGGCAACGAGCTGATCGATTATGTGTGCTCGTGGGGACCGGGCATTCTGGGACATGCGCATCCCCGTGTGATCGAAAAAGTGAAGGAGGCGTGCGACCGGGGGCTTACCTATGGCGCGCCCACGGAGAAGGAAGTGGTGCTGGCGGAGCTGATTGCGGAGCTCGTGCCCTCTATGGAGGTCAGCAGGCTGGTAAGCTCCGGCACGGAGGCTGTGATGAGCGCCATCCGTGCGGCCAGGGGCTATACAGGCAGGGATAAGATCGTCAAATTTAAGGGCTGCTATCATGGACATTCCGACGGACTTTTAGTCAAGGCGGGCTCCGCAGCGTTGACCACCTCTGTGCCGGACAGCGCGGGAGTTCCGGCGGATTATACAAAAAACACGCTGGTGGCGCATTACAATGATGAGGCATCGGTAAAGGCATTGTTTGAGGAATGCGGAAAGGAGATTGCCGCAGTGATTGTGGAGCCGGTGGCGGCGAATATGGGCGTGGTACTGCCAAAGGAGGGTTTTCTGGAATTTCTGCGGGACATCACCGGGCAGTATGGCGCACTTTTGATCTTTGATGAGGTAATCACCGGATTCCGGCTGGCATTGGGCGGCGCGCAGGAATATTTTCAGATCCGCCCCGATCTGACGACACTTGGAAAGATCGTGGGTGGCGGAATGCCCATCGGTGCATATGGCGGGAAAAGGGAAATCATGAAATGTATTTCTCCGGACGGACCGGTGTATCAGGCGGGAACCCTGTCGGGCAACCCCATCGCAACCACCGCGGGAATCGAGACCTTACAGATACTAAAGGAGAATCCCCGGATCTACGGACAGCTGGCGGAGCGAACCGCGATGATTGCGGACTGTGCGAGAGAGGCAGGCGGGGCACATGTTGCAGTGAATCAGATCGGCTCTCTGATGAGCATCTTTTTTACCGATCAGCAGGTCACGGATTACGAGAGCGCGTTGTCCGCCGACACCCGGCGCTATGCCGCGTACTTTCAGTTTTTGCTGGAGCATGATATTTATGTGGCACCGTCGCAGTTCGAGGCCATGTTTGTGTCAACGGCACATACGAAGGAGGATATTTTGAGAACCTGTGAGCTCATCAAGACATATATCAGGAGTATGGCAGTATGCAGTTCGGTTTCTTAGGAATTAATTATAACAAGGCAAGCTTAGATATTCGGGACCAGGTAGCATTTACGGAAACGATGAAGATGGAATTTCTGTCCGCGGCTGAGACCCTGGGCGTGGAACAGTGTATGGTGCTGTCTACCTGCAACCGCAGTGAAATCTATTTTTTTTATGAGGAGGAGGAACAGTTCTCCCAAATGAGAGCGCTGTATGAGCGCACGTTTGAGGAGGCTTCACCGGGGCAGTACCTGATCTCCTATATCGGGGAGGCTGCCATCTCTTATCTGTTCCGCATTGCGGCGGGACTGGAATCCCTGGTACTGGGGGAGGATCAGATTCTGGGACAGGTAAAGGAGGCGTTGGATTTCTCCCGAACCATGGGACACAGCAAGAAGGAACTGAACAAGGTGGTGCGGGATGCGATCACATGCGCCAAGCGGATCAAGACAGAGCTGAAAATCAGTGAAAAACCGCTGTCTGTAAGTTATATCGGGATTTTACAATTGGATAAAATTGCAGGGATTAAAGGGAAACAAGTGCTGGTAATCGGGAGTGGCAAGACTGCGGTGCTTGCGATCCGCTATCTCCATGAGTACGGGGCGAAACATGTGACGGTGTGCAGCAGAACATTGGCACATGCGAAAGCGCTGCGGCAGGAGTTTCCCGATATGAGAGTTGTTCCTTATGAGCAGCGTTATGAGGCGTTAGAAACATGTGAAATTGCAGTTTCTGCCACGTCATCACCGCATCTGGTAGTAAAAAAAGAAAAGTTAAAGCATAAGGGGACAATTACGTTTTTAGACTTGGCATCACCGAGAGATATTGACACCGGAGTCGCTGAGCTGGAGGGGGTTGCCCTGATCAATCTGGATTCTCTGCTTGTCATGGTGGAGGAGAACAAACGAGAGCGTCAGCGGCTGGTGGAGGAAAGTCGGCAGCTGATAGAGGAAGGGGTACGGGAGACTCTGGACTGGCTGAAGGTCAGTCGGATGGATGCCACCATAGAATCCCTGCAGCAGCGATGCAGTGAGATCGTGGAGGACAGCTATGATTACCTGAACCGGAGGATTGCGCTGAATACGAGAGAGCAGAAGATTTTGCGGAAGGTGCTCAACGCGTCCCTGCAGCGGCTGCTGCATGAACCCATCCGGGAGCTCAAGCAGCTGGAGACGCAGGAGGAGCAGGACACCTATAAAGCGTTGATTGAGCGGCTGTTTCAGATGTAATCGCATGAAATATAGGTAGAAGGCAGGAAGAGGGATGGAATATAAGATAGGAACAAGGGGCTCAAAGCTGGCACTGGTACAGGCGGAGTATGTCTGCCGGAGACTGCAGGAGGCATACCCGGAGAGCAGCTTTCGCATAGAGGTAATCCGTACCAGGGGTGATCTGGTACAGAACAAGCCCCTGGATCAAATCGGCTCCAAGGGTGTGTTTGTAAAAGAAATTGAGGAGGCGTTGCTGGCAGGGGAGGTACAGATCGGAGTGCACAGTATGAAGGATATGCCCGCCATGCCCGCAAAGGGACTGATATTTGCCAGGGCATGGGGCAGAGAGGATGCCAGAGATGTATTGATTTTGAGAGAAAAACATGCCTTGAGCGAGCTCCCCGGGGGAGCGGTCATCGGTACCGGGAGCAAACGCAGACAGTATCAGCTGCAAAGGCTTCGTCCGGACATCCAGGTGGTGGACATCCGGGGAAATGTGGACACCAGACTGCGGAAAATGGAGGAACAGAAGCTGGACGGGATTGTGCTGGCGGCGGCGGGGCTTCATCGGCTGGGCCTGGCGGAGCGGATTACCCAATATCTGGAGCCGGAGGAGATGATTCCTGCTCCGGCGCAGGGGATTCTTGCACTGGAAATTCGGGCGGAGGATGAAAACCTATGCCGGATGCTGGATTCTCTCAGTGATGAAAGCGCAGAATTTATGGCACAGGCAGAGCGCGAATATCTGAGGGGTATGGGAGGAGATTGCCATGTGCCGGTGGGCGCGCTCTGCAGGGCGCAGGAGGATGGCAGCTATCAGCTCTCGGTCATGTATGGGAGCGTGGACGGCAGCAGGCTGGCCTTTCATGCGGAATATGGAGAGAAGGGGGAGAAGCCTGCAGCTATTGCACAAAGGGCTGTGCGAGCGATCAGGGGACAGCTGGCAGGGAGGGTGTCTTTGGTGGGAGCCGGACCGGGAGATGCAGGGCTGATTACCGTAAAGGGACTTCGCGCAATCCGGCAGGCGGACTGTATCCTGTATGACCGGCTCATCGCGCCGGAGCTTTTACAGGAGGCGAAAAGGGACTGCGAACAGATTTATGTGGGGAAAGCAAACCGTCATCACGCCATGAAGCAGGAGGAAATCAATCGTCTTTTGGTCGAAAAGAGCATGGAATACCGACATGTGGTACGGCTGAAGGGCGGAGATGTGTATGTATTCGGGCGCGGTGGCGAGGAGGGGCTGGCGCTTTCTGATGCCGGTGTGCCCTTTGAAGTGATACCGGGCATCAGTTCGTCCTATGCGGGGCTTGCCTGCGCAGGAATCCCCATTACCCATCGGGGAATTGCGGATGGATTTCATGTTGTGACGGCGCACAATCGGCAGGATCAGTTGGCGGATATTGATTTCGCGTCTATGGCAAAGGGAGACGATACCTGCGTGTTTCTGATGGGACTGTCCCGATTGGAAGAGATTGCAGAGGGGCTGAGACAGGTCGGCATGAGCGGAACAAAACCGGTCGCAGTCATATCTCAGGCGACCACGCCGCGTCAGGTATGTATCTGCGGAACCTTGGAAGACATTGTCGAGAGAGTGCGGCAGGCACAGGTGGAATCCCCGGCGCTTATTGTGGTGGGAGAAGTGGTAAATCTTCGAGAAAAATTATATGCAGATATAATAAAACCAAGGAAGCCTTATCTTTTGCCGAGCATCGGAAATGAACCAAACCGACTGGCCGAGCTTCTGGAAAACCGGGGCATTCCCACAGACACGCTGCAGGTGGGAGAAATTCACTACCAAAACGGCGGGATTCGGGCGGAGCTTCTGGAGCAGGCAGACTGGCTGCTCTTTACCAGTCAGCATGGCGTGGAGGGATTTTGGCGGGCATTGCAGGAACAGCGGCTGGATGTGCGCAGTCTTGGCTCCTGTAAAATCGGAGTGATCGGAAAAAAGACAGAAGCTCTGCTCAATCACTACGGACTGCAGGCGGATCTGGTTCCGGACCGACATGACAGTGACGCGCTGGCGGAGCTGCTGGGTCAGCGTTTGCAGGGAGACGAACAGATTTTATATGTCGGAGCTGCCCATACAGACCAGCGGCTGGAACAGCGGCTGGAGCCGTATGGCAGGGTGCAGGGGATTCCGGTGTATGAAAACGCAGAAACGGAACAGACACAGCCTGTGGAGCTGAAGGGATATACCGGGGTGCTGTTTACCTGTGCATCCAACGCAGAACGGCTGATCAGGCGTCTGGACGCGGACAATCTGGAGTACTTAAAGGCACAGATGAACTGCTGCAGTATCGGAGCGAGGACGACGGCGGCACTGGAACGCTTCGGCGTTGTCCATGTGATTGAAGCAGCGAACGCCACCTATGAAGACCTGGCACAGCTGGTGTATTGAGACAGAAACGGAGAGGGAACGATGAAGATTGTATTTTTGGATGCCAAAACCATAGGAGATGACATTGATCTGTCAGAGTTTGATACATTAGGGGAAGTGGTAAAGTACGATTTCAGCGCCCCGGAGGAGGTGCCGGCGCGGGTTGTGGATGCAGACGTGATCGTGCTGAACAAGGTAGAAATCGGCGAAGCCTCGGTAGGGAAGGCGAAGAATTTGAAGCTGGTGTGCGTCACCGCGACCGGAACCAACAATCTCGATAAGGAATATCTGGAAAGCAGAGGCATTGCATGGCGCAACGTGGCGGGCTATTCCACGGAGAGCGTGGCACAACACACCTTTGCCATGCTGTTTTACCTTTACGAGAAGCTGCGGTATTACGATGATTATGTGAAGGAAGAACGGTATGTGGAGGATCGGATGTTTACGCATTTTGAGAAGCGCTTCTGCCAGATATCCGGCAAGACATGGGGGATTATCGGTCTGGGAAACATCGGCAGACGGGTGGCAGACATCGCCAAAGCCTTCGGCTGCAGGATCATCTACTATTCCACCTCGGGAAAGCATGACGATCCGGCATACGAGAGAGTGGGATTTTCGGAGCTTTTGAAGCGGTCAGACATTCTTTCGGTTCATGCGCCCCTGAATGAGAACACGAAGGGACTGATGAACGGAGCGGCCTTTGAGCAGATGAAACGTGAGGCAGTCTTTTTGAATGTGGGAAGAGGACCGATCGTGGTTGAGGAGGATTTGCTCGTCGCGTTGGAAGAGCATAAAATCGCGGCTGCGGGACTGGACGTACTGTCCGCAGAGCCTATGAGCAGGGAAAACCCGCTGATACGAATCAAGGACAGCGGTCGCTTGCTGATTACCCCCCATATCGGGTGGGCTAGCGTGGAAGCCCGTACCAGTCTCATGCGTATCATATGCGGGCAGATCCGGGAATTCTTTGCGAATTAAGCGTCTGCGGTTGAAAAACGGCGGCAATCAGGACTCCAGTGGAAGACCGCTGTGGAAGGAACGATTACCCAGTGTGCGGTACAAAAGAGCGAGCTGTTTTTCATAGGTCGCTGTGCGGGGTGGAAGGGAGAACAGCACATCCGTCTGCTCAATCACTTCGCGATAGGAAGCTCTGGCCTGATCCAACAGTTCAAAAAAGGACTGGTGTGAGGAAAGCTCCGGCTTCCACGGATTCCGCCACCGGAAGTGCCGCAGATTCAGCGGATCAACGGTAAAGGAGTAATGGTCGCTGGGAATCAGAACCGAGATCCGGGGACCACGGAAGAAAAGCTGTTCCAGAGAACGAACCAGAATCTTTTTTTTGCCGGTATTGTCGTGCAGGAAGGCAAGATTCCGATAAAACGCCCTCAGCGTGCGACGCATTCCGTGGTAGGAAAAATGGCGGTCTGTGAAGGTTTTGCGGAATGCATGGTATAAAATTTTGGCAATCACATGCTGTTCCTGTTTGGACAGGGAAACCGCCTGATGCTGGAAAAATTCAGAAGGTGCAAGCTCTTTATAATAGGAAAGCAGCTCGGTGTCGATATCTGTTTCCAGATACATGTGATGAGAATAGTAGTTCTTGCGGTAGGTTCCGTAGTGGGACTTCGCGTAAATGTAGGGATGGCAGGTGGCATCTAAGAGGTAGTGCCCCAGAAATCCCACAATATAGGCGGCAGCAATGGAACGGTCTGTTTCGTTGGAAAAAAGCTGCCTGCTGTCAAGCAGATGGTACAAAAGCCGCCCGGTGGAGGCTTTGTGTGCCTTGGAGCCGATATTTCCCTTCGGATGCAGATAGTTTGTCAGTTGGAAAAAAAATACATCCGGTCCCTGAAGCCCTATGGCATAAGCATGCGGATGCTGCTGAATGTAGGAAATTGTCTGATTATCTTTTGCATTGTGGAATGTGGACATGCCAAATAAATAATGTGTGGTAAAGCCCGGCATAGGTGTGCCTCCTTATATATGGTAAATTCTTTTGAATATGTTTTCATGACATGATTTGAGGGGCAAAAGGTCATGCCGACCATGTCGGCATAGACTTTTAGCACAAAAATCGTTTTGGAAAGCTCGCTTTCCAAAGCGATTTCTTGTGCAAAGTGTTCACATCGTTTCACGATGTGAACCTTTTGCCCCTCAAATCATGACATACCATTTATTATATCACAGTTCCCGCAAAAAATAATCAAATTTTCACACATTTGCAATTGACGTTTCATTTTCCGGTGTATATAGTGAATAAGAGATGGGTAATGGGAACGTTTTCATACAGCGGGAGGTGATTTTTATTCAGAAGAAAAAGGGACAACTACTTCGATGGATCTTTGTCATTGCGCTGATTGCAGTGATTGTATATACGTTTCGGGATTCCGCAGGTCCTATTCTGAGGGAGCTTTTACAGACACCGGCATGGGTCGTGGCAGGCATCAGTGCCGCGGCGGTTTGCTATCATCTGGCGGAGGGCTGGATTACACGCTCCTTTGCCCGGGTCTATCAGCCGGATTTTACCTATGCGGCAGGAGTGGAGAGCGCTTTTTACTGCTCGTTTTACCGGGTGGCAACCCTCGGCAGCGGTGCGGGGGTGGCAGCCGTGTATTACTTCAACGAAAAGGGCATCGCACCCAGCAAGGGAACCGGCATGTATATGATGGAATATGTAGTGCATAAGCTGTCGTTGGCATTATTTTCGATTCTCTTTTTTCTGCTGGACTTTTCCTTTATGAGACAGCATTTTTCTGAGTATTTGGTATACCTTGTGGGTGGCTATGTGCTTACGCTTCTGGTAGCTGCGGGACTGATTTTAAGCTGCTGTTCTAAGAAGCTTCATAAAGGTGTTTTGTGGCTTGCGGCAAGATTCAACCGCAGAGGAAGGCTGGACGAGAAAATTGCAAAGCTGCAGGAACAGTGTCAGATCCTGGAGGGGGCAACCGCAGATTTTATGAAAAACAAACGGCTGCTGATTGCTTCCGTTGGAAAAAATCTCTTGAAATTTGCCTGTTACTACGGAATACCGTATTTGATTTTGCATCGGGAAACCGAACTGTCCCTGATTCATGTGTGGGCGGTAACCTCCGTGGCGATTATGCTGGCGGCGGTAATGCCTGCACCGGCGGGAATCGGCTCATCGGAGTTTATGTTTACCGCGATGTACACGGTACTGACAGATACCGCAGAGGCAGGATCGGCAGCCCTGCTGTACCGATTCGCAACCTTTGTGCTTCCGTTTCTTATCGGATCGGTGGTTGTGGTTGCAGGTCGTTTCAAAAAAAGGAGGATCACATGAGCGAGACAATATCAGGGAGAAAAAAAGGAATCAGCGGCAGTACACTCGAGATGATTGCGGTGGTTACCATGTTGATTGACCACACGGCTGCGGGAGTGCTGAGCCGGTATCTTACCATGTACGGGATGCAGTCGGTCGGGGATTCCAATCCGTATGATACACTGTATATCGGTTATATGATTATGCGCATGATCGGAAGACTTGCATTTCCGATCTATTGTTTTCTGTTGGTGGAGGGCTTTGTCCATACAAAAAGTGTTCCGAAATATGCATGCCGTCTGCTGATTTTTGCGATCCTTTCGGAGGTGCCCTTCGATCTGCTTTTTAACGGGACCGTGCTGGAATTTGAATACCAGAACGTGTTTTTTACGCTTTGGATCGGACTCATGGTGATGTGGGCATACCGCTGGATTCAGGAAAAGCTTCTTATGGGAAAGGTTTTGAAGCTGTTTCTGTATGCGCTTGTCCTTTTGGCGGGCATGGTTCTGGCAAGAGTCCTGCGTACGGATTATGATGCGGTCGGTGTCCTCGCGATTCTGGTTTTGTATCTGCTGCGGTACAAAAAGTCGTTTCAGATTATCGGCGGCTGTGCTATGTTCCTATGGGAGGTCACAGCACCGCTGGCCTTTCTTCCGATTGCGTTTTACAACGGAAAGCGGGGCTGGAAACTGAAATATTTCTTCTATCTGTTTTATCCGGTGCATTTAGCGCTTTTGTATCTGCTGTGTATGGCACTCGGAATCAGCGGATATGAAGTATAGGACTTTTGAGAAAAAGAGTGAAAATGAGTGGATTGCAGAAAAATGAAAAACAGAAACGGGAAAAGAGATGCCGACAGCATACAGAGCATGAGATCATAAAATTCGGCGTTACCCTTCGATGGGAGCATAAAACAGGATATGTGGCAGCCGGAGCAGCGGCATTGGCGGTCATGCTGTTTCTGTGCATCTATGGAGGGGTAAATGCAGGGTACGCACTGGGAGCTGCCGCGGTCTTTTTTCTGCTGCTGCATGTTTCTATCAGTCTCCCGCAGCAGGCGGACGGGCCGTGTGCGGCAGTTCTGGTGGCGCTCAGCGCGTGGATGACGGAAACACTGATACAGTACCTGCTGCTGGAGGAGGAATTGCGGGATAAAATCAGCACGAACCATCAGAAGCTCAATGTTCTCTGCTGTCTGGCAGTCTATCTGACCGTTCTGGCGGCAAGCGCAAGACCCTTTGTTGCCTGCAGCGTCAGTCATGTATTTTTGATGCTTTTTGCGGGAATTGATTACTTCGTGTATCAATTTCGGGGAAATGAATTTTCCTTTGCGGATGTGAAAGCTGCATTGACCGGCATATCTGTGGCCTCCAATTACCGGTTTGTCATAGAGGACAGGGCGGTCTATGCGGTGCTTTTGAGTGTTCTGTATCTTGCGCTGGTCAGAGGCATTCATTTGCCCTTGAAGCATAAGGGGTTTGCCCGCATTTTGTCCTTTAGTGTGGCAGTGCTCTGCTGTATTCTGGTGGGACAGAAAAGCGTCGGAACGGCCGTCGAATCATGGGAGCAGAAGGGAACCTATCGAAACGGCTATGTGTTAAATTTTGTGCTGGGAATTCGGGATTCCTTTGTGTCAAAGCCGGAAGGGTATTCTGAAGCGGCGGTGCAGGAGCTGGAGCGGGAGTACCCGGCGATAGAAAACCGGGGGGAGAAGGATGATCCCACGATTATCGTGATTATGAACGAATCCTTTGCGGATCTGAGTGTTTTATCCGATGGGAAGCTGTCTCCTTCCCAGCCGGTAACACCGTTTTTGGACTCCATGAATGAGAATATCATCAAGGGGTATGCGCTTTCTTCGGTTTTTGGGGCGAAAACACCGGATTCCGAGTGGGAATTTCTCACGGGAAATTCTATGGCGTTTCTGCCGGAGGGCTCTGTGCCGTATCAGCAGTATATGCGAAAAACCCCGTATTCTCTGGTAAGCACGCTGCAGGAGCGGGGCTACACCTGTATGGCGGTGCACCCGTATTACGCAACGGGATGGAGCAGAAACAAGGTATATCCGCGGCTCGGCTTTACGGAAATGTATTTTTTGGATTCTTTTGACGAGGATCAGCTGATACGCAAATACATTTCAGACCGTCAGATGTATGAGAAAATCATTGAGCGATATGAAGAAAAGGACGAGGGAGAGAAGCTGTTTGTCATGGGCGTTACCATGCAGAATCACGGCGGCTATCAGGAGATCTATGAGGATTTTTCCAACAGCGTGGTATGGCGCGGAGGGTATTTTCCGGATGTGGATCAGTATCTGAGCCTGATTCGTGAGAGTGATGCCGCTCTGGAGTATCTGATTCACTATTTTGAACAGACCGACGAGAGGGTGGAAATCGTATTTTTCGGGGATCATCAGCCCAGCTTAAACAGATTGTTTTATCGTACACAGAATGGAAAGGGACTTTCGGGATTGACGCTGGAGGAACTGGAGGAACTGTTTACGGTGCCGTTTTTTTTCTGGACAAATTACGAAAGCGAGACGGAGCGGGCAGCGTTTACCAGCTTAAATTATCTGTCCGTTGTGACGCTGGAGCGGGCAGGAATCTCTCTGCCTCCCTATCAACAGTTCCTAAAGGAGCTGCAGCAGGAGATTCCTGCCATGAATGCCAGAGCTTATTATTCCAATGCGGAGGGCGGATTCCTTCATTATGAGGATGCTGCTTCGACCGATCGGGAGTGGCTCGACAAATACCGGATTTTGGAATATAATAATATGTTTGAAAAGGATAAGAGCAGTGTGTTTTTCCCATGATACATGATTTGAGGGGCAAAAGGTTCCCAGCGCAACGCGATGGGAACACTTTGCACAGGAAATCTCCGCGGAAAAGCCGGCTTTTTCGCGAAGATTTCCCGTGCAAAGCGTCTGTGTCGGCTCCGCCGACAGGATCTTTTGCCCCTCAAATCATGAAAAAAGAAGGAGGCAGTCAGATGGAACAATGGGATTTGTATACAAAAGACCGGATTCCCACAGGCGAGGTAATGGTTCGGGGGGATGCCGTGCCGGAAAACCGATACCGCATGGTCATTCATGTCTGTATTTTTAACAGCAGGGGACAGATGCTGATTCAGCAGAGACAGGTGGACAAGCAGGGCTGGTCCAATCTCTGGGATGTCAGCGTGGGCGGACATGCACTGGCGGGAGAATCCAGCAGTGAAGCCGCGGAGCGGGAGGTGGCGGAGGAGATTGGTCTGAAGATCTCCTTAGATCAGGTAAGACCTGCCCTTACCATTGATTTTGTCAACGGCTTTGATGATATGTATACCATGATTCAGGAGGTCGATTTGGACAGTCTGATCCTTCAGGAGGAGGAAGTGCAGGCGGTCAAATGGGCGACACTGGACGAAATCTGTCAGATGATAGATGACAAAACCTTCATTCCCTATCACAAGAGTCTGCTGGAGCTTCTGTTTTTTCTGAGTAAACACAAGGATGCTCATACCACATAGACTGGCGCAGCCCTGCGCATAAAAAAGAGGAGCCGGTGCATCGCTGCACCGGCTATTCATATGAAAAAGATTTTGGAAGTATGAAAATCTAGTTGCCAGGAGGAACCTTGCACACTACGCAAGGCTTTGAAAAATGAAAAATGTATCATTGATTACATAAATCAGTATACGAAGGGAATATGAAAAGAATATGATAAAAATGTAAGAATGCTGTAAATAAAATATGAACAAATTGTAACGTTCTGAATGCCCGAATCCAAGGGTCAAAAGGTTCCCATCGCTGCACATGTGGCGGAAAGCTTAAGACTTTCTTAGGATTCCTTTTGGAATTGAAAAAGGGTTGGAAAACCTGGACGATTGTGGGTATAATAAAATTCAGAAAGGGGCCACAGCATGAAACTACTCAGCATTGCAATACCAAGCTATAATTCACAGGATTATCTGGAACACTGTGTAAACTCACTCCTGTCAGGCGGCAGCGAGGTAGAGATTCTGATCATAGACGATGGCTCAGAGGATGCCACCGGGCAGATTGCCGATCGGTACGAAAAGAAATTTCCGGGTATTGTCCGGGCGATTCATCAGGAGAACGGGGGACACGGGGCAGCCGTAAATACGGGCATAGCAAACGCTACCGGGCTTTATTTCAAGGTTGTGGACAGTGATGACTGGGTGGACGAGGACAGCTACAAAAAGATTCTGACAAAGCTGCGGGAGCTGACAGACCGGCAGCAGCAGCCGGATATGCTGATCAGCAACTTTGTCTACGAAAAACAGGGAGCCAGACATAAAAAAGTGATGCGGTATACGGTGGAATTTCCGAAAAACCAACTGTTTGGCTGGGACGAGGTCAGACACCTGCGGAAGGGAAAGTATATTCTGATGCACTCGGTCATTTATCGTACAAAGCTGCTGCGTGACTGCGGGCTGAAGCTGCCGGAACATACCTTTTATGTGGACAACCTCTTTGTGTATACCCCGCTGCCCTATGTCAGGACAATGTACTACATGGACGTGAACTTTTACCGCTACTTCATCGGAAGGGCAGACCAGTCGGTCAATGAAACCGTCATGATCAGCCGGATTGACCAGCAGATCAAGGTTAATAAGCTGATGGCAGAGCAGGTGGATTTGTGGAAGGTGCCGGACAAAAAGCTTCGCCGATATATGTTTAACTATCTGGAAATCATTACGGTAATCTCTACGGTACTGTGCCTGCGCTCCGGCACAGAGGAGAACCTTCGCAAGAAAAGGGAACTGTGGAAATGGATCCGGGAGAAGGACGAGCGGTTGTATCATCGTCTGCGCCGGGGAATTATGGGACAGTCGATGAATCTGCCGGGAAAACAGGGACGGAAAATTTCGGTGGCGGCTTATAAGCTGGCACAGAAGATTGTGGGATTTAATTGACCCAAGTTGAAATCGAAAATGTATTGCATCATGCGATACAAAATTGTATAATAAAAGTGAAAGGTGGTGCAAGGCTATGGCAGTAAAAACAGCAAATGTATCCGTTCGTGTAGAGCCGACCATTAAGGAGGAGGCTGAGCGCGTTCTTGACAGGCTTGGGATTTCTTCTTCGACTGTAATTAATATGCTCTACCGCCAGATTATTATGATGCAGGGCATCCCGTTCCAAGCGATCATTCCTGGTCCGATTGCTCGTGACGAGATGGATGAGGATGCCTTTGATGCGATCATGCAGCGTGGACTTGATGAGGTAAAAGTTGGAAAAGGTCGTCCGGCAGCAGATGTAATTGCTGATCTTCGTAAGGGGCTTTGATATGGAAAAGAGATATATCGTTATCGTGACCAACCAAGCGCAGGAGCAGCTTGAAGCGACCAAGCAATACTATGTTTACAAGCTCCACGCCAAGGATGCAGCGCATGATTTTCTCGATTTGATGGAAGAAACCTTTGCAGATCTTGAAGTCTATCCGAAGCGAGGGCGATTGACCGAGGAAGAACCATGGCGTAGTCAGGGGATTCGCATTAGACCGATAAAAACGCATAATGTTTACTATTGGATAGATGAGGTGGAAATGACTGTGTGGGTAACGGCGGTCATTGCCACACGGATGGATCAGCAGGAGCAGCTGAAAAAAATAAAAATGAAGTGAATCTTTTGAATAAAAACAGTGAGACGGCAGGTCCTTTTTCGGACTTGCCGTTTCCTGTTGTTGCTGTTTTATGTTCGGGTATCGGCAGAAGCCATTCCTTCTACCGAACCCATTCTCCGTTCGCATTGACGCGGCAACTGCCGATTTTGGTGTTGACCGCCATCTTGCCGGACTCATAGCTGTAGTAGTACTTTCCGCCTACGCTGTACCAGCCGGTTCTCATTGCGCCGTCGGTACCAAGATAATACCATGCACCGCCGTCACTGAGCCAGCCCGTCTGCATTGCGCCGCTTGCATCCATGTAGTACCATTTACCTCCGTCATTGACCCATCCGGTCTGCATTGCACCGCTGGCGTTGGTGTAATACCATGCGCCACCGACATTGATCCAACCGATCTGCATTGCACCACTGGCATTCATGTAGTACCAGGTGCCGCCATCGTTGACCCATCCGGTCTGCATCGCGCCGCTGCCGCTGGTGTAGTACCAGGTGCCGCCGTCGTTGACCCATCCGGTCTGCATCACGCCGCTTCCGCTGGTGTAGTACCAGGTGCCGCCGTCGTTGATCCAGCCCGTCTGCATTGCGCCGCTCGCGTCGGTGTAATACCATCCGGTTCCGTCATTGATCCATCCGGTCTCTGCCACACCGTTTGCATCGTTGTAATGCCAGGTTCCGCCCTCCTGTACCCAGCCGGTCTGTTTTGTGCCTGATGTGGTCTGGGTTGAGGTCTGGTTATTGGTTGAGGTCTGTCCTGCGCTCTGGTTGCTGCCTGAGGTCTGACTTGAGTTCTGGTTCGCGCTCTGGCCAGGCTGCTCCGGGGAATCGGAGCCTGAGGGGGCATCTGGGTTCCATGTATTGATGTCTGCAAAGGTGAAGCCATGCTTCTTGGCATATGCTTCTGCTGTAGAGCCGGGGTGTCCGACGATGGTCAAACCTGTATATTCTGTTATTCCCGGTCCGTCATCGCCATAACCTACAGCCAATTTTCCAATTTCTGTCGTACTGTTCGATATGATAATGCTAGTTAAACTGCTGCCGCCATACAATGCACCATCGCCGATTGATGTCACACTATCCGGTATGGTAATGCTGGTTAGACTGCTACAGCCAGAAAATGCATACGAGCCGATTGATGTCACACTATCCGGTATGGTAATGCTGGTTAAGCTGCTACAGCCTACAAATGCAATATAGCCGATTGATGTCACAGTATTTGGTATCGCATAGGAGCCTGTTTTTCCCACCGGACATTTTATAAGCGTGGTTTTATCTTTCTTCAACAATACCCCATCATCAGATACATAGTTGTGATTGCCGGAATCTACCTCGATAGTGGTTAAACTACTACAGTCCCAAAATGTACTCTCGCTGATTGATATCACACTATCCGGTATGGTAATGTTGGTTAGACTTCTACAGCCATAAAATGCACCATCGCCGATTGATGTCACACTATTTCCTATGGTCACGCTTCTTAGATTCGTACATCCCCCAAATGCGAAGTCGCCGATTGATGTCACACTATTCGGTATGGTAATGCTGGTTAAACTACTACAGCCATTAATGCATCCCAGCCGATTGATGTCACACTATTCGGTATGGTAATGCTGGCTAAACTGCTACAGCCATTAAATGCACCATCGCCGATTGATGTCACGCTATTCCCTATGGTTACGCTTCTTAGATTCGTACATCCCCCAAATGCCCAATTGCCGATTTCTTTCACACTATCCGGTATGGTAATGCTGGTTAGACTGCTGCAAACAGAAAATGCATCCCAGCCGATTGATGTCACACCACCTGTTATTTCAACAGTTTCCACCTTCTCTCTATGATCCTTAGACCATGGAGATGCCTTACTATAATCGTAAGTATCAGTATCACTATCAAAAAAAACATCGTAGTCCGCCATCTTCCCCTCCCCGCTGATTGTCAGCTTGCCGTCCGAATCCAGCGTCCAGGTTACGTCAGCTCCTTCCGCTCCGCAGTCACCCGAATCGACAGTCGTTGCCGCATACGCCGTAAGCCCCCGCGCTCCAAACAGCAGGATCCCGACCAAAGCCATAAATGTCAGATATTTTGCTACACTTTTTTGTGTTATTTGTTTCATTTCAATCCTCCTTAATAAGATGTTTCGGCACGCGCCGTTTGCGCTGCCTGATGTGTATACTCCTTTTCCCCTCTTTCATTGGTAGTGTGTTTTGTGCTCCCCGTTGCCTGGATTTTTTCCCGCGCGCCCTGTCCCACAGCCATTTTTGCATGTTTTTTTGCGTCCCCTCCTCCGACTGTGAATAAATTGACCCCTTTTCGCAGATATCTATAATCTACGAAAAAATCCCTGCGAACGGCTGAAATTCGGACTTTCGGAAAATTCACTCACGCCGTCTGACCCACATTTTGACCCCTTATAGCTTCTAATGAGTTTGATAAATTGTTGAGAAGAGCACGCTTGATCTCCATCGAGGGATGCACATACCGGTTCAGTGTGATATTGACATTGGAATGTCCCAGAAGCTCACTTAAGCTCTTGGCGTCAAACCCGCTGTTCATGCAGTTGGTGGCAAAGGTATGCCGGAGAATATGCGCGTTGTGCTTTTTGATTCCGGCAGAGGACAGCACCTTCTGAAACTGATACTGGAAGGTTCTCGGGTCCGCGGCTCTCGAATCCGAAATGACATAGCCGTCCTTCCTTTGAAATGCAGTCAGATACGGGATCATGCGATCCGGCAGCGGGATGACCCGTTTGGAAAAGCTGCTCTTCGGCGATCCTTCCATCAGCATGGTCCTGGTCTGCTGTCCCTCTACCGGGAGTCTCTGAACCGTACGGTTCACACACAGAAGCTTATTTTCCAGATCAATATCACTCCACTTGAGCGCGCAGACTTCTCCCAGCCGAAGCCCGGTGCTTAAGCACAGCAAGATCCCGAATTTGTTTCGATCCATCTTCCTGCCCAGCTCAGTGAAAAGCAGCGACTGTTCGGCACTTGTCAGGGATTCCACGGGCTTTTTGCGGGAATTCTTTTTGATGGATTTTGCAAGTCTGATATTTGTGTGATACTGTGCATTGTAATATTCCAGAATGTGGTTCATGACCACGTAAATGCTCCCTCTCACGCTGTCTGACAGCTTTTCCCCGGATAACTCCATAACCTCCCGGAGATCGATTTCCTGCCAGCCGGATATGTCGCTCACGGATAATTGGCTGATTTTGGGCATCAGAAACGATTCATAGATGCGCTTGTACTTGCTGTAGGTGCTTGGTTTTTTGGATTCTGACACCTCACCAAGCCACGCCTGCGCTGCATCCGCGAGCGGATGGCACATCCATCGGTGCAGCCTTCGAAATCTGCGGGAGCGCTTATTTCGCTGCTCGCAGTGTTTTCTGAAAGGTTCGCGCGGTGGATGGACAGCTCGTCCAAACGCTTTTGTTTGGCTGCGGCATAGGTTTTTGCATACAGTGATCTGCTCTTTCTTTTGCCTGTGACCGGATCGGTAACACGGTATCTTGCCTCCCATCTTCCATCTTTCCGGTAGCGGATATTTTCTCCTCGTCTTGCCATGAAATTTCCTCCTTTTCCTGCTGGATTTTTGACCCACATTTTGACCCCTTATCGCTTCGGATCTCCTGCGAAACATGCAAATTTGCGCTACAATTGCACTGAATTTATGGATAATTCTATACAATTCCATTCCGATTGTGGCGGAATTCTGTTGACATTTGTCGAATAATTGAGTAAAATTAAAAAATATTGAATGAAAAGGTTGTTTTGAATGGTTTTTTTTTTTATTTTGAGCGCGAAAAATTGTTTCGTAGATTATAGTTATCTATGAAAAAGGGTGCAGTCAAAAAGACGCTTGTCGAATCCCCTGCGGGAGGGTTCGACAAGCGCCTTTTTTGGCGGATATTAATTAATAAAAATTTAAGAAAGATTAACAGAGTTTCATTTGTTAAGAGCCCTCCTCCTGTGTTACACTGGTTGTAGTTTCATCTTGGTCTGAATTCACTGGCGATTCGCCGCATTTTCCAAGTATGCCAAAACTTTTTATCTTTTTTCAAATCACGAGGAGGACAATCTATGACACAAAAAAACATTTCTGCTGATTTCCGGCAAACCTTACAGGATGCCACCGGAGCTATCGATTACAATTATCTCAATGACTACATGTTCCGCGCTGTCCTGCAGACCGACCAGACCGCACTCAAGGGGCTGGTCAGCGCAGTTCTACACTTACCAATGGATGAGATCTCATCTCTTGAGATTATGAATCCCATCGAGTTGGGCAAGTCCATCGACAACAAGACGTTCATCCTCGACATCCGGGTAAGTCTGAA
>JAFUTQ010000032.1 GCA_017484135.1 Lachnospiraceae bacterium
CTAGGTTGCAATTTACGGCGCGGGAGGCGGGCAGAATGGAGGGTTATCGGTCATTCCGACGTAGTCGGCATTGCCTCTTTGCCCAAAAAGCTCTGGGAAATGCTGGCATTCCCCAGAGCTTTCTTGCGCAAAGGGTTCACATCGTTGCACGATGTGAACCGATAATCCCCCATTCTGCCCCCTCCCGCGCCGTAAATTGCAACCTGGCTCCAAACAAAAAGTCCCGCTTGCGCAATTGCAATGGCTATGCTACAATAGTTTTGTTCAATTCAAACAGGGGCAGATTCCCGAGTGGCCAAAGGGGACAGACTGTAAATCTGCTGCAAATTGCTTCGGTGGTTCGAATCCACCTCTGCCCATTATGAACGTGAAAAAGGACACGGTGCGTTGCACTGTGTCCTTTTCGGTTGCAAGGGGGCTGTTTTCTATGAAACTCTGCAGGGCGCAGTAGAGCTTCGGGTAATGAGCTGCGGATGCAGCAGGGTGCGGCTGATGGAAACATGATCGATGGAGGCGGACAGAGAGGTGTAGGCACACTTTCCGAGCTCCACGCGGTCCTGCCGGATGGTGGTAAGGGGTGGGTTCAAAAACGATGAAATCGGCAGATCGTCATATCCGATGACGCTGATATCACCGGGAACCGAGAGACCGTGCGCCTGACATTCCGTGATGACACCGGATGCGATCAGATCACTGCCGCACAAAATGGCGGTGGCACCCATCTCGATAAAATCAGGAACGTGATATTTGGCGGATTCGGCAAGGTAGTAGCCGTGGGCAATCAGCGACTCGTCTACCGGCAGACCTCTGTTTTGCAGCGCGGTAATATACGCCTGTCTGCGCTGCTTGGAGATCATGGAATACGGTGTTCCGTTCATAAAAGCGATTCTGCGATGCCCCAGCCGGGACAAATGGTCCACAGCCAGATCGATTCCTTCGTAGCTGTCGGTACCGATATAGCATACATTAGAGTTTTTCGGAATATAATTATCAAAGAGAACGGTAGGAACGGTGGTGTCTGCAAATTGCTCAATCCATGGATCGTGTAGCGTCAGTCCCAGAATGAAAGCGCCGGAAAAACCGTTTTTCAGCATATAAGTGTCGTATTTTTCTTTCATCTGAAATTCCGGCGTGACCGGCGTGACTGTGACATTCCAGTTTGCCCGATAGGCAGACTGCTTAAAGCCAAGCACAATGTCGTAGCCAAACTGGTTGGATGAGCTGTATTCCATATTCTCGACAAAGAGGCAAAGCTTTTTGTGTTCTTCTTTTTTCATTTTTTTTGATTTGTAGCCCATCTCGATTGCGGTATCCAGGACGAGTTGACGCAGATTTTCGCTGATGTCACTGGCTCCGGTAAGACCCTTCGAGACAGTGCTGACCGATACGCCTAACCGATTAGCAATATCTTTGATTGTAACCATAAAACCACCCCATATTACGATGTGAATCTTTTACACATAAATCATATTACCGAAATTATACGAATAAAAGACAAAAATAGCAAGAAGCTGACAAAAAAATAACAAGACCTTTGTTACAATCCGGCGTTTACAGCTTTGCCGGCGCAACGGGCGCGCCAAAAGTAATTGACAAATGAAATAGTAAATTTTACAATAAAAATAATATGAGGGAGCGCGCGTTGGACAGAGGGTTTGCATCTGGCAATGTTGTCAGAATAAAATTTTGAAATATCAAATAACTTCTTGCATAATGACGAAAAGAGATGTATAATAAAATAAGTTTTTAGAACAAATGACCATAGAAGATCAAAAAAGGTCGGTGCGACGTTGGCAAAACCACAAGCACGTCGATCGAAAATGATATAAGATGCGTTGCGCATTTTATATAAAAAATCATGAAAAGGAGAGGAAAAATGAAAAAGAAAGTATTATCAGCATTACTGGCAACTGCTATGGTAGCTACCGTAGTAGCAGGCTGCGGCTCGAACTCTGGCACAGACGAGCCGGCAACGACAGGAGAAGGAGAAAGTGCAGACGTAGTAGAGGGCGAAGGCACCGATACTGTTGCAACGGATGAAATTCCGGCAGTAGGTGACGATACAAACGTTACCATCTGGGTGGCAGAGGAGGTATCCGACTTCACACAGGCACAGGTTGATGCGTTCAAAGAGGCAAATCCGGAATACGAGCCGTACAATGTTACGATTGAGTCTGTAGGAGAGGGCGATGCAGCCGGAAACATGATCACAGACGTACAGAGCGGCGCAGACATTTATGGATTCGCACAGGATCAGATCGCACGTCTGGTTGCAGCAGGAGCATTACAGCAGGTGAGCGGCGACTATGCAACATGGATTGATGAGCAGAATGACGCAGGAGCAGCAGGAGCAGCAAAGGTTGGCGGAACCACCTATGCATTCCCGATTACATCCGACAACGGATATTTCCTGTACTATGACAAGTCCGTGATCTCAGATCCTTCTACCATGGAGCAGATCATTGCTGACTGTGAGGCTGCAGGAAAGAACTTCTATTTTGACATCAGCAACGGTTGGTATCAGACCGCATTCTTCTTCGGAACCGGATGTGAACTTACATACGATACCGATGATGAAGGAAACTTTACGGGATGCAATATCGACTATGCTTCCGAAAAGGGTGTTGTTGCATTGAAGGAGATTGCACAGATCGCATCATCTTCTTCTTTCCAGAACGGTTCTTCTGTAGACAATGCATCCAACTTCGCAGCAATCGTTGACGGTACATGGGATTCTGAGGCTGCAAAGAAGGCACTGGGAGACAACTATGCTTGTGCAAAGCTTCCGACCTTCGAGGGTTCTGACGGAAACACCTATCAGTTGAGCGGTTTCGGTGGATTTAAGCTTCTCGGAATCAAGCCGCAGGAGGATTTATCTAAGCTTATGTTCTGCTACGATCTGGCTCAGTATCTGACCAGCGCAGACGTACAGCTGGCACGTTATCAGGAAAAAGGCTGGGGTCCTTCCAATGTGACTGCACAGTCTGATTCAGCAGTTCAGGCAGATGAGGCACTTTCTGCATTGGCAGAGCAGCTTGCATTTGCAATTCCGCAGGGCAACTATCCGGATCAGTACTGGTCACGTGCAGAGTCACTCGGCGATGATGTAAAGAGTGGAAACATCAATACATCTACAAGCGATGATGATCTTATGTCAGCTCTTGAGACATTCCAGACGGACTGCCAGAGCTACGCACAGTAAAACAGAAATGCTGATAAGCAGACTTTCGGGAGAGAGATTCTCTCTCCCGGAGGGTTTGCATCTGCGATGCGAAATTTTCGCGAAGACAGATTTGCAAGTAAAATATCCGGGTGGTCATTTGCCCGAAGTCATGGTATGCAATCGGAGGGAATATGGATAGAAAAGAAGAAGGACTCTTTAAGAAGGCAGGCACGGGGATTGCGAACTTTTTTAAGTGGATCGGGACAGATATAAAGGAAATCGGTGTCACGTTCGCAGAAGGCGACTGGAAGACCCGGGTTTCATACTTGATTATGGGCTTTGGCTCTATTATGAGAAAATCCTTTGCCAGAGGAATTGGATTTCTGGTAATTGAAATTGCATTTATCTATTATCTCGTCAGCTTTGGCTGGGATTATATGAAAGATATCGGAACGCTTGGGACGATCGGAGAGCACAAAGAGGAAGTTCTTACCAAAGCGGGACCTATGAAGGTTACTGTTTACGGCGACAACAGCTTTCTGATATTGTTGTATGGTCTGCTGACAATTATATTTATCGTATTCTTTATTTTTGTGTGGCGGTTAAATGTAAGAGAGAACCGCAAGGAGGAGCTGCTTTTGAAGGAGGGAAAGAAGATTCCCACCACAAAAGAGGATTTGAGCTCTTTACTGGATGCGAATATCGACAAGACATTGCTGGCTTTGCCGGTATTGGGCATTTTTGTGTTTACGGTGCTGCCGATCATCTTCATGATCTGTGTGGCATTTACCAATTATGATTATAACCATCAGGCACCTGCGAAGCTGTTTACGTGGGTTGGGTTTGATAACTTTTCCCAGCTGTTTTCCTTTGGGAGCAACGGCTTTGGAGGAACCTTCTTCAAGGTGCTGGGATGGACTTTGGTTTGGGCATTTTTCGCAACATTCTTAAATTACTTCATCGGTATGGCTGTTGCAATTTTGATAAATAAAAAGGGGATTAAGCTCAAGAAGCTGTGGAGAACGATTCTGGTTATGACGATTGCTATTCCGCAGTTTGTATCCCTGTTGTATGTATCCAAGATGTTTGCTAATGACGGACTCATCAACTCCTATCTGATGAAATGGGGGTGGATCAGCAGCACGATTCCCTTCTGGACGAATCCGACGCTGGCAAGAATTACCATTATTGTGATCAATCTGTGGATCGGTATTCCTTATATGATGTTGATCGCTACCGGCCTTTTGATGAATATTCCGGCGGATCTGTATGAGAGCGCCCGGATCGATGGGGCGAATGCATTTCAGATGTTCTTTAAGATTACATTGCCGTATATGCTGTTTGTGACAGGACCGTTCCTGTTGACACAGTTTACGGGAAATCTGAACAACTTCAACGTGATTTACCTGTTGTCCGGAGGCGGACCGAAGTCGATGAAGCTGTCAGGCAGTGCAGGCTCTACAGACCTTTTGGTAACGTGGCTCTATAAGATGACTGTGACGGATACGAACTATCGTATGGCGGCAGTAATCGGTATTATGGTATTTGCAGTTACAGCAATAGTTTCACTGGGAGTATATAATTTACTGCCTTCAGTGAAGGACGAGGAGGGATTCCAATAATGGCGAAAGAACCAAAGCTGCACAAGCAGCATAAAAAACTCGGAAACGCGATTGCATATATCGTGCTGGTGCTGATCAGTATCATCTGGCTGTTTCCTTTTGTATGTATTGTTCTGCAGAGCTTCCGCTCGTATGATACAGAGTTGGGCGGTATGGTGGATTATCTGGTACCGAAGCATTTTTCACTGGATAACTACAAATGGCTGTTCAGCGGGGACAGTCAGTTTGTCAGATGGTATCTGAATACGCTGATCATTGCCCTGTGTGTGGCAGTATTACAGACCATTATTGTGTTGTGTGTGAGCTATGCGCTGTCCAGAACCCGTTTCCGGATGCGGCGGGCATTGATGAATACATGGTTGATTCTTGGAATGTTCCCGGGATTTTTGACCATGATCTGTCTGTACTTTTTGCTGAAGCAGTTCCACCTGACACAGGAGGGTGCGATTCCCGGTTTGATCCTGATTGCGGTGGCCAGCTGTGGAATGGGCTATTATGTGTGTAAGGGATTCTTTGATACGATTCCGAAGTCTCTGGATGAGGCGGCGCGTATTGACGGAGCCAGCAAGATGCGTATCTTTTTGACCATGATTATTCCGCTTTCCAAGCCCATTGTAATTTACACTGCATTGACGGCCTTTATCGCTCCATGGTGTGACTATATCTTTGCTTCTTATGTGGCATTCGGTTACAGTGACAGCTACAACGTGGCAGTGGCCTTGTACAGATGGGTCAACACAAGCGATTATCAGGGATTTTTACCAGATTCTGTGCCGGGGGCGTGTTGGTGGCAATTCCTGTCACGGTTCTGTTTATGGCATTGCAGCGGTATTATGTAGAAGGTGTAACGGGCGGTGCTGTAAAGGGTTAGTTTTTTGAATTAATAACAGTAACTAAAAAATAAAAACGGCGGTCATTCCGGCTGCCGTTTTTTTGAGAAATTGGGAGGGTATGATTTGTTGAAAAAACAAATAAATCCGAAAAAAACAGTGGGAAAAAGATTGCTGAGTGTTCTGATTTTGCTGACGATGCTTGCGGGAATGCTTGCAGGCTGCAAAGCGGATCAGGATACCATGCAGCATGAGCTGAATATCCTGGATGACAACTATCGCAATTTCTACGAGATTTTCGTGGCATCTTTTTACGATTCCGACGGGGATGGAATGGGTGATCTGAATGGCGTGACCGAAAAGTTGGATTATATTCAGGATATGGGCTTTACCGGAATCTGGCTGATGCCGGTTATGCCGGCACCGTCCTATCATAAATATGATACCACGGATTACCGGGACATTGATGAGGCTTACGGGACGCTGGAGGACTTTGAAAATCTTTTGCGTGAATGCCATGAACGGGGAATTTATGTGGTCATCGACTTTGTGATCAATCATTCTTCAAACCAGCACCCGTGGTTTTTGGAGGCCTGTGACTATCTGAGCAATCTGCCGGAGGGGCAGGAGCCGGATGCACAGGAGTGCCCTTACGTGGAGTATTATCATTTTTCGAGGGAGCAGGTTAATTCGAGCTATGCAGAGATCCCCGGTGGAGGCTGGTATTACGAGGCGGTCTTTTATTATACCCAGCCGGATTTGAATTGGGAGAATGAAGCGGTCAGGGAAGAGTTTGATGAAATTACGAAATTCTGGGTAGATTTAGGTGTGGACGGCTTTCGCGTGGATGCCGCCATGCATTTTAACGATTCCGATACAGAGGAAAATCTGGAAATTCTCAACCGGCTGTATACCTGCGGTCTCAGTGTGAATCCCGATTTTTACATGGTATCCGAGGTGTGGGCAAACGAATCTACCGTTGCGAAGTATTATGAAAGTCTGACCCCCAGTATGTTCAATTTTGACACCTGCAGTGCAGAGGGAAAGCTGGTGAGGGCGGCGAAAGGCAGTTCGGATGCGACCAAGCTGGTTCATGCCATGCTGGACTATCAGGAAACCTTCTCAGCGGAGAACCCGGATTACATTGATGCGCCGTTTCTGACCAATCACGATCAGGTAAGAGTGGCAAATAATCTGCAGAGCAATGAAAATGACTTGAAGATGGCCTGCGGGCTGCTTATGATGATGAGCGGAAATCCTTTTGTCTATTACGGGGAGGAGATCGGAATGAGCAGCAAGGGGACAAAGGATGAAAACAAACGGCTGCCGATGCTGTGGTCGGATACGGATAAGATCGGTATGACGGAAAAACCCGAGGGAGCGGATGATGGCATTGAGTCGGCATTTCCGGCGGTGGATGAACAGTTGGAGGACCCGAATTCGCTTTTGAATTATTACAAGCGTGCACTGCGGCTGCGAAATGAAAATCCGGAGATTGCAAGGGGAACCATAACCATTGTGGAATCGCTGTGTGAGGGAGATCAGGCGGTGATCACCAAAACCTACGACGGGAGCACGATAGGAATTGTATACAATACTTCAGATGATACGCTTGAGCTCTCACTGGCAGGAACAGAGCTGACCGATATGGAGCTTCGCGGGGAGCTTACCCTGAACGGAGAGCGTGTGACGCTGGCGGAGGATGTTCTGCAGATGCCGCCTCAGTCGGTTTGTATTTTGAAATGACAGAGAGCCCAAAGGGAGGGGAGATCCCATGAATACGAAACAGAAAAACAGAAAGAAACCATCCGCCGGAAAACCGGATGTACCGATGACAAAAAGTATACGTTTTCGTCTGATTGCGTCCTTTATGGTTCCGGTAATGTGTATCATTGTGCTGGGTGTGGTGTCCTACAAGAAGGCATCCTCTGCAATTATCAATAATGACAAGATATCTGTTGCGCAGACAGCAGATACGATGCAGCAGTACATTTCTCTCGTTGTCGATGCGGAGAAGGATGAATTCAAGACCTATCTGGCCGATACGGAGTTTAAGGTTTATTTTACCGGAGGTTTGTCTGCAGAGAGTGCGGGAGAGAAGCGGAAAAAATATACAGATACGATCCGTACCCGAATGGCGATGGATCCCAAGCTCGAATCGGTCTATTTTCTGATGGATGAAGGCGGCAGTGTCTTTGTCAGCAGCACGAAAATACCGGAGAATGCGTTTACACTATATTCCGAGTCGGAACAGGGGCAACTGGTTACCGAAAATGTAACAGACTGGTTTTTGTTTGGGCAGGATGCTGCCGTGGATGAGAATCTGAATATTGATACCTCCGGGTATGCCATGCGTATTGCGCGAAGCTATAATGGCTGGGATGCGGTCATGGTCATTGATCTGGATGCGGTCTTTATCCGGGAAGCGATGCAGGCATTGGATGTGGGAGAAGGCGGTTATGTGGCGCTGGTAACATCGGACGGAACGGAGTTTTTTTCGGATGGAAGTATAGCCCAGGGAACGTCGGTTTTTGCGGATACGGACTTTTACCAGAGAGCACTCGATGGAACAGAGAATACAGGCAGCGAGACGGTATACATAGACCGGGAGGAATATCTGTTTGTATATAGCAAGCTGGAAAATTATGATGCAATGGTAACCGCGTTAATTCCGGCAGATATCATTTTATCCGGGACAAAAGATATCCGGAATCTGTCTGTGATTGTGACGATACTTGCAACCATAGTGGCAATTGTCTTGGGCGTGTTGATTTCAAGCCAGATATCGGGAAATATCCAGTATATACTAAAGCAGCTGAAAAAGGTGGCCAAAGGAGATTTGACGGTTCACTTAAAGACGAAGCGGCATGATGAATTTGGGCTGCTGTGTCTGGGGCTAAACAGTACTGTGGCAAATGTGAAAAAGTTGATTGCAAACGTGAACGAGGTAAGTGCGCAGCTGAATGATGCGGCTGCTTATGTGACGGATGCATCAAAAACCTTTATAGAAACCACCAGTGATATTCAAAGGACCATATCCGAAATTGAAGTGGGGGTCAACAAGCTGGATACCGGCTCTGAGGACTGTCTGAACCAGATGGATCTGCTGTCCGGAAAGATTTCCAATGTGAGTATGAATGCGGATGAAATCGGCAAGCTGACATCCACAACGGGAACCACGATCAACAGCGGAATTGATTCGGTTGCGGGACTGACGGCCAGTGCAGAGTCCAGTTCGCAGATTACCAGAAATGTCATTGAGGCGATTGAGGGATTGGAGGAAAAATCAAAGTCTATCAACAAGATTGTAATTTCTATTAATGAGATTGCGGAGGAGACGAACCTGTTATCGCTCAATGCATCCATTGAAGCTGCCCGGGCGGGCGAGGCCGGCAAAGGCTTTGCGGTGGTTGCGGAGGAAATCCGCAAGCTTGCAGATCAGTGTCTTGACTCATCCACACAGATTTCAGTGATTATCGAGGAGATTGTGGAAAAGACGGGAGAGGTAGTGACCATCGCAAGAGAGGCGGAGCGGGTGATTTCCAACGAGACGGGTGCGGTGGAGAACACCACTTCCTCCTTCCAGATGATTAATCAGCAGGTAGAATCTCTGTTGAAGGCATTGGATATGATTTCGTCCAATGTAGCGGAGATGAATCGTTCCAGAACGGAGACGCTGGAAGCGATTGAAAGTATTTCCGCTGTGTCGGCAGAAACTGCGGCATGCTCCTCTACGGTATATGAAACCGCAGGCACGCAGATGGATGCGATTCAGGAGCTGGAACAGGCATCCAAGCAGCTGCGGGAAAAATCGGATCAGATGATGGAAATGCTGGGAACCTTTCGGGTATAGACGGAAAGGGTCAGGCATGGCGTGTAAATATGGAAGGATCAAGGGCGTTTGCGAAAGGTATCCGTAAATCTGGCAAACGCTTTTGATCCTTCCGGTGTTCTCTTATAAACTCCGGCGTCGGCAAGAACGTGAGAGAATACAGC
>JAFUTQ010000033.1 GCA_017484135.1 Lachnospiraceae bacterium
TCAGCTACCCTGTATAAACTGAATGCGGACGAACTCATCCGGGAGCAATGCCGGGCACGGGAAGATTATTACCGTTTAATGAATACCCATAAACACAAAATGCAGCTGCTTGAGGACGAGCTGGCGGAGAAAAATGCTTCCCTGGCAGAGAAAGATGCCTCCCTGGCGGAACAAGCAGCTCTGATTCATGCTTTGGAAGAAAAATTGAAAAAATACGAAGATTAGGATTTTTTCATCATGTAAAACATTTCTGCTGATTTCCGGATTTGATCTTGACAATTCATACTTGTTTTTTTGTGGCTTTTCTGATAAAATTAACCTGTAGTTTTTAACTATAATATTATCAATACAGATGGAGGATCGAAAATGAGTGAAGAGTTCAACAACGAAGAATTCAACAGCGGAGAGGTAACAAACACAGGGGAAGATCAGCCGAAAGGATTTGCAATCGCATCTTTGGTTTGCGGTATCATTTCCATTCCTTTCTGTTGCGTGACGTGGGTCAGCCTTGTATGCGGTATTTTGGGAATCGTATTCAGCATTGTTCAGAAGAATAAGTACGGCGAGCACAAGCTGGCAAAGGCTGGTATGATCTGTGGCATCGTAGGACTTGTTTTAGCTGTTCTTGTCTGGGTTCTGGCACTGCTTGGCATTGCAGCACTCGGAACAGCATTGGGAGAATTATCATGAGACTGTAACGACAATATCCGTAGGAGCGTGCTATGAACGAAAATGAAAACCTGAATCAGCCGACAGGCATGGATGGGAATCCGGATAATTATCAGAACCCGAATGATTTTCAGAATCAGAATGATTATCAGAGCCAGAATGGCTATCAGAATCAGAATGGCTATCAATATCAATACGATAACCGGAATGTATATCAGAGTGTTGATGTTGTGCCGCCGGATGATGGTCCAAAGGTGAGCAATGCTTTTGGAATTGCATCGCTGGTATTGGGGATACTGGCACTTGTACTGTTTTGTACCTGTATCAATGTGATTATGGGAGTTCTTGCAATTATTTTCGGTATTGTTCAGCTTGTCAGGGGAGCAAACCGTGCTATGCCGATTGTGGGAATTGTGACCGGTGCAGTTGGAATCATTGCATTCTTTGTATATTGGATTGCAATTATGGGCAGCGCATCATGGGATGAAATTTATAATGATCCGTATTCCATTCTGGAAGAATATGAGAGCGATTATGATATCGACCTGGATTCTTATCAGGAGGATCGGGGATTTGTTTTTCAATGAGAGAGAAGATATGGCGGTGCAGCTTTCTGCTGTACCGCTATCATTATGCGCAGGGGAAGATTTCGCTGTTCTTCAATATTTTTATGGACAAATCCCGGGTAAGAGACTAAAATAAGTGTCAGAGTGATTCTTGTGATCATGAGAAATACAGAATGGAGGATGTTATTCATGGAAAAGAAGAATCTTGACTGGGCAAATCTGGGCTTTGCATATCTTCAGACCGAGAAAAGATATGTGTCCAATTATAAAGACGGTGCATGGGATGAAGGTGCACTCACAGAGGATGCCAATATTGTGTTAAATGAGTGCGCGGGAGTATTTCAGTATGCGCAGACGATATTTGAGGGCTTGAAGGCGTATACGACAGAAGACGGTCATATCGTTACCTTCCGTCCGGACTTGAACGCCAGCCGTCTGGCGGATTCTGCCAGAAGATTAGAGATGCCGGTATTTCCGGAGGATCGTTTTATCGATGCCATCCAGAAGGTGGTAGAGGCGAATGCATCATATGTTCCGCCCTATGGCTCGGGAGCTACCTTATATATCCGCCCGTATATGATGGGCACGAATCCGGTCATCGGGGTAAAGCCGGCAGATGAATACCAGTTCCGCGTTTTTGTGACACCGGTAGGCCCTTACTTTAAGGGCGGCGCGAAGCCGATCACCATTCGTGTGAGTGATTTTGACCGCGCAGCGCCACATGGAACAGGAAATATTAAAGCAGGACTTAATTATGCGATGAGTCTTCATGCAATTGTGACAGCGCATGAAGACGGATATGATGAGAATATGTACTTAGATCCTGCCAGCAGAACAAAGGTAGAGGAGACCGGCGGAGCGAACTTTATTTTTATCACCAAGGACAATAAGCTGGTAACGCCGAAGTCTGATTCCATTCTGCCGTCCATTACGCGTCGTTCCATTATGTATGTGGCAGAGCACTATCTGGGCATGACGGTAGAGCACCGGGAGGTAGAGTTTGCAGAGGTTTCCGAGTTCGCTGAGGCGGGTCTTTGCGGCACGGCGGCCGTGATTTCACCCATCGGAAAAATCGTAGATCACGGAAAGGAAATCCTGATTCCGAGCGGAATGGAGGATATGGGACCTACGACAAAAAAGCTGTATGACACTCTGACCGGGATTCAGATGGGCAAGATTGAAGCGCCGGAGGGCTGGATCAAGACGATCCTATAAGAAAAAATATTTGACAACCTCTGGTTGCGGTTTTATACTGGAAAACAGATAAAAATTAAAACAAGAAAAGACGATGACAAAGAGAGTAACTTTGCACGGAAAGTCCAAGAGAGCCGGATAAGGTGTGAGCCGGTACGAGTAAGTGCAGAATGAAAATCACTTTTAAGTTGCAGTCCGAACGAGAAATCCAGTAGGAACTGACGGTATTCCCCCGTTACGGGAACGTGTATGCAGACACAGCCTGTGCTGTTGTCTAAGTACGTTGTGATAAGGTGGTTAAGAAACGGCAGGCGCTCGTCCTTTTTGCAGGATGGGTGCCTTTTTGCCGAAAAAATTGGAGGGAAATATGTACGAAAAAGTTTCAACAAACTTAAATTTCGTGGACAGAGAAAAGGAAACGGTCAAATTCTGGAAGGAAAACGACATTTTCCGAAAGAGTATGGAAAATCGCAAAGAGGGCGAGACCTATACCTTTTATGACGGACCGCCGACCGCAAACGGCAAACCGCATATCGGACACGTGCTGACCCGTGTCATCAA
The DNA here is from genome assembly GCA_017484135.1 of Lachnospiraceae bacterium. GTDB lineage: Bacteria > Bacillota > Clostridia > Lachnospirales > Lachnospiraceae > Roseburia_C. The sequence continues at coordinate 2,991 of JAFUTQ010000033.1, forward strand.
GGACATGATTCCCCGTTATCAGACCATGAAGGGAAAGTATGTGCCGCGCAAGGCGGGCTGGGACACGCATGGACTTCCGGTAGAGCTGGAGGTAGAGAAATTATTAGGTCTGAACGGAAAAGAGCAGATCGAAGAATATGGCATGGAGCCGTTTATCAAAAAGTGCAAGGAATCGGTCTGGAAGTATAAGGGGATGTGGGAGGATTTCTCCGGAACCGTCGGTTTCTGGGCGGATATGGACGATCCGTATGTCACCTATGAGGACGATTTTATCGAGTCCGAATGGTGGGCATTAAAGGAAATCTGGAATAAAAAGCTTTTGTACAAGGGCTTCAAGATTGTGCCATATTGTCCGCGCTGTGGCACGCCACTTTCCTCACAGGAGGTGGCACAGGGGTATAAGACCGTAAAGGAGCGCTCCGCCGTGGTGCGTTTCAAGGTGATCGGGGAGGATGCTTACTTTTTGGCATGGACGACCACCCCTTGGACGCTGCCCTCCAACGTGGCATTGTGCGTGAATCCATCGGAGACCTACTGCAAGGTCAAGGCAGCAGACGGCTATACCTATTATATGGCAGAGGCCTTGCTCGACAGAGTGTTGGGAAAGCTGGGCAAGGAGGAGGAAGGCGTAAAGGCCTATGAGGTTTTGGACTCCTGTACCGGAAAAGAGCTGGAATACAAGGAATATGAACCGTTGTTTGCATGTGCCGCGGATGTCGCAAACAAACAGAACAAGAAGGCACATTTTGTGACCTGCGATACCTATGTCACTATGTCGGACGGTACCGGTATCGTGCATATCGCGCCTGCCTTTGGTGAGGACGATGCAAGGATCGGAAGAAACTACGATCTTCCGTTTGTCCAGTTTGTGGACGGAAAGGGCGAAATGACGAAGGAGACTCCCTACGCCGGACTGTTTGTAAAGAAGGCAGACCCGGAGGTCATCAGGGATCTCGATGCGCAGGGAAAGCTGTTTGACGCGCCGAAATTTGAGCATGACTATCCGCATTGCTGGCGCTGCGATACGCCGCTCATTTACTATGCGAGAGAGTCCTGGTTTATCAAGATGACGGCGGTCAAGGAGGATCTGATCCGCAACAACAATACCGTTCACTGGATTCCGGAGTCTATCGGAAAGGGACGTTTCGGGGACTGGCTGGAAAATATCCAGGATTGGGGAATTTCCCGCAATCGTTACTGGGGGACTCCGCTTCCGGTATGGGAATGCGAGTGCGGACGTCAGGAATGTATCGGCAGCCGGGCAGAGCTGGCGGAGCGCAGCGGCAATCCGGAGGCGGCAAAGGTGGAGCTGCACAGGCCGTATATCGATGAGGTCACCTTCCCCTGCCCGATCTGCGGCAAGACGATGAAACGCGTGCCGGAGGTGATTGACTGCTGGTTTGACTCCGGTGCCATGCCGTTTGCGCAGCATCATTATCCGTTTGAAAATGAGGAATTGTTCCATCAGCAGTTCCCGGCGCAGTTTATCTCCGAGGCAGTGGATCAGACCAGAGGATGGTTCTATTCTCTGATGGCAGAGTCCACCCTGCTCTTTAACCGGGCACCTTATGAGAATGTCATCGTGTTGGGACATGTGCAGGATGAGAACGGCCAGAAGATGAGTAAATCAAAGGGGAATGCGGTAGACCCCTTTGAGGCATTGGAGACTTATGGGGCAGATGCGATCCGCTGGTATTTCTATATCAACAGTGCGCCGTGGCTGCCGAATCGTTTCCATGGCAAGGCCGTACAGGAGGGACAGCGCAAGTTTTTGGGAACGCTCTGGAACACCTATGCGTTTTTCGTGCTGTATGCGAATATTGATGAATTTGATGCTACGAAATACACGCTGGACTATGACAAGCTGTCGGTTATGGACAAGTGGCTGTTGTCCAAGCTGAATACGCTGGTGCAGTCGGTTGACCGTGATCTGGGCAGTTACCGGATTCCCGAGGCGGCGAGAGCCTTAGACGAGTTCGTGGATGAGATGAGCAACTGGTATGTGCGCCGCAGCCGGGAGCGTTTCTGGGCAAAGGGAATGGAGCAGGACAAGATCAATGCCTATATGACCTTATATACCGCATTGGTAACGGTATGTAAGACCGCCGCACCGATGGTGCCGTTTATGGCGGAGGACATCTACCAGAATCTGGTGTGCAGTATCGACAAGACAGCACCCGAGAGCGTGCATCTTTGCGATTTTCCGGTGGCAAAGGAAGCGTGGATTGATGCCGGCTTAGAAAAGAATATGGACGAGGTATTAAAAATCGTTGTCATGGGGCGTGCCTGCCGGAATGCGGCCAGCATCAAAAACCGCCAGCCGATTGGAACCATGTTCGTGAAAGCGCCTGTAGAGCTGCCGGAATATTTTGTACAGATCATTGAGGAGGAGCTGAATGTCAAGCAGGTGACTTTTACTGATGATGTGAGCGCCTATACGGATTACACGTTCAAGCCACAGCTGCGCACGGTAGGACCGAAGTACGGAAAATATCTGGGACAAATTCAGAAGGCGCTTGCCGGGCTGAATGGCAATCAGGCAATGGCAGAGCTGAAATCTACCGGTTGTATAAAGCTTGACAGTGTCGGTGCAGATGTTGTACTATATGAAGAGGATTTGCTTATCACCATGACGCAGATGGAAGGCTACATGTCGGAGGGTGATAACGAGGTAACCGTAGTATTGGATACCAATCTTACCCCGGAGCTTCTGGAGGAAGGGATGATTCGTGAGCTGATCAGTAAGATTCAGACCATGCGGAAAGAGGCAGGCTTTGAGGTAATGGACAGGATCGCTGTTTCTTATCAGGCAGGGGACAAGGTACAGGATATTTTCAATCGCTACGGAAACCAGATCAAAACCGAAGTTCTTGCGGACGATATTATAGCCGGAGAGACTGCAGGCTATCAGAAGGAATGGAACATCAATGGCGAGACAGTTACACTCGGAGTTCAAAAGAAATAAATAGAATATGCAGATAGGGAGAGTGGCCGAGGCGGGTTTACTACTCCCTTTCTCTGTTGAAACACAAATTCGGTAGCAGCATAATTTTATTATATAGAAGGAGCAATAGAATGAAAAACGGAAAGTATGAGAAGGAAGAATTTAAGAAAGAAGTGGAGGACAATGTAAGACGTCTGTACCGTAAGACGTTGAAGGAGGCAAGCGAGCAGGAGCTGTTTCAGGCAATATCTTTTACCGTCAAAGATGTTATCATGGATCAGTGGATTGCCACCCAGAAGGAGATCGATAATCAGGATCCGAAGATTGTTTATTATATGTCCATGGAGTTTTTGATGGGGCGTGCTCTGGGTAATAACCTGATCAATCTCACAAGCTATAAGGAAGTCAAAGAGGCATTGGAGGAGATGGGGATCAATCTGGATGCCATTGAAGATCAGGAGCCTGATCCGGCGCTTGGAAATGGCGGTCTGGGACGTCTGGCAGCCTGTTTTATGGAGTCGCTTGCCACTCTGGGCTATCCGGCATATGGCTGCGGAATCCGCTATCGCTATGGAATGTTCCAGCAGAAGATTGAAAACGGTTATCAGATAGAGGTTCCTGACAACTGGCTGAAAAACGAGTATCCCTTCGAGCTGAAGCGGCCGGAATATACCTATGAGGTAAAATTCGGCGGTTATGTGCGGGCGCAGGACGGCGAGAACGGACGTACCAAGTTTGTACAGGAGAATTACCAGTCTGTGAAGGCGATTTCCTATGATATGCCGATCGTCGGCTATAACAATAATGTAGTAAATACCCTGATGATCTGGGATGCAGAGCCGATGGAGAGCTTCCAGCTGGATTCCTTTAATAAGGGAGATTACCGCAAGGCAGTGGAGCAGCAGAATCTGGCGAGAAACCTAGTGGAGGTGCTTTACCCCAACGACAATCACATCGCGGGAAAGGAGCTTCGCTTAAGACAGCAGTACTTCTTTGTGTCTGCAAGCCTGCAGCGCGCCATTGAGCGTTTCAAGAAGCATCACAGTGACATTCATCAGCTGCCGGAGAAGGTAACGATTCAGATGAATGATACGCACCCTACGGTGGCCGTTGCAGAGCTGATGCGGATTCTTTTGGATGAGGAAGGTCTGGAATGGGATGAGGCATGGGATATCACGACAAAGACCTGCGCATACACCAATCATACCATCATGGCAGAGGCGTTGGAAAAATGGCCGATTGAGATTTTCTCCAGACTGCTGCCCAGAATTTACCAGATCGTTGAGGAGATCAACCGTCGGTTTGTGCTGGATATTCAGAAGAAATTCCCCGGAGACAACGATCGGATTCGCAAGATGGCGATCATATATGACGGACAGGTAAAGATGGCACACCTTGCGATCTGCGCGGGATATTCGGTCAACGGTGTGGCAAGACTCCACACAGAGATCTTGAAAAATCAGGAGTTAAAGGACTTCTATGAGATGTTCCCGGAGAAGTTCAACAACAAGACCAACGGAATTACACAGCGTCGTTTTCTGATGCATGGAGATCCGCTGCTTGCCGAGTGGGTAACCAAATATGTGGGGAAGGACTGGATTACCGATCTGTCCCGCATCAGCAAGCTGAAGATCTATGCGGATGATGAGAAAGCACAGCAGGAATTTTTGAATATCAAGTATCAGAACAAGGTTCGCCTTGCAGATTATATTCAGAAGCATAACGGCATAGAGGTAGATCCGAGATCCCTGTTTGATGTACAGGTAAAGCGTCTGCATGAGTATAAGCGGCAGCTTTTGAATATTCTGCATGTGATGTATCTGTACAATGAGCTGAAAGAGAATCCGAATCTGGATGTCGTTCCGAGAACTTATATTTTTGGTGCGAAGGCAGCAGCCGGATATCGGAATGCCAAGCTGACGATTAAGCTGATCAATGCAGTGGCAGATGTGATCAACAATGACAAGAGCATCAATGGCAAGCTGAAGGTGGTATTCATCGAGGATTACCGGGTATCCAATGCGGAAATCATTTTTGCGGCAGCAGATGTCAGTGAGCAGATTTCTACGGCCAGCAAGGAAGCGTCCGGAACAGGTAATATGAAGTTTATGTTAAATGGTGCTTTAACAATTGGGACGATGGATGGTGCCAACGTGGAGATGGCAGAGGAAGTCGGAGAAGATAATATGTTCATCTTTGGAATGAGCTCCGATGAGGTCATTGCACATGAACAAAACCGGGATTACGATCCGATGCAGATTTTTAATACCGACCAGGATGTGAGAACCGTATTGATGCAGTTGATCAACGGCTTCTACTCGCCGGATGATCCGGAGCTGTTCCGTGATTTGTACAATTCTCTGCTGAATACGGAAAGCACACAGTACGCAGATACGTACTTTATTCTGGCAGACTTCCGTTCCTATGTAGAGGCGCAGAAGAGAATCAATCAGGACTACAAGGATGAGAAAAATTGGGCACGGAAGGCAATTTTGAATATTGCTGCCTCTGGCAAATTCTCTTCCGACCGAACCATTCAGGAGTACGTGGATGATATCTGGAAGCTGGAGAAGATTACGGTAGAGCTGTAAGATGTGAACACTTTGCGAAAAAACTCTGGAGAAAGCCAGCTTTCTCCAGAGTTTTCTTGTGCAAAAACCTATGCCGACTACGTCGGCATGACCTTCCGCTCCCTGTCACACACAATATCGTGTCCCTTATCTCGCCAGCTCCAGCTGCGCCATGTCTACGTGCTGTATGGTGCCGACACCGCCATTCTCATAGAGAAAGATTCCGGTCTGCCGGATCTGCGCATTGGTGCTGTTGTCTCGCTGGGAATTCAGCGAGAACTGGGTCTCACTGCTGCCAAGATAGATGGCACCGATGCCTGCCTCGCCGATTCCGCACAGATGATCCGTGCCGTCAGCATTTTTCTTCCAAATTAAAAGCTGATTAAATATCGGGTCGTTTTCATCAATCCATCCGTTTCCGTCAGAATCGTATTGTGCCAGATCCGCAAAACCATCGCCGTTTGATGTGCCGAAAAGCTCACTGCCATCGTTGATCTTACCGTCCCCATTCTTGTCCAGCGCCAGATAACCGCTGTCTCCGGTGAGCATGGAAATGTATTCTTCATGCCCGTCTGCATCCAGATCAAAATAGAATTTCTGATCGGACACTTCTGCGACATTGCTGCCCAGATTGATGATCAGCGGGTCGGTCATTTTGGGCGCACCGAAATTCCAGTGTTCCGTTGCATAGCTGGTAAAGGTACGGGACATGCCCACATCCAGATGAAAGGAAATCTCCCTGCCATCTGCCGTCACGACAGTGCCGGTGGTGGAGAAGGTGGTACTTTCCGTCTCTGTAAAAATCGATTCACTGTCATAGGTGCCTCCGAATTGCTGCGTGAGGTTACTGTTTTCCGTTGTCAGCTGGGAACCGTCCGCAGACGGCATTTGTCCTCCAAACAGCCAGTACAGCAGATAGCTGAATATCTGTGCATGCATTTGCTGGACACTGTTTATCGCATTGTTGATACGGTTATTGGAAATACTTTGTGTCTCCCGGTATCTGTCTCTCAGGCGTTCCATGGAATCGGAAAAGCTGTCATTTCCGTTGGAAAAACTGAGTAGCGTGTTGCCGGACTGCTCTGAGGCAGCGAAGCTGCGCACAGAGGAAAGTGTCGTATTACTCCTCGCTCCCCATATGGAGAGGGAGGTACTGGTTGAACCTGCGGCGGCATAGCTTCTGCTGCTGCTCATGCCAATGCTGCCGGATTGAATAATCATTGAGTTTCCTCCTTTTGGTGAGAAGCCCGATTATTCTGTATAATCTCCTTATCCTACAAAATAAAAAGACGATATAATTTTATGGAAAATCCTTTTCCCTAAAGCTATACCGTCCGTGGTCCGCTCATATATTTTACCGGATGATCGTGGCCTTTGATCGCCCATGTACATTAAATATCGGCGGATATTCTGGAAAGATTAACCTTTTCATTTCTTTTTCTCACACCAATTGTAAACAGCAGCGCACCCGCTCCGGCAAAGAGAACGCCTGCAGCAAGCCAGAGGAAGAAATACAGGGTACTTTCGTCTGCACCGGACAGGAACCAGTCAGGAGCAAAGGTCGCCCATGCGTTATAAAGGATATGGAAGCAAATGGAAATCAGGATATTTCCGCCCTTTTCACAGATATAGCCCATGAAAATACCCAAGACGAACGCGTACACACCCTGGATGACGTTCATGTGAAAGATTCCAAACAAAAGCGCTTGAAAAAGGTTTGCAAGCCAGAAGGGCATGGCCTTTTTGGCGAGACTCATGGTAACGCCCCGGAATAAGAGTTCTTCGCAAATCGGTCCAAGAAAGACTGCGTATAGAATCAAAGCAAAGTTCATATCGTCAAAGCCGGCGCTTTCCATTATTCTTTCATAGACCTCCAGGGAATGGGGGCTGATGGTTGCTGTGAGCTCTACGATGTAGTTGGCAAGCACCTGCCAGCCGAGGGCGGTAAAAACAAGACCGACCAAAAGCACCGGATGAAAGGCCTGTTTCGGCGGGTAAAGACTGTCTGTACGAAACTGCTTTAGAAACCAAAAGCCAAAAATGGCAATGGTTGCTGTGGCATACAATAGGGAGACGGCCGAGCTTGTACCCACTGAGGTAAGCGCGTCTGTTAAAGTCGTGACGAGTTCTTCATAGGTGGCCCCCGTTTGATTCCTGAACGTGGTCAATAAGAGAATCCCGGCAACCGGAATTATCATCAGGAACTGAATTGCCTCTGCAGCAATTAGAGGAATAAAACTCATCATAATGGTAGCAAATCGCTTTCGCCCGGTCATAGTAGTTACCTCCTGAATTGTTTCGATTGTATTATACAAATAATACAATACGATATTTATGAATATTTGTCAAGAAAATTAAACAATAGTTTGCAAATAAAACATTACACTTCACTCCCGAACCACGCACTTGCTGTTTGCGATGTACCTGAATCATGCTATACTGGTAATAGTACATTGATCGCAGAGACAGGAGGCAGAGTATCGAATCTATGAGAAATACAGGAACGACTCTGAGAAAAAATTTCAGACAACGTGCAGGCAGGCTCTGTGGGATTGCGCTTATCGTCATCGCGGCAGTCGCATTGTCAGCGGGCTGCGGCGGGAGTGCGGAGCAGGAAAACAGCTATATGCCGGAGCTTCCGACGATGGCAGAGAAGGCCGGGATCCGGGTAGCTGCCATCGGGGATCTGCCGGAGGATTTTATCATGGGCATGGATGTGTCCAGCGTTCTGGCAGAGGAGGCAAGCGGTGTGATCTATTATGATGAAAACGGCGAAGAGACCGATTTGTTTCAGATTTTGGCTGATTCCGGGATTAACTACATCCGGGTGCGTGTGTGGGTCGATCCCTATGATGCAGAAGGACATGGATACGGGGGCGGCAACAATGACGCGGAGGCCGCAGCGGAAATCGGAAAGAGAGCTGCCGCATACGGCATGAAGCTGGCGGTGGATTTCCATTACTCTGATTTCTGGGCAGATCCCGGCAAGCAATATGCGCCAAAGGCGTGGGAAACCATGACCGCAGAGGAAAAAGGACAGGCGATTTATGATTACACGATAGAGAGCCTTACATCTATTTCGTCTGCAGGAGCCAGGATCGGCATGGTGCAGATCGGAAATGAGATTAATCACGGGATGGCGGGGGAGAAGGAGCCGAAAGCTGTGCTCGCATTGTTACAGCAGGCCAGTGGTGCAGTGCGGGAGTTTGACCGGGACAAGGATATCAAGATTGTGGTGCATTACACCAATCCCGAGGATTCGGAGAGTTTGCTCGGGCAGGTAAAAACGCTGGCAGATGCCGGGCTGGACTACGATGTGCTGGGAATCTCCTACTATTCCTACTGGCATGGCACGATGGAGCATATGCAGGAGGTAGTGCGGCAGATTGCGGACGAATACGGGAAACAGACCTGTATCATGGAGACCGCCTATCCCTACACACTGGAGGATGGGGATGGATTTGCCAACAGTGTCGGCAGCAAGGATTTGACGGAGTCCTATGCGGCCACTGTGCAGGGACAGGCAGACAATGTGCGGGATGTCATGGCGGCTGCATCCAGTGCAGGCGCGTTGGGTGTCTTTTACTGGGAGGGTGCATGGGTGCCGATAGGTCCGGATACGCAGGCGAACCGGGTACGGTGGGAAATGTACGGTTCGGGCTGGGCAAGCTCCTATTCCGCGGAGTATGACCCGGCGGATGCCGGGAAATATTATGGCGGCTGTGCATGGGATAATCAGGCTATGTTTGACCATGAGGGCAGGAAGCTGCCGTCTCTGGATGTGTTTCGATATGCAAGGTATGGGGCGGATCTGTAGTTTTCGAATCAGCTCCAGCCGCCGTCCAGGGTCAGAATCTGCCCGGTAAGATAGGGGGAACAGCCGGCAAGAAAATAGGTCAGCTCTGCGACCTCCTCCGGAGTACCGTACCTTCCGACAGGAATTTCAGCCTCCAGAGCAAGGCGTTCCTCCCGATTCAGACATCGGTTCATATCGGTATCAATCACGCCACAGGCAATTGCATTGACGGGAATGCCGCAGGGAGCTAGCTCCTTTGCCAGACCCTTTGTAAATGCATTGACAGCGCCCTTGCTGGCAGAGTAGGCAACCTCGCATGAGGCACCTGCGCTGCCCCAGACAGAGGAGATGTTGATGATATGTCCCGCTTTTCGGCGGATCATTTCCGGTATAACGCATTTGCAGGAGGAAAAAACGGAGGATACATTGACTGCCATGAGATACTCCCATTCCTCGCGGGTCATGTCCGTCAGCAGTCCGATATGGGAGATTCCCGCATTGTTGACCAGCACATCTATGGCTCCAAAATGTGCCTGCCCGTCAAGCACCATCTGCTCGACAAATGCGTGATCCGCCACATCGCCGATGCAGGTCAGAACCTCTGCGCTGCAGGTTTCGCGCAGTTCGCGGGCAAAAGACTCCAGTTCATCCACAGAGCGCCTGCAGTTGAGAATGAGTCCGAAATGATTTTGTGCAAATTTCTGTGCAATTGCCCGCCCGATTCCACGGGATGCACCTGTGATCAGTACTGTTTTCATAAATGTGAAGAAATCGCCCTTTCGCAAATCTAAATTTATTTTTTGCATATTTTCCTTTTTCTATATGTTTCTTGTTTTACAATAGAATGGTCGTAAAAACGGAGGAACATTATGAACATCGGAGATAAAATCAGAGGTCTGCTTGAGGAAAACAGGATGACACAGAAGGATCTGGCAAATGTCCTGCATATTTCGGCATCTACCCTAAACGGCTACATCAATAAGGGCAAGGAGCCGGACTATGAATTGCTCGTGCGCCTTGCCACATATTTTGAAACCTCTACAGACTATCTCCTCGGTGTCAGCAACATCCGTTCCGCATCCAATCAGCCGCTTTCCTCCGCCGAGGGGGAGCTGATCGGCATTTACCGTCTGCTGCCCCGTCACGATCAGCAGCTCGTATGTGAATCGGCCAAAATGTACTACCGCTTCAGCCGGGATTCCTCCTAACGTGTTACAGCTCTTCATCAAAATATCCCACATATTTGATATCATGTTTTTCTGTCGGAAACATTTCGTGATAAAGGTCAATGAAATAGTCGTCTGTCATGCTTGCTATGTAATCCACGACCAGCTGATTCGGTTCTGTTTCACGGTATTTTTCCATGGAAAAGTTTCGGCTAAACCGATTATTTTCCTCAATCCATGCCATGTGATGGCGATATAAATAAGATTTTTCATTGTGATGAATGGCGTCTTCCAGCAGTCTGGCATGCAACTGCTCGAACATAGGCTCCAAATCCTCATGTACCTGCTTTTCCATCTGTTCATTTCCGTAAATATATCGGTAGTTTTCTTTCTTTGCCTGAGACAGGTAATCAAAATAGGACTTGTCCATGGAGAGATGATCCTTGCCATAGCTGTTTTCAATGATATTGACCACCATGTTGTTGATGATTTCTGCATTGGTGTTTCCGATATCTCCCCGGATAAAGTCTGCGTCCTTGGACAGCATGTGCAGCCGCTCGGCATCCTGTCTGTCCTTTCCCAGATAGGCAATGATATCACAGATCCGCATGACGCAGCCCTCCAACGTTGCAGGCACCAGTTCTTTGATGGCTTCCTTTCTCACATAGCAGTCCTCCACCCGGCGTTCAAATGAAGCAAAATCCCCCATCGGCTTGGGACGATACTCCTGCTGCTCCATCTCTCCGTTGTGGCATATGATCCCGTCTAAGGTCTGAAGGCTGATGTTTCGTGGCGTCAGCTGATCCAGAATGCGTACACTATGTACATTATGGTTAAAATATCGCCCGGTATTTTCATGTAGGAATCTGCTGAGAATCCGCTCTCCGGCATGTCCGAAGGGCGTATGTCCGATGTCATGCCCCAGTGAAATTGCCTCGATCAGATCTATGTTCAGGTTTAATACAGACCCTATGTTGCGGGCAATTCTTGATACCAGCTGCACATGCAGCGCCCGTCTTGAGATATCATCATTTTTGTACAAAGAAAATACCTGAGTCTTGTCCGCATACCGATTATAGCTGGGCAGATGCATAATCTTTTCAATATCCCGCACATACGAAGGCCGCCACAGGTTTGCCCGGTCGTGATCCATCTCACGCCGCAAAGCGTCCTCATCCCGGCAGGCATAAGGATTTTCCTTATGCTGCCTGCGATCCTCTCGAATGCGCTGCTGGAGCTCCTGTGACAGATTGTGATAATTGGCCATGTAGTTCCTCCTTGCTCTGTATCCTACCAATGCAGGCATTTCATTTGAATTGCTTTTATTATAGCGGATTTGGGGAGATTGTGCAAAAAAATATGCTATCATCAAAATCCACAAAGAACTTGTAAATACAAATAAAAAACAGTATAATATGGACATGACGGTGGCTTGTCCATTTGCGGACAGAAACTTTCATTGGCGGGTAGTTAGCCAAATTTATCAAAAAAGGGGTTGGGCATCATGCGTATTACCATTAGTGGAAAACACATCGAATTGACAGACGGACTGAAGGCAGCAGTTGAAGAGAAGCTTGGAAAGCTGGAGAAGTATTTTACTCCGGACACAGACGTATTTGTGACCTTGAGTGTTGAGAAGGAGAGACAGAAGATTGAGGTTACCATTCCTGTGAAGGGACATATCATTCGTTCCGAGCA
>JAFUTQ010000034.1 GCA_017484135.1 Lachnospiraceae bacterium
CGCGCCAGTTCTCTTTAACAACTTTTTCTGCATCCTTCTTTTTAAGTGGATACAGTGCCATGATGTCCTTAACTGTTTCGGAAATAGAGATTCCGTGTCTTTGATTGGCAAACACGATGCCTCTCATTCCCTCCTGGTTACCGTGGTATTGAATTCCGTAGCACACGTCTACCCCTCCTTCCTCGGATCGAAAATCCTCTTTAAACTGAGCAAGTTCTTTTGATCCCGTGATGTCGATTAAGGCATCAATGGTGGAATCAGGCACATTTCGGAACGCTTCACGATTTTCTAACACGTAATCATTTAGTTCCTTCGTATTCTCATATTTCAAGAACCCAAAGAAAGGTTTTAGCCCATTGGAAAACTTACTCAATTCTTCTTTGGTCATATGCCTCACATCCATAAGAAACATCGGCATATCATCTGCAAATTTGGCAAATGGGGAATCCTTAAACAGATCTGCCAGCCGTCTAGGTTTTCTCCATTTTTCCTTCCCATAGTAAATTACCAACGTGATTACGGGATGCAACTTATCACTGAAATAAAAACCACTCAGATATTCATCTTCCGAAATTCCAAGATCCTTTGCTGACTTTCCTTCTTTCTTCTCTGCAACGTGTTTTTTTCGAATCTCCTCCACTTGCCGAGCAAGATTGATAAAATTCAGTTCGAAGACTCTAAAAGGCATCAGAGGATCAATGTAAGTCTGGTTTTCAATGCCAAGTATTACAAGCCACGGTCCTCCTCTAAGACTTTTAACTACATCTCTTGTCTGCTTTAATGCTGTCCGCGCCCCGTCCTTCATCCGAATTACCGAAGTCTCAACCGCATTAGCCTCAAGGAGATCCTCTGGATCAATGGGCATTCCGTTAAACACAAATTTGCTGAAGACCTCAGCAAAATGATCATTATCTCGCCAGAATAAGTCTGTTGCCGCATCCACAGGTTGCCCTTGTCCTGGAATCTTAGCCTGTGACTTTTTTTCGGGCATTCCCACCGTCTCCTTCCAAGGCTCATTCGCACCAAATGGGCATATCTCACCCAGTTTACTTAAGTGTACCCGATCCAGGCCGGAAAGTCAAGGATTTCAACGCCTCCGGCCGTTACTATTCACAGGAAATAAGTAAGTAAAATAAGGCTTTGTGGAAACACAAGGCCTATTTTTTTGCCCTCGGGTGGTTGACGCAGACTGGCATCGGATCAAGGTGAAATCCCCGGAATATGTCTATGCCCACCGGGTCGCATCCTGTCATGTGTTCACGAAGAAACGTATCCTTCCAATGATCCGGAGTGCAGATGGGAGTCTGGAAGAACTGCTCAGAAAGGCACCGGATTCCGAGGCATATGTTCGTTATTATCAGTGGCAGTATGCGGAGTTTAAAAAGGATGCCGGTATCGCCATTTCCAAAGCCCGTGCCATGTATGAGGAACTCGAACATGACAGGAGGGCCATGGCGGAACAACTGAAAGACGAACCGTTCCAGACGTTTTGCTTCAAAGCGCTCGGGAATCATAAGGCGGCTCAGGCGATAATCAGTGAGTTGTCGGATGGTTCTGTCGGGAAATGGATCAAGGATTATGATCATGAGAATGGAGGACAATGATAATGGGGCGTATTTGGAGGGAAACCCCGTCGCCGGCATTCCTTCACGCTGAGTATGGGGTTTATCATGGAAAGTGGATGCCACAAATGGACCGGTGCTGGATGAGTAATGACGGCATCCAAGTGTTAAGCCGGTTGCTGATGACGGATTGGGGGAAAGTGGAACACGCAAGCATAACCCTCCTGGAAATGTTTACATGGAACGGCGAGAGTGACCTGCCGTAGGCGCAAAAGATGGAGATTAAAAACGAGCTTTTTGGAGAGAACCGCCTTGCAATCGAGGCGTTTCCGAAGGTGAAGAATCTGGTTGATGTAATGGATGTGTATCATCTGTGGGTATTCCCCAAGGAATTTGAATTGCCCTTTGGAATACATCCAACCAGGGATGTGCAGGCTAGATGGATCAAGAGAGGCTGGCCAAAGGATCCCAGTTACCTCGCAGCGAATATGGAAGAGATAAAGAAACTGCAGGCACAGGCTGAGGATAAAGAGGGATAATAAGGCCTATCGGATGGATAAAGGGGATATCATGGACGAGATGTATTATGAATTGCTTTTTTGATCCGGCAACGCCGGCATATGTCAGTCTGTCAAAATCGTATATTGGCGATAAGCAAAGTCTGCTGGCGGTCGCTGAGAATTTGGAGAGCGAGGAATACTATCAGGACACCGTGAACGGGATACGGGCATATTTCGATGGCAAAACGGATGCCATGCATACAGTTGCATTCGAGCAGACTCCAGTCCTCCGGCCAGTTCATGTTCCGGATAAAACCGAACTGGTGCTTGGGCAACGAGAATGGGACCATATCAATACGTGGGGCTTTCCATACCATATGCAATTTCAATCAGCGGAGGTATCACAGCTCCTGGTTTCAGATAAAAGTACGTATCACAGGTTTGTCCGCGCAAGGATTACTGGTTTTGGCTATCGGAACTTCAAGGACGATTGGCGGCCAATCGGTGGGTTCATTATGGGAAACGCTGCTGTGTTGGATATACAGGACAGAGGCGATGACGGGTATGGATTTGCCAATCTTCTGTATGTTTGCGAGGATTCTTCTGAATCCATGGAAGAACAACAACGGAAAATGCAGGATCCTGATGCGGTTGTCTTCGATGGGATATGCGAAGAGGTATTTGGAGACGGATAGACAGAACAGGAGCAGCGCGAGTCTGAAAATGAGCCGATGTGACCGTGGAATCCGAAGATTGCAACTTGCCCTGCGATCAGAATGATCAAGTACACAGGGAAAGATACCGTGCAATCGAATGGATTTTAGCAGATGTAGGTCTGATCATGGATTGGCGGCTTTTTGGGTACGGATAACATGCCTTGTAATCAATCAGGGCAGGTAAAAGGAAAGTTTTCAAAACGCATCGAAACGCATCGACAGGTGGTCATCGACAGGTTATTCCCACTCAAACGACCACGCAATTATTATACACAGCAAAAATAAGCGTTAAATATATCGAAAACGATAACAACACATTGACAAAACAACCTTCGCGTGGTATATTGATCCCGGAGGTGTCAGCATGAGTGATTTTCAGAAGTTTTTAGATGATAACCTCGGAAACATCC
>JAFUTQ010000035.1 GCA_017484135.1 Lachnospiraceae bacterium
TCCACCGGCACCAGCGTATACCCTTTTTCCTTGATTTTCTGCTGCAGCTTCAAAATTTCACGCTTGTGCATCAACAGCTTTTTGGGTCTTAAGGGATCCCGGTTGAAAATATTTCCTTTCTCATAGGGACTGATATGCATCCCGTAAAGGATCACTTCTCCATGCTCAATGTGAACAAAGGCCTCCTTGATGCTGCACTTTCCCATGCGCAGGGATTTTACCTCTGTTCCGTGCAGACTGATGCCCGTCTCATAAAGCTCCTCCAGAAAATAATCGTGTCTCGCCTTTTTATTGTTGGCGACCAGCTTGATTGCCTCTTTTGCCATACGTCCTCCTTCCGGCCGTTATTCCTCTGCCAGTTTAAAATCGATCGTGCGCATCAGATCATCCACCGCCACTGCCTGCACATACACCTTCTGCCCCAGCTTGTAGTGCTTGTTTGTCGCTTCCCCGATGAGCTCGTAGGTGTCTTCCTGATAATGGTAGTAATCGTCATTCAACGCGGTGACGTGCACCAGCCCCTCGATGGTATTCGGCAGCTCTACATACAGCCCCCAGCCGGTAACGCTGGAGATGACGCCCTCAAACACCTCTCCCAGATGCTTTTTCATATACTGCACCTTTTTCAGCTTGTCCGTCTCACGCTCTGCCTCATCCGCACGCCGCTCCATCTCACTGGAATGCTTTGCCACCTCCGGCAGGATCTTCTCATAATGCTCCATGCGCTTCTGATTCATCCGTCCCCGCAGCGTATCCTTGATAATTCGGTGTATCTGCAAATCCGGATAACGCCGGATGGGTGAGGTAAAATGACAATAATAAGAGGTTGCCAGCCCGAAATGTCCGGTATTTTCCACCGTATATTTTGCCTGCTTCATGGAACGAAGGGTCAGTCGGCTGATCAACGCCTCTTCATCCGTCCCCTGAATTTTCCCCAGAAGCTTCTGCAATTCCTTTGGATGTACCTCCTCCTGTGCAATATGAAGGTGATAGCCGAAATTTCCGATCAGCGTCGCCAGCTTGTGAATTTTCTCGTCATCCGGCGTTTCATGCGTGCGATAGACAAACGGGATCTCCCGCCAGAAAAAATCCTGTGCGACCGTCTCATTGGCAAGCACCATAAAATCCTCGATCAGCATAGTGGCCACGTTGCGCTCATAGGGTTTGATTTCAAGGGGTTCTCCATTTTTGTCTAACAGAATCTTTGTCTCCGGAAAATCGAAATCAATCGATCCCCGCTTCATTCGATTGCTCCGAAGCAGCGCTGCCAGTTCCCCCATCTGCTCCAGCATGGGAACCAGATTCTTATAACGGCTGCATTCCTTCTCATCATGATCCTCCAGAATTTTCCTGACGGAGGTGTAGGTCATGCGCGCATCAATCCGCACCACCGTCTCCGCCAGCTTGTGATCCAGCACCTTTCCTTTGGAATCAATGGTCATGATACAGCTGACCGCCAGACGATTTTCTCCGGCATTCAGCGAGCAGATCCCGTTCGACAGCGTATGGGGCAGCATGGGAATCACCCGGTCTACCAGATAGACACTGGTCCCTCGCTCCAACGCCTCCACATCCAACGCACTGCGCTCCTGCACATAGTTGGTCACATCCGCAATGTGCACGCCGAGAATATAACAGTCCCCTTCCCTTGTCAGCGAAACCGCATCATCCAGATCCTTGGAATCCTCGCCGTCTATGGTGACCATCTGCCAGTCCCGCAGATCCATGCGCCCTGCCATATCCGCGTCGCTTACTTCGTGTGCCACATTTTGTGCCTGCTTTAAAATCTTTGGCTCAAACTCCGTCGGAAGACCAAAGCCCTTGACAATGGACATGATATCGGTTCCGGGGTCATTGATGTGACCGATGATTTCGATTACCTTTCCCTCCGGCTTCTTTCCGTTTTCCCCATAGCTTTTCATTTGCACGACCACCTTATGCCCGGTCACCGCGCCCATGGAATGCTCTATGGGAATAAAAATATCCTGCATGATTTTCTGATTGTCCGGCACCACAAAGCCATAGGTTTTCTGCCCCTCATAGGTGCCCACCAGCTGATGCACGCCTCGTTCCAGAACCTTTTGCACCGCACCTTCCCGCCGTTTCCCGCTTTTGGTGTCAATAATGGAAACCAGCACGGTATCCATGTGCATGGCCCCGTTGGTATGCTCCGCTGAAATGAAGATATCCTCCGCTTCCCCTTCTACCGTCACGAAGCCAAAGCCGCGGCTGTTTCCCGTATATACGCCGGTCAGAAATGTCCCGGTGGATTTTACATATTTCCCTTTTCTGGTCAGCTCAATCCGTCCCTCTGCCACCAGCTCGTCCAATATCCGGCGCAGCTGCTCCCGCTGTTCCTTCGGCACCTGCAGAATCATCGCCATCTCTTTTGCCTTCATGGGAACATAAAGCTCATCGCAGATAAAATGATAAATTTTTTCTTTTTGCTCCATATTACACCCCTGCACTCTATCATCGGGCATGGCGGCTATACCCGCCATGTCCGCCGCGCGGGGCGCATTCGGCGATAGCCGAAATATTTCCTTGTGCGCCCCTGTAATCCACCATCGGGCATGGCGGTTCTATCCGCCATGTCCGTCGCGCGGGGCGCATTCGGCGATAGCCGAAATATTTCCTTGTGCGCCCCTGCGCAAAAAAAGCTGTCGTACGTTTACGACAGCTCTTTCGTTTCTCAATCTTAAACAAAACTTCCAATATTCAGTACAATGGCCAGCAGGATGAAAAGGATCACCAAGACCCTTGTCAGCTTCACCAGCAAGCCCTCCATGGAACGTCCTTTGTTCTTGCCCCAATAGGTATCTGCGGCACCGCTGATTGCGCCCAGCCCCGCCGACTTACCTTCCTGAAGTAAGACGATGACTGTCAATGCTAATGATATAATAATAAAAACTATCGTTAAAACCGTTTTCAAAACTGCCACGATCGTCACCTCCTGTGGATTTTCTATGACTCACAACTTCGGTATTATATCACATCATTTTTGCAAAAACAAGCCCTTTTTTCTGAACTATGCTCTGAATTCTACTCGGTAAACCGAATCTTCAGTTCCCCGACTCCGCAATCCGCCGTAATTGTTTTGGATGCGTGATTGTCGATGGTTGTGCTGTGTCCCAGACCGTCATAGGAATTTGTCCCTATCACAAGACTGCCGATGCCGCAGTCCAGTACATAGTCATAGTTCGTTTCCGCTGCCTTTACCACCAGATTGACCGATCCAACTCCGCAGCTTACCTCAATATCGCCCTCTGCTTCCACGGTAAGATCCGTCTCTCCTACCCCGGTGTTAACAGAAAGCTCCCCTGTCGTGAGCATGTCAAGCTTTGCCTCTCCGGTGCCTACATCCAGATTCGTGTCCCCGGTGACGGTCAATGCTTTCATTTCCAGCGTTCCCGCATCCACCGTAATATCCGCATTCTCTGCTGCCAGAGAATCCAGCTTACAGGTAACCTCACCCGCATGAACAACAATTCTCAGATCGTCAAACTGTCTCCCCTCCGGTATGGACAACGTGATATCTACCTGCTGTTTCTGTCTTTTCCCTTTGTTTACGATGTGAAGGACATCCCCGGACAAATATGCCTCAGATACAGAAAGATTCCCTTCCATCTCTACATGAATCCATGCATCCTGCGATGGCTGTATCTTCAGAGCCCCTATATTCATCGAAATATCCAGACTCTCAATTTTTTCATCCGGACTATAATCTATTGACACACTATCTTTTTTCCTGTCCGGTAAGGAAAGCCAGGATGACTCTTCGTTTACCTTCTCAAAATAATTGTGAACCGATCCGCCCGCGATCACGCCGAAGCCGATCAGCAAAATACCTGCCCCTGCGCAGACCGCCGCAATAATCAATAATACCTGTATCGTCTTTTTCATGCTTTTGCTCCTTTCTTTGCGGCTCTTTTCCTGCCAAGTCCTGAAAGCTCCCTGATGAGCCATGGCAGAAACATGCCACACAACAGTACCAGCAGAACGCTGGCCAGTGCCCCCATGCTAAACATTAAAAGTCCTATTCCCAGACCGATCAGCCCCAATGCCGTACTGCCTCCGATCAAAGCCCCGACTGCCAGTCCCAGTATACAGACACCGCAGATCAGTCCTCCCAATGCAATAGCGACGAGTGCAAAAAAGATTCCCACAATCACGCCCAAAACCGAGCCTGCAAAACCAATCCAGACCGGAGCGGTAAGAACCAAAAGGATCACCAAAAGTACAATGATGGCGGTATCCTTAGATCCTCCCTGTTTTTTCTCTTGTCCGGAAGACTCTTGGGACTTTCCCGCATATCCTTCCGCCGCACCATTGCCGGATTTCTTCGGCTGTTCCACCACCACAAGATCCGTAATTCCAAAATCCCTGCGGATACTCTCCGCCACCTTTTCCGGCGATTCTAATTCACGAATGATCTGCTGTTCGTTTTCTACTCCGGCATCATCAAAATAATTTCTGTAATAGGTCAGGGCTTCCTGCTTTTCTTCTTCTGAAATCCCCGTAAGCAGCGTCTCAAGCCGACTCATAAACTCTTCTCTGTTCATACGCTCTCCTCTCTCGAAAATAATGATGATATCTTAGACGAATAGAGTTCCCATTCGTTTCGATAGTGCTTCAGCTGCGTCCACCCCTCATCGGTCAGCTTATAGTATCTCCGGTTTCTTCCGCCGCACTCTACATCGTACACCTCAAAGCATCCGTTCTTCTGCAGGCGGCGCAAAACCGGATACAACGTAGACTCCGACACATCGATGGTGGTACGGACATCCTGTGTGATCTTGTATCCATAGGTTCCTTCCTCATCCTTTGACACAACCGCTAGGACAATTGCATCTAAAAGCGCCGCACCTGTGTTAAATACCATGCAATCACTCCTTTTCTTATAAAGCTGGTATAATATTATTTATTTTTCTATATTATATGCTGTATAATATTGTTTGTCAATAGTTATTCTGCGGCGCCGAATTGCAACTTTACACCTTTTATCTGTTTTGATATAATAAATTCAACAGAAAGCTTTATCAGCAGCCACCATTGACGAACAGCTAAAGGAGCGTGAGTGTATGACAGACAATGAACTGATTTTAACGTTATCCGATTTATTGGATAAAAAACTACAACCGATAAAAGATGATATTCAACTCTTAAAGCTTCAAAATGAAAACGATATTCTTCCCAGATTACAGAATATCGAAGCAATGCAGGCTGATATTGATGTAATGAAACGGGTTATCGCGGAGCATAGTGACAAGCTTCAAAAACTGGCATGAAAAATAAAAGGTGTAAGGTCTGACTCTATCATTAAGACCTTACACCTTTTTCATTTATTACCTTGTTATACGTTGATCTCCGCTTTCACACCCAGCAGCTCCTTGTTGGCGTCCAGAATGGGATTTACCACGTTCTGTAAAAAGGTCTCCACCTGTCTCGGGGCTCTGCCCACATAGCGGGACGGCTCCATGCTGCTTTCCAGCTCCTCCAGCGTCATGTTAAAGGCCGGATCTGCCGCGATCAGCTCCAGCAGATTGTTGTCTTTGCCCTCCTGCTTTACGTTGGCACCTGCCTGCATAGACAGCACACGGATCTTCTCATGCAGCTCCTGACGATCCCCGCCAGCCTTTACCGCATCCATCATGATGTTTTCGGTCGCCATAAACGGCAGTTCACTCATCATATGCTTGCGGATTACCTTATCATACACCACAAGTCCGTCCACCACATTTAAGCAAAGGTCTAAGATTCCGTCCACCGCCAGAAAACCTTCGGGAATCGAGAGTCTCTTGTTTGCAGAATCGTCCAGCGTGCGCTCGAACCACTGTGTCGCCGACGTGATTGCCGGATTCAGCGCATCCACCATCACATAGCGGGAGAGCGAGGCAATGCGCTCACTTCTCATGGGATTGCGCTTATATGCCATGGCCGAGGAACCGATCTGACTCTTCTCAAAAGGCTCCTCCACCTCCTTCAAATGCTGCAGAAGCCGGATATCATTGGACATCTTGTGGGCACTGGCTGCGATCCCCGCCAGAATATTCGCCACGCGGGTATCTACCTTTCTGGAATAGGTCTGCCCCGATACGGCATAGCACTCCCGAAAGCCCATTTTTTCGGCAATCATGGGATCAATCTGATCAATTGTCTCCTGATCTCCGTTAAACAGCTCCAAAAAGCTTGCCTGTGTGCCGGTGGTTCCCTTTGAGCCCAAAAGCTTTAAGCTGCCCAGCACATAATCTAAATCCTCCAGATCCATCACAAATTCCTGCGTCCAGAGTGTGGCACGCTTTCCCACCGTTGTGGGCTGTGCCGGCTGAAAATGGGTAAATGCCAGGGTGGGTAAATCCTTGTAGGCATCTGCAAATTTTGCGAGCTCCGCGATCACATTGACCAGCTTTTTGCGCACCAGCTTGAGCGCCTCTGACATAATGATGATATCCGTATTGTCCCCCACATAACAGGATGTTGCACCCAGATGAATGATTCCCTTTGCCTTGGGACACTGCACACCGTAAGCATAGACATGAGACATGACATCGTGGCGCACTTCCTTCTCCCGCGCCTTTGCCACCTCATAATTAATGTCGTCCTGATGTGCCTTCAGCTCATCAATCTGCTCCTGCGTAATGTCAAGCCCCAGCTCCTTTTCCGTCTCCGCCAGTGCGATCCACAGTCTTCTCCAGGTACGGAATTTCATATCCGGCGAAAAAATATACTGCATTTCCCTGCTGGCATAGCGCTCTGACAGCGGGCTGTTATATCTGTCTGTACTCATCGTTTTTCTCCTTTTTCTGATACTTATGATATGATTTAAGATGATGATGTGATTTGAGGGGAAAAAGGTCCCTATCGCAAAGCGATGGGGACACTTTGCACAAGAAATCGGATCGGAAAGCTGGCTTTCCGAGACGATTTCTTGCGCAAAGAGTCTATGCCGACGTAGTCGGCATAGACCTTTTGCCCCTCAAATCACCTTAATTACCGTCGCGTAGTAATCCGACGTTCCAGATCCTTCTCTTTATCAAAATATTCCCCGCGGATATCCTCCTTCGGCGGCTCCATAGGGTAGTTTCCGTTGAAGCATCCTTTGCAGATGGGAAGTCCCTCTGCCAGTTCCTCCAACCGCTCGATCCGCAGATACCCTAGGCTGTCCGCACCGATCACCTTACAGATCTCGTCGACCGTGCGGTTATAGGCGATCAGCTGCTCTCTGGCAGGAATATCCGTGCCAAAATAGCATGGCCACAAAAACGGCGGAGAACTGATTCTCACATGAACCTCCGTTGCCCCTGCATCCCGCAGCATTCGCACAATCCGGTCTGATGTGGTTCCCCGGACGATGGAATCATCAATCATAATGACCCGTTTGCCCGCAACCGACTCCTTGAGCACATTCAATTTTACCTGTACACTGGATTCCCGGCTGCTCTGTTTGGGCTTGATAAAGGTTCTGCCCACGTAACTGTTTTTGACGAAGGCGGTTCCGTATGGGATTCCGGATTCCAGAGAATAGCCCTGCGCCGCAGCATTTCCGGACTCCGGCACGCCTACCACCAGATCCGCATCCACCGGGGAATCCTTTGCCAGAAATCTGCCCGCAAGAATTCTGGACGCATACACGCTCACCCCGTCCAGGTGACTGTCCGGCCTCGCAAAATAAATGTATTCAAAAATGCACCGCGCCTCCCGCTCCTTTGGAAGACACATGCTGGTGTCTGAGCAGATCCCGTTCTCCGGCGTGATCGTAACCACCTCTCCGGGAAGCACATCCCGGACAAACTCTGCGCCAATCGTCTCCAATGCACAGGTCTCCGATGTGATAATATAGGAGTTGTCCCGTTTCCCAATACACAGCGGCTTGAACCCAAACGGATCTCTGGCTCCGATGAGCTTGCGCGGACTGGCTACCACCAGCGCATACGCTCCCTTAAGCCGTTCACAGGCTCTGCGAACCGCTTCCTCCGCTGTCTGGGAATTCAATCGCTCTCTGGCAATATAGTAGGCAATCACCTCAGAATCGATGGTGGTCTGGAATATCGCACCGGTGTATTCCAGATTTTCCCGCAACTCCTTTGCATTGATCAGATTTCCGTTATGCGCCAGAGCCAGCGTGCCCTTCACATAGTTGAGCACCAGCGGCTGCGCATTCTCTCTGCTGGAGGAACCCGCTGTGGAATAACGCACATGTCCGACACCGATATCCCCCTTCATAGACTCCAGCTTTTCACTGGTAAACACCTCATTTACAAGTCCCATATCCCGGTGCGAAATCACCCTGCCCTTGGGGCCGGCGGTATCACTCACGGCAATTCCGCAGCTCTCCTGCCCCCGGTGCTGCAGGGCAAACAGCCCGTAATAAATACTGGAGGCGACATCTTTTCCGTCAAAATCATACATTCCAAAAACGCCGCATTCCTCATGCAGTCCGTCCCATGGGGTACTCTCGCAGATATCCTTGTTTTTCATCGTATACTCCTGTCAAATGTAATTGATCGGGTTATGCAAAGCTTTTTCCTGTCAGCAGGGCAAAAGCCTCTTCATATTTTTCTATAGTCTTTGCGATGACATCATCGGGAAGCAGATAATCACTGTCCGGATTTGCCTTAAGCCAGTCTCTGACAAACTGTTTATCATAGGACGGCTGCGATTTTCCGGGTTCATAGCCCTCCAACGGCCAGAAACGGGAGCTGTCCGGCGTGAGCATCTCATCTCCCAATACCACCTCTCCCTGCTCGTTTAGACCAAACTCAAACTTCGTATCGGCAATGATGATTCCTTTGCTTTTGGCATACTCTGCGCACTTTTTATACAGCGCCAGGGTGTAATCCCTGATCTGTTCCGCATACAAACGTCCCTTTTCGGGATAGATCTTCTCCAACATTTCCACGCTCTGCTCAAAGGAGATATTCTCGTCATGCTCTCCCAGCTCTGCTTTTGTACTCGGGGTATAAATTGCCTCCGGCAGCTGATCGGACTCCTTCAGTCCCTCGGGAAGGGTAATGCCGCATACTGTTCCGTTCTCCTGATAGCTTGCCCAGCCGCTCCCGGTGATATATCCTCTTACGATACACTCGATCGGCAGCATTTCCAGCTTTTTACACATCATGCTGTTGCCGTCGAATCTCTCATTCCGGAAAAACTCCGGCATGTCCTTTACTTCTACAGAAAGCATATGGTTTGGCACAATGTCTTTCGTAAAATCAAACCAGAACTTCGACATCTGGGTTAAAATCGCACCTTTTTTTGTAATCTGATTCTTTAAGATGTGGTCAAAGGCTGAGATCCGGTCTGTCGCGACAATGATCAAACTGTCTCCGATATCATAGACCTCACGCACTTTTCCCTCTTTGAATGGCTTAAATTCCTGCATTTTTCGTCCTCCGTCTCATGCAATATTACGAGAGCATTATAATACAGCAGGATTTACAAAGTCAATGGGTTACAGCTCGTACATTGACAGTTTGCTTCGCAAAGGTACGAGCCGCACTCCTGAGTCATATTCTTACGGTCTGCGCAGCAAGTGCGCAGACCTGTAGTAACTGGAAACAACATTTAAACAGCTGCCAACACGGTATAGTACTCTCTCGGGGCACTTGAAAAACGTCGGTTCTTGGCTTGCGTATTTTGCAAGCCTAGTACCGCTACGTTTTTCGCGTAGCGAGAGCGTGCCCCGAAGAGTACTATACCGTGCTGGCAGCGTTCGATGGTAAACATTGGGTTTGCATCTTGACAACACCCGTGCGAACAGAGTAAAATAATGTCAATCTTATCACACTTGATGTTGATGATCTGGGGATAGAAAACATGGATATACTATATAATATTGACTTTGACATTGCCGCAATCGTTATTTCACTGATTGCAGTTTTTTATATATTTAGCAAAAAAAGCTTACAAAAAAGCTCCAACGGTATTTTTCTGGCAATTATCCTTACCGGTCTGGTTTCTGCCGTGGCTGATGTCTGCAGTGCCATCGCCAATTCCAGACCAAACGGCGAAAGCTTTGCGATTCAGAATCTTTTTAATTATCTTTATCTGTTTGTACATAATTTATTACCCTATCTGATTCTGCTCTACGTCATTTACATATTTAACCTGACTCATTATCTGAAAAAAAAGCATTACATTCTGATCACACTGCCTCTCGCGACAGTTTACTTTTTCCTGCTGATCAACACACTCACACAATTGGTCTTTTACTATGATGAAAACGGAATTTATCAGCATGGGCTTCTGTTTCCGCTGCTCTACACATCAGCTGCCCTGTATATGCTTTCCTCCATGATACTTGTCATTCGTTTTCGCAAGTCCTTCTCCGTACAAAAGAGCGCTGCGCTGCTTTTTTACATGATTATCAGCGTCATTCCGGTTATTATACAGGCAATGCATCCGTATCTTCTGTTGGAAATTTTCTGTCAGAGCATCGGCCTGATGGGCATACTGCTCTCCATAGAAAACAAGGATGACATCATCAATGCCTCTACCCGTGTCTTTAACCGCTATGCGTTTCTGAACCGGGTGGGAGGAGCACTGAACGTCGACAATACCACTCTTTTGGTCATCAAGCTTTCCAACATTCAGTATTACAACACCACGCTGGGGGCAGAATCCATGTCCGGATTACTGCGAGAGGTTGCCCGCTGGCTGGATCATCTGGACAGCAGGTTAAGCTGTTACGACTGTGATAACGGACACTTTGCGCTTTTGGGAGAGGATCTGACCGAGGAACAGAGCCGTGAATTGAAGAAACGAATTTTTGATCGTTTTGAAAATCCCTGGGGACATGGCACATTCCTGACCACCTTTCCGGTAGAAATCTGTCAGATCAAGACAAAAACAGTGATCCACACCATGGAAAATCTTTTGCTGATTCTGGATCTTCCCTTTGAAGAGCTGAATTCCTGCGAGATCGACGCTGCGGAGGTGGTATCCACCTATCAGCGCCGTATTCTGGTCGAACGGCTGATCAACAAAGCTCTGGAGAAGAAAAGCTTTCAGGTGTGGTATCAGCCGATCTGGGATAAATGCTCCGGCCGGATTCATTCTGCGGAGGCGCTGGTGCGACTGATCGATGACGAGTTTGGCTTTATCTCGCCGGAAGAATTCATTCCGATTGCCGAGCAGAACGGAACCGTCATTGAAATCGGTGCATTTGTGTTCGATGAGGTCTGCCGCTTTTATCAGGAGCATGTGCTTTCACTGCTTGGAATTGACTATGTGGAGGTCAATCTTTCCGTGGTACAGTGTATGAATCAGCGGCTGGTGGAAGCCTTTGACAAGGTGCTGACCCGTTATCATCTGAGCGCAGACAGGATCAATCTGGAGATCACTGAGTCAGCCGCATCCGGAAATAAATATACGCTGACGGAGTCTGTCCGTGCGCTGGAAGCCCGGGGCTTTCGTTTTTCTCTGGATGACTACGGTACGGGCTACTCCAATATTTCCTACATGTTTGACATGCCCTTTAAGATTATCAAGCTGGATAAGAGCATTCTTTGGAGCGCTATGGATCCCAAAACCCATACCGGGGACAAAAATGCCATGATTCTTCTGGAGCATACAATCCGCATGATGAAAGAAATGCACTATGAGATTCTGGTAGAAGGCGTGGAAACAGTAGAACAGAAAATGCTGCTGGAACGGCTCGGCTGCGATTATTTTCAGGGATATTACTTCTCCAAGCCGGTTCCCGGCGATACATTCTTAGATTTTATAAAGGTGGTAAATGCGTAATGGTAATCGGATATTATATTTCAATGGTTGCGATTTCCTTAGTCTGCTCCGGAGTCTATTTCTGGAAATGGCAAAAACATTTTGACATACATTTTACACTTTGCTATGTATTACTCCCGTTTGTGACAATGGGTTATCTGCTGCTTGCAACCTCGGAGGGTTTGGGCAGTGCGATGATGGCCAATAAAATCAATTATCTGGGCGGCTGCTATCTGGAGCTTCTCATTACCTTAATCATTTTTTCGCTCTGCAAAATCAAAATCCCCCGCCTGGTGTCATTTTTGATGACTGCTTGGAGCACTGTGATCTATGCAGGGGCTCTCTCGATCGGCTACAGCGATATCTTTTATAAAAGTGCCGAATTTTCCAAGAGTAACGGCGTGTCCGTACTGATCAAAGAATACGGTCCGATGCACGCCGTCTTTTATCCCACACTCTTTTTCTATTTTGCTATTTCGCTGGGTGCGTTGATCTACAGCTACCGCAAAAAACCGGAAGCATCCATAAAAAATATTATCCTGCTCTCCCTGACTGAGCTGATGTCTATTTTTTGCTTTTTCTTCGGAAAAGGAATTGTCAGCGCCGTGGACTGGTCTCCGTTTACCTATGTGTTTAATGCCATCATTTATCTGGTCATTATTGACCGGATTTCGCTTTATGACATCGACGACACGGTCATCAATTCCCTGATCAAGCAGGGACAAAGCGGTTATATCTCTCTTGACTTTAAGCACAACTACCTCGGGAGCAATGAATCGGCAAAGGAGTATCTTCCTGCATTGCGGACGGCCCGCGCCAATATGCACTTCCGCGATGAATGGCTTCGTGAGAAGACCGAGGAATGGATTGCCGATTTTGCAGCAGATGAAATGTCCCGTGATCTTTATTTTCAAAGAAATATGCGCATTTATCACGTGACCGTCAATTATCTTTTTGACGGGAAACGCAAGCGGGGCTATCTGATTATCATGACGGATGATACCAGACACCAGCAGTATTTAAAGACCATTGAGCAGTATAATAAAAACCTCAAGGAAGAGCTTGCGGCCAAAACTGCGCTTTTGGATGAATTGCAGTCGGCGCAAAACACTGCCGATCAGGACACTCCTCCGATGGATGCGTCGATATGATCCAGCACACCGTTTAAGAGCACATTCCGATACAGAACCGTCACGCCGGTTCCCGGGAAAATATTGCAAAAGGTCTGTACCCCCTCGGAAAACTGCGAGATCGGAATATAGGCCCCGATCACAAATCCGGCAGCCGCCGACAGGATTCCAAAAAAGGCAGAGCTTGCCGAAAAGGTCTGAAAGAACAAAACCACAAGCATAAACAGCGCCGTAGAGGACACCGCGCCAAGAAAGGTAACCCCCAAAAGTGCCAGAAGCTCCCGGATTCCCAGATACAGATCTCCCTGCAGAGACAAGAGCAAGACTCCCACGAGCATGATCAGAGTCGTCATGAGAAAGGCGGAAA
>JAFUTQ010000036.1 GCA_017484135.1 Lachnospiraceae bacterium
AGATTTTGCTGCTCATTGTGGTCTCGATGCTTCCGGGGACAATGGATTTTTTGGCAAATATGCTGGTTTCCTTTTCGTGCGCGTTACAGGTGCAGACCTTCAGAACGGTATCCGGTCATCCTTATGCAAGCACGATGTGTATCGGAAATCTGCGAAGCGGGATGGCTTTTTTCTCAAGATACTTAAGAGATCATAAACGCGAAGACAGGAAACATGCGGTTTATTATTTTGGAATCATTTGTTTTTTTACAGTCGGAGCGGGAATCGGTGCGGAACTGACAAAGAAGTTCGGAAATATTTCGATTCTTGCATCCTGTGTTCTCCTGCTGGCAGGGTTTGCGATGATGGAATTGGACAGAGAATAGAGGGCTTGCCGATTTCGATCTTTATATACTTAAATTATCTATTGACATAACAGACCATAAGTGATAGTCTTAAATAGACTGCTAGATATGGTCTGTCTAAAAATGAGGGGGATTATATTTCGAGGTGGAGAGAGCTGAGGAGGAATGGATATGGCAGAAATACAGCTTGGAGTAATTGAAAGCAGGTTTGCAGACATGATTTGGGAGCGGGAGCCGATTACAAGCCATGAGCTTGTCAAATTGACGGCGGAGGAATTCCAATGGGCTCGCACGACTACGCATAATGTGATTCGAAAGCTTTGCGATAAAGGGATTTTTGTCAACAATAAGGGGACGGTCACATCAAGAATTTCACGGGAACAGTTTTATGCACTTCAAAGTGAACAGTTTGTAGAGGAAAGCTTTCATGGTTCCCTTCCGGCATTTATTGCGGCATTTACGAAGAACAACAGGCTGTCCCCGCAGGAGGTAGCTGAAATCAGGAAAATGATCGATGATGCACAGGATGCCAGTCATGTTTAATTCAGTATCCGGTGAGACTGTATTTGTGACGAAGTGGAGGTAGGTTGATTATGGAGGAGATCTTTACAAAGGTTCTTACAATGAGCTTGTCGGCAAGCTGGCTCATCCTTGCCGTGATCGCTTTGCGGTTTCTGTTGAAGCGATCACCGAAGTGGATTCCGTGCGTATTGTGGGGGATTGTTGCAATACGTCTGATCTGTCCTTTCTCAGTGGAAACGGCCTTTAGTCTGATTCCGAGGACGGAGTCTGTCAGCAATGTGATCTCGCATTCTGAGTACGTTACACAGGTTACGCATAGTTCAGATATTACTCCAAAGGGCTACAGCGAGGAGGAACTTTCCGTCCCTGTTTCACCATACGAAGAAGAACCGGCTGTGAGCCAGGCAAGAGGATTCATGGGGATCCTTAGCATGATCTGGATGTTCGGAGTGGGGGGAATTCTTTTTGTCGCATTGGTTGAGTACATAAGACTTCGACGGAAAGTATCTGCTGCCGTTCCGGGAAAAGGTCAGACATGGTATTGTGATTCTGTAGAGTCTCCCTATATCCTTGGGGTATTCCACCCCCATATTTATCTGCCTTCATCCATTGACGGTGAGGTTCTGGAATATGTGACGGCGCATGAGAATGCCCATCTTCAGAGACGGGATCATTGGTGGAAAGTCATCGGATATCTGTTGGTGGCGATCCATTGGTTTAATCCGCTGGTCTGGATTTCCTATGCACTTTTTTGCAAGGATACGGAGCTTGCCTGCGATGAGATGGTAATATCCGGCTATGATATGACGGAGAAAAAAGCATATGCCAATGCGCTTCTTTCCTGCAGTCAGCGCCGGAGAAGGGTTTTTGCTTATCCGTTGGCTTTTGGCGAGGTGGGAGTGAAAACCAGAATAAGGTCCGTGTTGAATTACAGAAAGCCGCCGTTCTGGATTGGAAGTGTCGGACTCCTGATCTGTGTCATTGTAGCCGCGTGCTTTCTGACAAATCCCAAGAGGTACCTGTCGATTCCGGCGGAACCGGTTGTCTTTGAAACGGAGGATCACCCGGACGGATACATGATCATTCACTGGGAGGAAGAAGACCGGAAATATGTTCCGTATATGCCATTTGATCCCTCTTTGGTCGGAGATTGTATCGGCTATTACGGCAGCGAGACAGACCCGGTCTATGTCTGCAAGGTGAAGGGGTTGTCTGAAACAGAGTGGATTTGCGATACGCTCACCAGAGCGATTGACGGGCACAGCGATTGCATGGTCTGGCGGGAAGTGGGTACGACAGCTATTCCCGAGGGGTGGAGCTCCGAGTATGATTGGAATAAGGAGGAATACACAACGGAATCGGAAGGTACGGATGGGGTACAGGACGTTTTATTATCTCCATTTGCAGATGAAACCTATGGTGACAGGATTTTTTCTTATGATGAATTCAGACAGGCGTATTATGATAAAGATTTTGTGAACTATGACCTGCGGGGATTTCAGGGCAGCACTTACCCGGGGGATGACGGAGAGTATTTTTATAGCGTTTCATGCAGGACGTCCTTTGAATTTAATGGAGAATTGTATCATGTGGATGCGGAATATGAAATGGCACATGGAATTCTGCTGAGTGTCGTACTATGGCGTGATTATGACAGGAAGGAAGAGATTCTTTATAGTAATGATACGGCGGATATTGACCATGAGGGTACGGGAGAGTATCGAGGAGATCTGGATACATTTATGGCAATGCCGTAGACCGAATTGTTACGATTGAGAAATATGCTTTTTCAACGCAGCCATATAAGCCTGACCATACTGGCTTAAGGGCTGCGTTTTTAATCGGATGGTACCGATCTTCATATACTCATCTACCATGAGCGGTTTTGCAATAATGTTTTCTCCGTTCAATTCCCTGCTGATCACGCCGGAGCTGACTGTATATCCATTCAGCCCGATTACGAGATTGAAAAGGGTCGCGCGGTCGCGAACCTTGATATTTTTCCGGCGGTCGAGGGTGCTGAGAATTTCTTCGGAAAAATAGAACGAGTTGTACTCCCCCTGTTCAAAGGAAAGGTACGGATAATCGGCAAGCTCCTCCAGTGTGAGCTTTTTTTTGTCTGCGAGCGGGTGAGAGGAGCTGATAAAAACGTGCGGTCTGGCAGTAAACAGTTCTTCGAAATGCAATTCGTATTGGCGTAGCAGCTTGCGGATGACTTCCTCGTTCTTCGAGGACAGATACAGAATGCCGATCTCGCTCACCAGCTGGCTGATGTCTGTGATGATTTCGTGTGTCTGTGTTTCGCGCAGGGTAAAGTCATAGGAATATGCGTCAAATTCATGGATCACATCAACAAAGGCATTGACAGCAAAAGAATAGTGCTGGCACGATACCGAGAAGTGCGGCTTGCGTTCCGCGGTATCCAGAAACCGGCTGGTCAAAAGCTCTGCCTGTTCCAGAACCTGCCGGGCGTAGGAAAGAAACAGCGCACCCTCCGAGGAAATTGTCACCCCCTTGTTGGTACGGTTGAAAATGGTGACATTCATCTCTGATTCGAGGCTCTTGATTGCGTTGGTAAGGCTCGGTTGGGAGATAAAGAGCTTTTCCGCTGCCTCCGTCATGTTACCGGTTTCCGCAACCTTTACGACATATTTTAACTGCTGTAAAGTCATGGTATTGTTCCTCCCGCAAATTCTGATAATAAGATTATATCATAAAAATTGCTTTTGGTATAGTCTGAAACTATGGCAGGGCAATATTTTTAAGTATTTTACATATAAAAATGTCAGACATACAATGATTCCCGAAAAGCTTACAAAAAATGGAGGGAATCAGGATGGAGTATACAATCGTCGGCTTTCCGAGAATCGGAGAGCACAGGGAATTAAAAAAAGCGACAGAAAGCTATTGGAAGGGAGAGATTGCGCAGACGGAGTTTCTTTCCCGGGCAAAGGAGCAGTGCCTCAGCCAGTGGGAGCGGCAGAAGGAGTCCGGACTTTTTCAGATTACGGCATGGGACTTTTCTCTGTATGATATGATGCTGGATACCGCTTTTTTGATCGGTGCAGTGCCGAAGCGTTATAAGGAATTAGCGTTATCCGGTATCGATCAATATTTTGCGGCGGCCAGAGGCTATCAGGGAGAACATGGCGATGTCAAGGCGCTTACCATGAAGAAATGGTTCAATACGAATTACCATTACATAGTGCCGGAGCTTACGGACGAAACAGAATTTGCGCTGGACTTTCAAAAGCAGAAGGAGAGCCTTCTGCTTGCGAAGAAAGCGGGAATTACAGCAAGATCGGTGGTGATCGGGCCGTTTACATTTCTGAAGCTGGCAGCGTATCAGGGAAATCAAACGTTAAAGGACTACGTTCCCGATATTGTAAGGGTCTATCAGTCGCTTCTTGCCGAGACGGCGCTCATACATGACGACTGGATTCAGATCGATGAGCCATATCTGGTGCGGGATCTGTCAGATGAGGACGTGGAGCTGTTTGCCCGGATATACACCAAACTTCTGAAAGACAGAAAGAATCGGGTATTGTTGCAGACCTATTTTGGAGATGTGCGTGACTGCTATCAGGACCTCATGGAGCTTCCGTTCGACGGCATCGGGCTTGACTTTGTGGAAGGGAAAAGAATATAGAGCTTTTGGAAACATACGGTTTTCCGGATGATAAGGTCTTATTTGCAGGTCTTGTGAATGGGAAAAATATATGGCGGTCTGATTACGCAATAAAGTTAAAACTGCTTACGAGAATCAGAAAAAAAGCAGAGAAGGTCGTGCTTTCCACCTCCTGTTCCCTGCTTCATGTTCCGTATACGGTCGGAAATGAGAATCAGCTGCCGGATGATGTGAAAGGACATCTGGCTTTTGCCTGCGAAAAGCTCGGTGAGCTTGCGGAACTGGCAGCGCTTGCGGACAATACTGATTTTGCCGATACGGAGGAATTTCAGGCAAATCAGGAGTTGATCGCACACAATGCCATACGGACGGATGAGGAGGTGCAGGAGCGCGTAAAGGCGTTGTCTGAAAAGGATTTCCATCGCAAGGAAAGGAGAACGGACAGGCAAATGCTGCAGAGAAAGGCGCTTGCACAGAAACTCCTTCCGACCACGACCATCGGTTCTTTTCCACAGATAGAGGATGTGAAAAGAAATCGGTTCCGTTTCAAAAAGGGCGAGATTACAAAGGCAGAGTACGATGAGAAAATAAAGGGCTTCATAAGGGAGTGTGTCCGGTTTCAGGATGAAATCGGTCTTGTCGTTTTGGTGCATGGCGAGTTTGAGCGCAATGACATGGTGGAATACTTCGGGGAAAATCTCTCCGGTTTTGTGTTCACGCAGAACGGCTGGGTACAATCCTACGGAACCAGAGGCGTTAAGCCCCCCATCGTGTTTGGCGACATTAAGCGGGAGCGTGATTTTACGGTAGCGTATATCAGCTATGCGAACTCGCTTACCGAAAAGGATGTGAAGGGCATGCTGACGGGTCCGGTGACAATCTTGAACTGGTCGTTTCCGAGAGAAGACATTTCGCTGAAGGAATGCATGTATCAGATCGCGCTTGCCCTGCAGGATGAGGTGCTTGCTCTCGAACAGGCTGGGGTCAGGATCATTCAGATTGACGAGGCTGCGCTCAGGGAAAAATTGCCCCTCCGGAAAGAGGACTGGTATTCAGAGTATCTGGACGATGCAATTCTGGCGTTTCGTCTTACAAGTTCCAAGGTAAGATCGGAGACGCAGATTCATACGCATATGTGCTATAGTGAATTTGAAGAGATCATTCCTGCAATCGATGCGATGGATGCGGATGTAATTACCTTTGAGGCTTCCAGATCGCAGCTGACGATTCTGGACAGTCTGAAAGAAAATCATTTCGAGACAGAAGTGGGACCGGGCGTATATGATATTCATTCGCCGAGAGTTCCGGGGGTCGAAGAAATCAAGGAAACGCTCGATTTGATGCTTCATAAGCTTCCTGCGGAGAATCTGTGGGTAAATCCCGATTGCGGGCTGAAGACGAGAGGACCGCAGGAAACCGGGCAAAGCCTGAAAAACATGGTTCAGGCTGCGAAGGAAATAAGAGAGAAACTGTGATGAATGCCTTTCTGTGTCTTGCGGGCGGTGTGCTCTTTGCAGCAGGAATCGGCGGCATCAGCAAAGTGATAAATTGCTGTGGATTTGATACAGACCATTGGAGACAAAAGCGGATACACGGAGTCTGAAACCTGCTTTACTTTTTGAAAATCTATGTTATGATTGTATGTAGTTTTTCAAATGTGCAAGGATTGTCAACTTAGCAACAAACAGGAGGTCAGGGAACATGAAGAAGGATTTAGGAATCGTACAGGCGGTTTATCCGATGCCGGTGCTGATGATCGCTACCTATGACGAGAACGGCAAGGTGGATGTCATGAATGCTGCATGGGGAAATATCAGTGCGCCGGATAAGATTGCGTTGTTCATCAGCGAGCCGCACAAGACCACGAAAAATATCCGCGCGGTCAAGGCATTTACGGTAAGTCTTGCAGATCAGGCACACATCGATGAGGCGGATTTTTTTGGCATTGCGTCGGGCAACAACATGGATGACAAGTTCGAGCGCACCGGGTTGACCGCGAGGAAGAGCGAAAAGGTCAACGCGCCGATCATTGAGGAATTTCCGCTTGTCATGGAGTGTGAGCTTGCGGAGATTGTGGAAACGGAAAATCTGCACGCTGTGGTGGGCAGAATTGTGAACGTGGCAGCCGAGGAGTCCGTGCTGGATGAGAATGGCAAGGTCGATGCTTCGAAACTGAATGCGCTGGCATTTGACAATTTCAGAAGCGGGTATTATGTGCTGGGGGAGAAAGTCGGGCAGGCTTGGAGCAACGGAAAAAAGCTTATGGGCGAATAGGCATATCACAAAAAATAAAATACGGTTGACGCCCGCTGCCACCGGGTAGCGGGAAGCACGTCATTCCTTTATCGTCAGGTCTTAGCAGATAAAGGAATGGCGTTTTTTGCGCAGGGGTGCGTAAGGAAGGAGAGCATAATATGCAGTGGATGATGTTAATTTTGGCGGGAGTGTTTGAGGTGACATGGGCAATTGCGATGAAGTATTCTGACGGTTTTACCGTGGTTGTTCCGACAATTATTACGGTGATCGGATATATCGCGAGTGCAGTGTTTTTGTCACTGGCACTCAAGCACCTGCCGTTGGGGACGGCTTATGCGATGTGGACGGGATTTGGCATCATAGGGACATCTGTCCTTGGTGTGCTTCTGTTTCACGAGAAGTTGTCTGTACCGCAAATCATTTGTATCTTGCTGATTGTTCTTGGGATTGTAGGGCTGAAGCTGCTGTCGAAGGAGTGAAGCGCCAAATTTGTAATCTTGGTGCAAAGAAAGAGCAGCTATCGTTGAAATTACAGCGAAAACAGTATAAGATGATAAAGAGGAACGGGTGATGTAAAGGATAAATCGGAAAATGAATCAACTGGAAAGCTATTACAACAAATTTAATGAGGACAAGCGGCTGAATTCGCGGCATGGGAGGGTAGAATATCAGGTATCCATGAAGTATATTCATGAGTATCTCCCGAAGGATGTGTCGCCGGAGCAGGTGCGCATTCTGGACGTGGGAGCGGGAACGGGGCGTTATGCGATTCCCTTGTCGGAGGAAGGCTATGAGGTGACCGCGGTTGAGCCGGTACAGCACAATCTGGGAAGGCTCTGGCAAAAGGGCAGCAGGGTCATTGCATACAAGGGTAATGCGCTGCACCTAAAGAAGTGCCGGGATGACTATTACGACCTCACGATTCTGTTTGGCCCCATGTATCATCTGAAAAGTCACGAAGAAAAACGGACTGCTTTGGAGGAGGCAAAACGGGTAACCAAAAGCGGCGGTATCATCATGGCGGCATATTGTATGCATGATTATGCGGTGCTCACATATGCCTTCAAGGAGCGGCATATCATAGAATGTATGGAAAACGGGCAATTGGATCATGATTTTAAGGTACATGCGCGTTCGGAGGATCTGTATGATTATGTGCGCATCGAGGAGATCGACCGACTGCAAAGGGAAACAGGACTGAAGCGGGAGAAGCTGTACTCCTCGGATGGAGCGGCGAACTATATGAGACCGTTTTTGAACCGTCTGACCGAGGAAGAGTTTGAATGGTTCGTAAAATATCAGCTTGCGGTGTGTGAGCGTCCCGAGTTGATGGGAGCCGGTGCTCATGTAGTGGATATATTGAAAAAATAGGATTGCAAAAACGATTTCTTTATGTTATAACAGGAATCAGTGGAATAGGTAAATGCAGGGAAAGAGACTCTTGTTTTCAGACATCAACAGGAAGGCGGCGTCGTTGACTGAGAGCGCAGCCGGAAAGAGGAGACAAAGGGAACACTCTGGAGCAGACCGATTGAACTTAAGTAGGTCGGTACGCGGGTGCGCGTTACGCACGAGAGATGGAGAGTGAAGGGATTCATTTTTCAAAGCGGGTGGTACCGCGGATAAGAGATTGTTCGCCCCGGGATACGGTGTTTCGTATTTCGGGCGTTTTTTATGCGCAGGGGCGCGTAAGGCAAAGTGGTAAAACAAAAATAAAATATAGAGGAGAGAATAAAATGAGCAACATTTATAGAGACGTGACCTTAGATCATGTGAGCGAGGCTGACATAGGAAAAGAGCTCAAGGTAGCGGGCTGGGTAGAAAATATCCGGGATCATGGAGGGGTGTCCTTTGTGGATCTGCGGGATATGTACGGAGTGCTGCAGGTGGTGCTCCGTGACAGCAAGCTGTTGGAGGGAATCAAAAAGGAGCAGGCCATTATCATCAAAGGGCTGATCGAAAAGCGGGATGAGGAGACCTACAATCCCAAGATTCCGTCGGGCACGATTGAATTGGAGGCGCATGAGATTGACATCGTGGGGGAAGTATATGATACGCTTCCGTTTGAGATCATGACCAGCCGCGAGGTGCGGGAGGATGTGCGCTTAAAATACCGCTATCTGGATCTGCGCAATCAAAAGGTAAAGGATAATATCATTTTCCGTTCTCAGGTCATCGCATTTTTAAGACAAAAGATGACAGAGATGGGATTTTTGGAGATTCAGACACCGATTCTGTGCGCGTCATCGCCGGAGGGAGCCAGAGATTATATTGTTCCCTCCAGAAAGTTCAAAGGAAAATTTTATGCGCTGCCCCAGGCACCGCAGCAGTATAAGCAGCTGTTGATGGTATCCGGCTTTGACAAATATTTCCAGATCGCGCCGTGCTTTCGGGATGAGGACGCAAGAGCAGACCGCTCTCCGGGAGAATTTTATCAGCTGGATTTTGAGATGAGCTTTGCCACGCAGGAGGATGTGTTTGCGGCAGGCGAGGAAGTGCTTTCCGCCACCTTTGAGAAATTTGCACCGGAGGGGTATGAAGTCACACAGGCTCCCTATCCGGTTCTCAGCTACAAGCAGGCGATGCTGGAATTCGGCACCGATAAGCCGGATCTGAGAAACCCCCTTCGCATTATCGATGTGACGGAGTTTTTCCAGAAATGTACCTTTAAGCCCTTTATCGGAAAGACGGTACGCGCGATCAAAGTCCACGCAGATATGTCAAAGGGCTTCCATGAAAAGCTGTTAAAATTTGCGACCGGAATCGGCATGGGAGGCTTAGGCTATCTGGAGGTGCTGGAGGATGGCAGCTATAAGGGGCCCATTGATAAATTTATTCCGGAGGACAGCAAGGAAGAGTTCCGCACACTGGCCGGACTTTCCGTTGGAGACACGATTTTCTTTATGGCAGACAAGGAAGAGCGGGCGGCTTATTATGCCGGCATGATTCGAACCGAGCTGGGAGAAAAATTGGATCTCATTGAGAAGCATGCATACCGTTTCTGCTATGTGAATGATTTCCCCATGTTTGAGAAGGATCCGGAGACAAAGAAGATCGGTTTTACCCACAATCCGTTCTCTATGCCGCAGGGCGGTCTGGAGGCATTGGAGACAAAGGATCCGCTGGATATTCTGGCCTATCAGTATGATATCGTGTGCAACGGCGTGGAGTTATCCTCCGGTGCGGTTCGAAACCATGATCTGAAAATCATGGTAAAGGCGTTTGAAATCGCGGGCTATGATGAGGAGGTACTGAAGAATAAATTCGGTGCTCTGTATCATGCCTTCCAGTTTGGCGCACCGCCTCATGCGGGAATGGCGCCGGGTGTGGATCGTATGATCATGCTTTTGCGCAATGAGGAGAATATCCGCGAGGTAATCGCTTATCCCATGAACGGAAATGCGCAGGATCTGATGTGCGGTGCTCCGAATGAGGTGAGTGAACAGCAGCTGCGAGAAGTGCACATCAAGGTAAGAGACTGATCGTGCGCAGGAAGGTGGATGGAATATGGCAAATGTGATTCGTGATGAGACAATCGATTATGTAGGGATTCTTGCAAAGCTGGAGCTCTCGCAGGAGGAAAAGGAAGCTGCCAAGAAGGATATGGCAAGCATGCTGGATTACATTGATAAATTAAATGAGCTGGATACCACCGGAGTGGAGCCGATGTCCCATGTTTTTCCCGTCAACAATGTGTTTCGGGAGGATGTGGTGGAAAACCCGGATGGAAGTGAGGATGCTCTTGCAAACGCACCGGAGAGCAGGGACAGCGCTTATGTGGTGCCAAAGACGGTAGATCAATAAGGAGGGGAACGATGGGAATTTTAGAGCTGACAGCAGTAGAGCTTTCCGCGAAGATTCGTGCCGGCGAGACCACAGCGGTGGAGGCGATGCAGGCGGTGATCGAACAGATCGAAAAACACGAGGAGAGCCTGAACTGTTATGTGACCTTTGACAAAGAGGCGGCCCTGCATGCGGCAGCAGAGGTTCAGAAAAAAATAGAGAGCGGCGAGTTGACCGGACCCCTTGCCGGTGTTCCGGTGGCTATCAAGGACAACATGTGTACAAAGGGAATGCTGACCACATGCTCCTCGAAAATTTTATACAACTTTGTGCCCACCTTTACCTCTGAGGCAGTTCTCAATCTGGAACAGGCAGGGGCGGTCATCATCGGAAAGACCAATATGGATGAATTTGCCATGGGCTCTACCACAGAGACCTCTTACTATGGAGAGACCAAAAATCCATGGAATACACAGCATGTTCCCGGCGGTTCCTCGGGTGGCTCCGCAGCAGCGGTGGCAGCACAGGAATGTTTTTTTGCATTGGGCTCGGATACCGGCGGTTCCATTCGCCAGCCCGCCTCCTATTGCGGTGTGGTGGACATGAAACCTACCTATGGCACGGTTTCCCGCTATGGACTGGTGGCCTATGGATCTTCTCTGGATCAGATCGGACCCCTCTGCAAAACTGTGACGGACTGCGCCACGATCATGGAGGTCATTGCCTCTCATGACAAAAAGGATTCCACCTCCATTGCCCGTGAGGATCTGGATTTCACGTCTGCGCTTGTGGATGATGTGAAGGGATTAAAAATCGGGATTCCGAGGGATTACTTCGGGCAGGGGCTTGATCCCGAGGTCAAGGAGGCGGTGCTTGCGGCGGCAAAGACGCTGGAGGAAAAGGGTGCCGTTGTGGAGGAATTTGAGCTGGGACTGGTGGATTATGCGATTCCGGCCTATTATGTCATTGCGGCGGCAGAGGCCAGCTCCAATCTGGAGCG
Source organism: Lachnospiraceae bacterium (assembly GCA_017484135.1). Classification (GTDB taxonomy): domain Bacteria; phylum Bacillota; class Clostridia; order Lachnospirales; family Lachnospiraceae; genus Roseburia_C. The sequence goes on from JAFUTQ010000036.1 coordinate 11,534, forward strand.
CTTTGACGGCGTGGCATACGGCTACCGCACCGAAAGCTACGAGGGGCTTCACAATATGTACAAAAAATCCCGCTCCGAAGGCTTTGGTGCCGAGGTGAAGCGGCGCATCATGCTGGGCTCCTTTGTGTTAAGCTCCGGGTATTATGATGCCTATTATCTGAAGGCGCTCCGCACCAAGGCACTGATCAAAGAGGAATTTAACAAAGCCTTTGCAAGCTATGATGTGATCCTCGGACCGGCAGCGCCCACTACCGCGCCGAAGCTGGGCGCATCCTTAAGCGATCCGATCAAAATGTATCTGGGAGATATCTATACCATTTCCGTCAATCTGGCGGGACTGCCGAGTATCTGCGTTCCCTGTGGACAGGACAGCAAGGGACTGCCCATCGGACTGCAGCTGATCGGCGATTGTTTTCAGGAGAAAAACATTATCCGGGCGGCTTATGCATACGAACAGACGGGACATTTCGCAAAATGTCCTTTAGCAGAGTAGAAAGGAGAGAAGATTATGGGAAAACAGTATGAGACGGTCATCGGTCTGGAAGTACATGTGGAATTAGCGACAAAAACAAAAATCTTCTGTGCCTGCTCTACGGAATTCGGCGGGAAGCCAAACAGCCATACCTGTCCGGTCTGTACCGGTATGCCGGGTTCGCTTCCGGTACTGAATAAACAGGTGGTGGAATATGCGCTGGCGGTGGGACTGGCTGCCAATTGTAAGATTCATCAATATTGCAAGTTTGACCGGAAAAACTATTTTTATCCGGACAATCCGCAGAACTATCAGATTTCCCAGCTGTATCTGCCCATCTGCTATGAGGGCGGCATCGAGATTGAGACAAAGGATGGCGGCAAAAAGACCATCGGAATTCATGAAATTCACATGGAGGAGGATGCCGGAAAGCTGGTGCATGACGACTGGGAGGACGTGTCTTTGGTGGACTACAACCGCTCCGGTGTGCCGTTGATCGAGATTGTGTCAGAGCCGGATATGCGCTCCGCAGAGGAAGTGATCGCTTATCTGGAGAAGCTTCGGATGCTCATACAGTATCTGGGGGCTTCCGACTGCAAGATGCAGGAGGGCTCCATGCGTGCCGACGTCAATCTGTCTGTGCGTGAGGTGGGGGCTGCCGAATATGGGACGCGTACCGAGATGAAAAATATCGGTTCCTTTAAGGCAATTGCCCGTGCCATTGAGAACGAGACTGCCCGCCAGATCGATCTGATCGAGTCCGGCGAAAAGGTGGTACAGGAGACAAGAAGATGGAACGACGAGCAGGGGTATTCCTACGCGATGCGCTCGAAAGAGGACGCGCAGGATTACCGCTATTTCCCGGAGCCGGATCTGGTTCCCATCGTCATCAGCGATGAGTGGCTGGAGAGCATTCGCGCAAAGCAGCCGGAGCTGCAGCCGCAGAAGCTGGAGCGGTACCAGGCGGAGTTTGGATTGCCGGCCTATGATGCCGGGATTCTTACCTCGGCAAAGAAGCTTGCAGATGTATTTGAGGCAACCACGGAAATCTGCGGCAAGCCCAAGAAGGTGTCCAACTGGCTGATGGGAGAGACCATGCGCCTTTTGAAGGAGAAAAATATGGATCCTGAGGATCTTTCGTTTTCCCCGGAAAATCTGGCGAAGTTGATTGAGCTGACGGAGGCGGGCACCATCAACGGGACAGTGGCAAAGGAAGTGTTCGAGCTGATTTTTGCGGAAAATATTGACCCGGATGCCTACGTGGAGGAGCACGGTCTTAAGACGGTCAGCGACGAGGGCGAGCTGCGGGCGACCATCGAGCAGATCATAAAGGAAAATCCGCAGTCCGTGGAGGATTACCACAGCGGCAAACAAAAGGCAATGGGATTTTTGGTAGGTCAGACCATGAAGGCGACCGGAGGGAAAGCAAACCCCGGTCTGGTAAATAAAATATTAAAAGAACTCTTGTAGATACAATCGTCTGCAATGGCTGTGTCAGATTGAGATAGGAGCGAACATGTTAGATAACGAAGATTACAGAGAGGTTCCGGGAACGGAAACAGATGAAGTGAAAGCACCGAAAAGTCCGGCGGAGGAAGCCGAGATGCAAAATGAAATAGACCAGATCTGTTATATCTGCCGCAGACCGGAGAGTGTGGCGGGCAAGCTGATCAAGATTCCGAGCAATATATATATCTGCCAGGACTGTATGCAGCGTACCTTTGATACCATGAACAGTGCCGGTTTTAATATGGGGGATATGGTAAATCCCGGGCAGTTCCCGAATATCAGCATGATCAATCTGGCTGAATTCCCGGGATTTGTACCGCAGAATCAGAAGCTGAAAAAGAAGAAGCCCAAGGAAGAGAAAAAGGTTGAGCCGGTTCTGGATATCAAGAACATTCCGGCACCCCACAAGATCAAGGCCAGTCTGGATGATTATATTGTGGGACAGGATCATGCCAAAAAGGTGGTCTCTGTTGCGGTCTACAATCACTATAAACGTGTGATGTCCGATACAAATGACGATATTGAAATCGAAAAATCCAATATGCTCATGATCGGACCTACCGGCTGCGGAAAGACGTATCTGGTAAAGACCCTGGCGCGTCTTTTGGATGTGCCGCTTGCCATCACGGATGCCACCTCACTGACCGAGGCGGGCTATATCGGTGATGATATCGAGAGCGTGGTAAGCAAGCTTCTGGCTGCCGCAGACAATGATGTGGAGCGGGCGGAGCACGGAATTATCTTCATCGATGAGATTGACAAGATTGCAAAGAAAAGAAATACCAACCAGCGGGATGTGAGCGGAGAGTCCGTACAGCAGGGGATGCTCAAGCTTTTGGAAGGGGCAGAAATTGAGGTGCCGGTGGGAGCCAGCAGCAAAAATGCCATGGTGCCCATGACGATGGTCAACACCAAAAATATTTTATTTATCTGTGGCGGCGCGTTCCCCGATCTGGAGGAAATCATCAAGGAGCGGTTGAATAAAGCATCCTCCATCGGCTTCAAAGCGGATCTGAAGGACAAGTACGACGGGCAGGAAAATCTGCTTTCCGAGGTGCTGGTGGAGGATGTCAGAAAGTTTGGCATGATACCGGAATTTTTGGGACGATTGCCGATTCTGTTCACGCTGGAGCCTTTGAACGAGGAGATGCTGGTGCGCATTCTAAAGGAGCCGAAAAATGCCATCGTAAAGCAGTATCAGAAGCTCTTGTCCTACGATGAGGTGGATCTGGAGTTTGAGGAGGATGCGCTCTGGGAAATTGCCAGACAGGCAAAGGAGAAGAAGGTAGGTGCCAGAGCTCTGCGTTCTATTATAGAGGATTTCATGCTCGACATTATGTATGAAATTCCCAAGGATGACAATATCGGGAAGGTCACGGTGACTAAGGAATATGTGGAGAAGAAGGGCGGACCGGTGATTGCTCTGCGGGGGTAGGAAAATAAGGAGTGACCATATGAGTAAGCTGTCATTTACCGGTTTTTATATTGAAACCTGAATCCGTGAACCTTACCTCAAATATTTGAGGCATGTTATTTTGCCCCATTGACAGTGCCCGTTTGGCATTGAAGCTCGAAAAATTCATAAATTAGAGGTCAGCAAATAGATCACAGTACAAATGACTGTGCCAG
>JAFUTQ010000037.1 GCA_017484135.1 Lachnospiraceae bacterium
CCCAGATCAGCATTCCGCCCCATGTTCCGGCTGTAGAGCCCGCGGTAGCGGCATCGGTTAATAAAACAGACATATTCTTCTCCTCCTGATTTTCATCTGACACTACAGATGATATTTTACACAAAAACCCGGTGTTGGGCAAGTCTTTTCTTTTGTGGTTGGCAGCGTCCGATGGTCAACCACCGAACAGTAACTGACAACATTTTATTGCAACGCATTGAATTGCAATAGCTTCTCCTTTTTGTAGGAATGAAAGCTCCCGGCATCAAGCGCATCCCGGATTTCCTTCATCATCGTATTGTAAAAATACAGATTATGCAGAACACAAAGACGCATTCCGAGCATCTCCTTGGCCTTCAAAAGATGCCGCACATAGGCTCTGCTGTATCTTTGGCAGGTCGGGCAACCGCAGCCCTCCTCGATTGGCCGGGTGTCCTTTTCGTACTGCCTGTTAAACAGATTCAGCTTTCCATGATTGGTGTAGACATGCCCGTGTCTGCCGTTTCTGGAAGGGTATACGCAGTCAAAAAAGTCCACCCCGCGCTCCACTGCCTCTAAAATATTCGCCGGAGTTCCCACTCCCATGAGGTAGGTAGGCTTGTCCTTCGGCAGATAGGGCACCGTCTGCTCAAGCATGTCATACATCTGTTCATGGGTTTCCCCCACCGCCAATCCTCCGATGGCATAGCCGTCTAAATCCAGCTCGCGGATGCGCTTCGCGTGATCGATGCGGATATCCGGAAAAATCGCCCCCTGATTGATTCCAAACAGCAGCTGGTTTCGATTGATGGTATCCTCAAGACTGTTCAGACGCTGCATCTCTTTTTTGCAGCGTTCCAGCCAGCGTGTGGTTCTCGCTACGGAAGCTTCTACATAAGAGCGCTCTGCCACGCTGCTCGGGCACTCGTCAAAAGCCATCGCGATGGTGGAGCCGAGATTCGACTGAATCTGCATACTCTCCTCCGGTCCCATGAAGATCTTTGCCCCATCAATGTGCGATTGAAAATACACGCCCTCTTCCTTGATCCTGCGCAGCCCTGCCAGTGAAAACACCTGAAATCCGCCGGAATCGGTAAGAATGGGCTTGTCCCAGGACATAAACCGATGAAGTCCTCCCAGTTCCCGGATCAGCCGGTCTCCCGGACGCACATGCAGGTGATAGGTATTCGACAACTCCACCTGCGTTCCGATTCGCTCCAAATCCTCCGTAGAAACTGCGCCCTTGATGGCAGCCACCGTCCCCACATTCATAAATACCGGCGTCTGGATGTCCCCATGGACGGTATGCAAAACTCCGCGCTTTGCCTGTCCTTCCTGTTTCAGCACTTCGTACATAATCGTTTCCTTTTCTTATGACTAATCAAATAATTTTGTAATGTCTCGATACCGATTTATCACCCGGTAAATCTCTACATATTCTTCTCCCACTTTATATATGATCACATAGTTTTCCCACACTGCATACTTGTAATCTGTTCGAAAACTGACTCTTTTGGAGATATCTGCACCTATTCCCGGAAACATTTGAATATTCTCAAATTTGCCACAAATTTCTTTGATCGTCTTTGCAGCACATTCTATATTATCCTCAGCAATATAATCACGAATTTCTTTCAAATCCGTTGCTACTAATGGGTTAATCCGTAATTTCAGCATAGCTTACTCCCCCAGAAGTTTTTTTAATTCGTCCAAGCCAAGCCAGCCTTCGCCGTCTTTGACTGCTTCCTCTGCCTCCTGCAGCTTCATTAATAGCTTTTTCTCTGCACGATCACGCTCATAATCTTCTATCGCAAGCACTACAAAACGCCCTCTGCCATTTTTCGTCAAAAATACCGGTTCTCCTGTCCGGCAATTCTTTAAAACTTCATTATAATTTCTCAAATCAGATACTGGTAAAATATTCGCCATATATACCGTTCCCCTTTCTTGACGCACTGTTTTATTATATTTATTATATGCAAAAATGCCATAAAATTCAACTTAAAATTTTACACCAGCCCTTTACACCCCGCCGCCTTTTTCGTATAATGAACGTATGTATTTAGAAAATGCAACGCATTTTTGAGCGGTGCTGCGCAGCATCAAAAGCAAAATTCAGGAGGAGACATATGGCAGGCTCAACGATTGGAAATATATTTAAGCTGACTACCTGGGGAGAATCCCACGGAGAAGGAGTAGGGGTTGTCGTAGACGGCTGTCCGGCAGGACTTTCCCTCTGCGAACAGGACATCCAGAAGTTTCTGGATCGGCGCAGACCGGGGCAGTCCGCTTTTTCTACCCAGCGCAAGGAGACCGATCAGGTACATATCTTATCCGGTGTCTTTGAAGGAAAGACAACCGGCACACCAATCTCACTGATGGTGGCAAACGAAGATCACCACTCCAGGGATTACAGCGAGATTGCCTCTTACTATCGCCCGGGACATGCGGATTACACCTTTGATGCCAAATACGGTTTCCGGGATTACCGGGGCGGCGGGCGCTCCTCCGGCAGAGAGACCATCGGTCGTGTGGCTGCCGGTGCCATTGCGGCAAAAATCCTGTCGGAGTTAAACATTCACATTCTGACCTACAGCAAAGCAATTGGTCCGGTAAGCATCGACATGACACGCTTTGACGCGGAGGAGATCATGAAAAATCCGCTGTACATGCCGGATGCTGTGGCTGCGGCAAAGGCCGAAAGCTATCTGGAACGCTGCAAGGCGGAAAAGGACTCTGCAGGCGGAATCGTGGAATGTGTCATCACAGGCGTCCCTGCCGGAATCGGAGATCCTGTTTTTGAAAAGCTGAACGCCAATCTGGCAAAAGCCATCTTTTCCATCGGTGCGGTAAAGGGCTTTGAAATCGGAGACGGATTTGAGGTTGCGCAGGCAAGAGGAACCACGAACAACGACGCATTTGTCCGAAGTGAAAAAAACCAATCGGTCAAGGCAACCAATCATGCGGGCGGCATCCTTGGAGGAATGAGCGACGGCAGTCCGATTGTCTTTCGCGCCGCCTTCAAGCCTACGCCCTCCATTGCCTCCACCCAGCAGACCGTAAACAAAAACGGCGAACCGATCAATGTCAACATCAAGGGCCGACATGACCCGATCATTGTTCCCCGGGCAGTGGTTGTGGTAGAATCCATGGCCGCCATTACCCTGCTGGATGCCATGATGCAGAATATGTCGGCACGCGTGAGCTATCTGAAGGATTTTTATGAGGCGCGATGAAATATCGAGTCCATTTCCTGTCCGCGTTGACGCGGTAGCTGCCATATTGTCGAAAGCCATTTCGGAATGCGCTTCGCGCAGGCGCTAAAATTTTTAACAAAAATTTAAGAAAGATTAACAGAATTTCATTTGTCAAGGTCCTTCCTCCTGTGTTACACTGGTTTCAGTTTCATCTTGGTCTAAATTCATTGGCAATTCGCCGCTTTTTCCAAGTATGTCAAAACTTTTTTCTCTTTTATCAAACCACAAGGAGGACAATCTATGTCGAAAAAAAACATTCACACCGATTTCCGGCAAACCCTAAAAGAGGCCACAGGGACAATTGATTACAATTATCTCAATGACTACATGTTCCGCGCTGTCCTGCAGACCGACCAGACCGCACTCAAGGGGCTGGTCAGCGCAGTTCTACACTTACC
>JAFUTQ010000002.1 GCA_017484135.1 Lachnospiraceae bacterium
GACATTGAAACTGCCGATGATCTGGCAAAGGTGCAGGAACACAATGAACGGGAAAAAGACAGTTACAGCAATCAGGACATCGTGCCGGAGCGTTCTTCTCTGAACATTCATTTCAAAGAACCGACAGCCGGATATGAAGAAATGTTTACGCAGATGGAACAGGACAAGGTGATCTCCACCAGAGGTCTGAAAGCGGATGCCGTGAAATACGGTGAGCTGGTATTCGATGTGAACTCCGCTTACTTCTATAATCACGGCGGCTATGTATTTGCCAAACAGTTCTACGCTGATGCCTATAAAGCCGCCGTGGAGGTTGTAGGCGGTGAGCAGTATATTCTCTCTGCTGTCATGCACGCCGATGAGCGCAACCGGGCAATGTCGGAAGCTCTTGGCGAGGATGTGTACCACTACCACCTTCATGTGGTCTATATCCCGGTGGTGGAAAAACAGATTCTCTGGTCGAAGCGGTGCAAGGACGAAGCCCTCCGGGGAACAGTCAAGGAAACGATCATGCAGGTCAGCCGCAGTAAGAAATGGGAATCCAAACCTGTTCTTGACGGGAACGGCAATCCCATGTTGAACACAAAAGGAAAAAAGATTTTGAAGTCGTCCTACAGTGTGTTGCAGGATGACTTTTTCAATTTCATGCAAGCTGCCGGATATACCGATGTGGAGCGTGGAGAGCGTGGCAGCACCGAGGAACATCTGACCGTTACTCAGTTTAAGGTGCAAGCCGAAACCCAGCGTCTGGAAGCTGTGACGGCACGGGCAGACCAAGCGGAACAGGCATTGGCGGATACCCAATCTGCTGTGGAGAAACAGGAAAAGAAGCTGAAAGCTCTGCAAAAGGAAACCAAGACTGCGAAGACGGTGGCAGTGACCGTGCAGGATATTGAAGCGATGGGTAAGAAAAATTCCTTCACCGGAAATGTCACCCTCACAGCAGACCAGTGCGATACCCTGAAACGATACGCCACAAACGGAATTATCTTCAATGCTGAGAATGAACGCCTGAAAGAAAAATTGGCTTCCGCTGTAAAATCCGCTTCCATCTGGAAACAGCGGCATGACGAACTGAACGAAAAATATAAAGAACTGAAAGAAAAAGCCCAGCCCTATCTGGATGCGTTGGAAATCGCAGCAGAACGGGTCAGGGCTTTTCTTTCTGCCATCCTCGCCAGAGGAAAGGAAACTCGTGAACACAAGGCTCCTGCCCGCAAGCACGGACGGGATATGGAAATATAAGAAAGGAATTATTTGTGCCTATGATGAATCAGAACCAGCAGGCAACGATCCTGCCTATCGACCGTAAAATGCTGCTTTCCATTCGGGAAGCGGCTGAATACAGCAATATCGGAATCAACAAGATTGACGAGATGCTGAAACAACCCAACTGTCCCTTTGTATTGTATGTAGGTACAAAGAAACTGGTCAAACGCAAGGCTTTTGAGGAATTTATCGAAGGGAGAGTTGCGATTTGATGAACAGAACAGGCAAAATTGGTGCGCACCAAAAACATCGAAATCTATTGAAAAAAAAGCACTTTCATGATAGAATGGAGTGTCGTGATGAACTCTCGTTTCCGGCACTCAGGAAAGGAGTTCATTAAATGGGCAAAAACTTAAAAGGCAAAGAAATTGGCAAAGGTATCTGCCAGAGAAAAGACGGAAAGTACGCCGCAAGATATACCGCAAAGGACGGCTCCCGCAAGGAAAAGCACTTTGACACACTTCCGGAAGCTCGCAACTGGCTGGCTGATGCGCAGTACGAAGATAAGCACGATGTTTGCAACACATCCTCCGAAATGACGGTGGATGCCTGGTTTGAGTTCTGGATCACCAATCTGATTGCGGATCTGGCTCCCAACACCCGGCGAAATTACCGGGAACGGTATCAAAAGAACATCCAGCCTGTTATCGGAAATATGCGCTTATGTGATGTCAAACCCATGCACTGCAAGATTGTCCTGAATCGGATGGAAGCCACTTATGCTGGCTCCACCATTCGGCAGGCGTATATTGCCATGGGAACCATGTTCCGAGCCGCAGTCATGAACGATATGCTTACAAAACATCCTATGGACGGGGTTCGTTATACGAAGCCCGTCCGGGCTGTGGATGACATCAAGTTCTTAACTGTGGAAGAACAGACGCTGTTTCTGGAAACCGCAAAACGCTCTCACAACTACAGACAGTATGTATTGCTGTTGGAGACCGGACTGCGCACTTCGGAAATGATCGGCTTGACTTGGGATGCGATTGACTGGAAGAAGCGGACACTGACTGTCAACAAGACCTTGGAATATCGCCACAGCGAAGGCATTTGGCGTGCTGGTCCTCCTAAGACAAAGACCAGCTACCGCACGATCCTGCTGACGAAGCGGGCATACGATGTATTGAAATCGTGCTACGATGAACGCTTCACCCGCAAAGAATCAGAACTGTTATCTCAGATTCTGGAATATGTGGATCGCCGGACAGGTCAGACAGAGTACCTTTGTATGCGAGATTTGGTGTTTATCAATTTCCGTACCGGAGAGCCTGCAAAAAACAGTTCCTATGACACCCATCTGTACAAGCTGTGCGATGAGGCGAAAATCAAGCGGTTCTGTATGCACGCTCTGAGACACACCTACGCTACCCGTGCGATTGAACGGGGCGTTATGCCGAAAGTCTTGCAGAAGCTGCTCGGTCATGCGAGCATTAAAACAACCATGGATCGTTATGTCCATGTCACCGACACATCCCTGACCAACGCCATCAAACTGTTCGAACAGGACACCAATGTGGCAAGTTAAAAATGGTGCGCTGCGAAAAATTGGTGCGGAATTGGTGCGGAGTGTGTCCCCAAAACCCGAAAAACCATTGAAAATAAAGGAGATTTAGAATATATGAAATTAGATTTTCGTTATATCATTTCTCACAATCGAAAAAGGCATAGAATATCACCTCGCATGTATTATGAATTCTATTTCACACCAATAATCTTTAACGTCATTTCGTCCTTCTTGCCATCAAAGAACTTATCAAGCACTTTCTGAAAAACCTCTATCTCCGGTGCAGCTTCCGCAAATAATGTCATAGAAGAACGGAGTTTCAAATCATCCGGATATCACATTACATCAGATGCATCAGAAGA
>JAFUTQ010000038.1 GCA_017484135.1 Lachnospiraceae bacterium
CATCCATCAAAAAGGGTGATTTCGAGGGTGTAAGGTGGCAATATCAGACACCTTTCTGGTGAATTGCTACCATATATTTTTAAAAAATAGTCGGAAAACAGATTATCGATGATATCGGTTAATTAATCAGCGTTTCCTTAAAACATAAATGAAAAAAGTGTCACAAATTTGTATTTCCTGAGTTGTTCTTTATGAAGGGACTTGCTGATTCGTGAAAAACTGTACAAGAAATTGATAATCACGCAGAAATAACAAATCCGAAGAAAATGTACAGATGTTTGGTCATAGTAACATTTAAGAAGGATGACTGTCTGGGAGGCATCATTTTTCACTATTCCGAAGTTCGAAAAAAGCAGAGTCGGAAAATTCAACAGCAAAGCAAACAATAGAACAGACTGCTTTGCAACAGGAAACAGAGAAGGAAAAGTATGGAGACGGAATTAGAAGCGATCCTTCCTATGCTGGAACCACAGATAAGCGAGATTGATTGTAAAGTCAAGACTCAAGTTTACTCTCCCCCCAGGAATGATTACCGGTATTAACTACAGAAAATTCTGCTATTGGAGGATAGAAAGGAAAGAATATGATTAGGGAATATTTAAGTTCTTTGGAAAAAAATTACGGTTACATAGGAAACTGGCAGCCGGATTGTCCTATTCAGGTAGGAAACTGGGCAGACGTAGAACTTGGTTTTCTGCCGTGGTTGAAAGATTGTTTGGGCATAAGCAATAAGCATTTGGAAATTAATAAAAATCTTCATAGTGTCATGTCGGGAAAGCTTGAGAATATCGAAGTGAAAAAAGAAAAACGAACCGCTCTTACGCTGTCACATAATGTTTCGATCAGCATGTCTGAATCATGTGGGACTGTCAGCATAAAGGCAAAAAAAGCGGGCGGTTTTTTTGCAGTCTTTCAGGATGTACATGAAATAAACGCAGAGCCCGTATCCTTTCGAGACAATCTGGAGAAGCTGCATAAAACGTCCGTTGCAGTTGTATCGGGGGTTACCTATGTGAAAAAGGGAACGCTTGTGATATTTAATCAAGAAACCGCCTCCATCCAATTGGCAGGAAGCTCATCTTCGCTGGCGGCGCTGCTGGACAATAAAATCGGGATCAATATGGATTTTGACATTTCCTATGAGTGTGCAGGGTTGGCAATGTATCAGGCGGAGTCAGGAAAACCGCTTGTTCCTTTTTTGAAGCTTTATATTGCGGAACAGGATAAACAGAACGGATTTCGGGGACAGGCAGCACGCCGGGGGAGAAATTATGATATTATGCCCTTTTCCTATCAGGATTTCTTTGAAGCCTATCACGGTTAGGACACAAAAAAGCAGGGACAAAATATGGCATTTGATTACAGTGACGAAGGAAATTACAGAACATTAAATAAGATAAGGAATATGGATCCTTACTTAGGGTTGGCTGTTTTTTATTTAAGTCAGTTTTCGGAAAGAGTTATTTTGCCGGATGCAGAAGATATGCTGGAAATAAAGGGGCGAATCATTCAACCGCGTATTGTATTCCTTGATGATTCTTATCCAATTGTACAGTGCAGGAAACGAATCTTTTCAAGACAAAACAGAATAGAGATTTCTTATGGTATTTTTGTTATGCTCGGCATGATGGGAGAGTTTGAGAAAACAATCAACACTATGATAGATGACGAGACAAAAAACAATATGATATCTTTTCAGGATTTGAGGGAGATGAATATCGATCCTTTAGTACGCTGTGTAAAGGATGCGTTAAATTATCTGAAGCTGTCATATTATGCGATGCCTGATACGGCGCCGGAGTTGCCCAAAATGACATTGACCTCCTATATTCTTAATGATGCCCTGCAGTTTATTGTAGGGCACGAAATCTCTCATTATGTTGAAATGTATTACAAGTATGACAGTCGTGTTGAGCAGCAGCTAGATGTGTTGAATCAATGTATGGTTTTTCTTAGCGCAGTAAAAGGAACGCCGGCAAAATTTTTTGTGGATAAATTTTTTTCGTATCTGGATACACATCCGGGTGAACAGCTTTACGCTATTTGGAGTGAAGAGGTTCTGGCAGATTATGAAGGTTTTCATTATTTGTGTCCCCATGCACCCAGGGGGCGTATTGGCTCACATAAGATTATGGCGGTTAGTCTGGCATTTTTGGTGTTGAAGCTTATGGAATATTTTGAATCAACGCTTCCGAATCCGCCCCAGGAGTTTGCGGTTCCCGTTAGATGGAGAGAGTTTTTTTTACAATTTATATTGTATCAAAATTATTATTCGGATTATGACTCTTTTGAGGAATTTATTGATAATGAATGGGGGCTGAATAGAGCAATCTGTTATTTGTACGAACGCGTCATTATTACGATTAAAGCGGAAACCCCTCCTGACATGGAAGAGGAAGAGAATATCATGGAAACGGATTCAGAAATTGACAGAGAGTTATCCTGCTGTGACGAATTGATTGAAAAACTACAATCCGTTCAAGCTTCAGAGGCGGAAAACATTTTTCAAGAAATTAAGGAAAGATATGAAAAGCATGGATCAAACAAACAGTTTAAGAGTGCGTTTCCTTTTGATAAGCTGACAAAGATTCTGGATCAGTTTGGGCACGAGTGTTATGAGCAGACAGAATATGATAAGTCCTATGTGTGGTTTTACCGGGCAACTACGTATTTTGAGGGATCGAAGGACGCACTGACGTTGCCTGCGGCGGACAGCTATTATTGGCTTGGAAATGCTTGCTATCAAAAGGGACAGTACAGGGAGGCAACATGGTGGTATCGTTGTGCGATAGATATACGACAGGAGATACTTGGGTTTTCCTTTGAAGAGAACCTGGAGATATATTTGCATTCTGCCAGAGCGTATATGGAAGCAGAGAATGGGGCTGAGGCAATGGAAACGTTTCAAAAAATATGTGAATGTACGAAGGATGATGATATGAAAGCGGAAGCCTATCGCAGTATGGGAATTATATGTGACAGGCAAGGGGATAATCAGAGGGCTTTGGAGTTCTTTTTTCAAGCATTGGATATTAAGGATAGCAAGTATGGGATGGGGAATCTTGATTCTGCGACACTGTATAACAGCATAGGAATCATATACAGCAATCAAGAGAAATTTACTGAGGCTGAAAAGTATCTGATGCTTGCTTTGCAGATAAAGCGTGATTGTATGGATGAGAAGGCTTTGTCTCTTATGAATACCATGTACAGCTTGGGAATGCTGGAGGCAAGGAGAGGCTGCTGGCAGAAAGCGCTGGATTGGTATCAGATTGTACTGGATGTTCGAATGGAGGTCCTGGGGGAGAGACACCCACGGGTTGCAGATACGCTTCAGGCGATAGGTGGAGCATACTATGTAAAAAAAGACTATGGAGAGGCTCTGGCATACTATCAACAGGCATTCGTAATTTATAAAAATATATATGGAAAAAAGCATGAGCAGACGCTAAAAACAGAGCAAAATATAGCAATACTGAAAAAGATGCTTTCTTTAAAATATGATGACAAAAATGGTAATCTGTGTTGATTTAGAAGCTTCTGAAATCTGCAATGCACTCGTCGATACTCGGATATAGCGCATAGTTTGCGCAGCCGATTCGCTTCATTACGGACTCGATCTGTCGCTGATCACTATCGCTGAAATATGAAATATGCCACTTGGCATCGGCGGTTCTTTTTTCATGCCCGCCATCGATATAATCTGCGAGCTGAAGCACCGATGCACACTGTGCGCTTTCCGAAATCTCCGATATCCCCTTAATGGTGATTAATTCCTCCAACACTTCCTTTGTTCGTTTGGCCTGCTCAAGAATAAAACGCTGATGTACCGCTTCTTTGGCTTTTTTTTCTGTTTCTCCCGTATATGGGTTCTCTGTTCCAAGAATAGCTTTTTCAAGCATTTCATGCTTCGGAAATGAAATGTCCGCCATGCCCAATTCCCGTTCCCGATGGTGCTGCGCATATAACAGGTTTAATCGGATCATGTCAAACAAACTGTGCTCCGTCATGTGATCAAGCCCCATATGGTGCGCCTGCCATAATGCGGACAGTTCGTTATAATTACAACCGGTTTTTGTCACTCTGCTGAGAAAATCAAAGTATTCAAAATCCGGTTCTCCAAATGAATGACCAAGAACATAGATATTTTCAATATCCTCGATGTGCACGCCGTCAAGGGTCATAAACTCGCACAAATCATCAATATTATCCTGCACATGCTTATCTGTATCATATAAGGCAGATTCAATCAGATATAGTCCTCTAAGTCGTTTGCTTTTCCCTCCTCCGACGCGGCGAATGAACCTCTGTTCCATCAGCTCCGGGAAAGCCATTTCAGGATGTGTTGCATGTCCGAAAATAAGCGTCTCCGGATCGCTTGCCTCTCCGTGTATATGATAGTCCACGGTTTGATCTACACCAAACCGCTTCTCCAAGGTATCTGTATAATTGAAATTGATAAAATAGCAGGTCTCATCAAATTTGAATCCCGAATCCAAAGTGTCTATTTTGATGGATGTAACCCAGTCGCTGAAGGCTTTTTGTAAGATGATGCTTGCCTGTTCAACGGTCTCCTGCAGCTGATACACCCCTTGATCCGTTTTTCCAAAGTACAGATTCAAATTTTGATCATCAATCAATGCCATGGATGTTTCAAACGACCAGAAGAACTCATCTTTCAAAGAAGAAGGATGAAATGCATCTCCGTATACCAATTCCACAGGAGTAATCGTCTTGGAATCTTTTGAACCATAGGTTTGAAATCCGAGATCGCGTACGATCTCATCAATATGCTTGTAATAATATTTCCGAAATTCCTCATATGAGGTCGGTAAATTTTGCCATCGATCAAATCCGTTTCCAATGATCACGAAATTCCGAAACTTACTTTTTTTCGGCATATATCCACCTCTCTGTCTCTTCTGCATTGTTTATTTTGTCCTTTAAAAATCATGATACGCTCAATCATTCCGGAAATAATACTGTCATGAGCATGATAAAACAAAGAATACTGTTTTTCAATGATAATTTGTTAAGAATCAAAAAATATTGCTCGACTTGAAGCAATAATACCGAAGCAGAGCACCCTCACAGCCCCAAGCTGTCGGGGTGCCCTCTTAAATCAGATATGAAAATGATTCCTCGGATGCTTTGTGGCAAGAATGTTTCTTTGGTTTTCTACTGCTACATGGGTATATATTTCAGTAATATGGATGGAACTATGTCCCAGCATTTCCTGAATGTATCGTATGTCAACATCGGCCTCTAAAAGGCTTGTTGCAAAGGTGTGACGGAACATATGCGGTGTAATGTGCAGTTCAATGGAAGCAAGAGAGGTGTATTTATTTATCATCCTTCGAACTGCCTGATCAGTCAAAGCCCTGCCGGATTGATTTGCAAAAAAGTGATTGCAGGAGAGAATTTGGTGCTCAAACGCAGCTTGATATTTTTTTAAAATATCAAGGACGGCTTCATTGCCGATTTGAATACGGCGTTCCTTATCCCCTTTGCCATAGATCAGAATGGTTCCGTCATATAAATTCACATCCTTGCAGGTAAGTGCGCACAGCTCGGAAATCCTCATGCCGGTGGCAAATAAAAGCTCTGCGACAGCGGCATCTCTTAAAGCATTCCGTTTCTGATAATTGGTTTTTGCATGTTTCTGTTGGTTGTAAATTTCGGACAGAAATATCTCAACCGTATGTAAGGGTATGGTTTTTGGCAATATATTCCTCCAAAGCTTGAGAGGTGATTTCGGTTACCTCTTTCGGAAGAATTTGCTCGCTGAATTGCTCCAAATCTCCTTTGTTATTTATTTGCAATTTTCCATTTGCTGTATTTTCGATAAAAGGATGCTCTGCTCATCATACAATGCGAAATGATCTCATCCATCGAAAGCTCTCCTTTTTCCCACTTTCTGGCAATGGAAGAAAAATCATCGGGAACTTTTTTTTCCGGTCTTCCGAATTTTACTCCTCTGGACTTTGCCGCAGCGATTCCCTGTTCCTGCCGCTTTTTAATATTTGTTCGTTCCGACTCTGCAACAAATGACAGTATCTGAAGCACAAGGTCTGCGATAAATGTTCCCATCAAATCTTTTCCGTTTCGGGTGTCTAAGAGCGGCATATCAATCACACAGATGTCCACACCAATTTCTTTAGTAAGAATTTTCCACTGGTTCTGAATTTCATCATAATTCCTTCCCAGTCGGTCAATACTGAGAATATAAACGAGATCCCCTTCTTGAAGTTTTTTTTTAGTTCCTGGTACTGTGGTCTGTTAAAATCTTGACCCGATTGCTTGTCCATAAAAATCATGTTGCTTTCTACTCCTGCCTTCTCCATTTCCACCAGCTGCCTTTTTTCGTTCTGATCTGTACTGGAAACCCGTACATAGCCATATGTTTTGATCATATGAGTTCCTCCGATTTCTGTATTTTGGCAAAAAAAAGAAACAGAGCGATAGATAAGCAGTTCCGTTCTGTTTTCTCTTTTAAGCTTGCCAAAATGTTCTTCGGAATATATTTCGCAATACATTAGATGAGTTGCGTTTCACGATGGGAACCTTTACAGGTATGCCCGCATGTCCTTGCCCAGCTTTTCTTCGATTTGTGCCAGGCGACCGCACAGAGCCTTGGACAGTTCGTCTGCCTTTGGATATTGATTGAGAAACCGGTGCAGGGATTTGATGCCCATATTGCAGCCATCGGTGATCAGATCTGCTACCGTAGAATCGCTGTTGTCCAAAGACATTTTCACATTCGTCTTTATCCACGACATGCTCTTGGCGATTGCACCCGGCTCTTTTTCATCGCTGTGATGCTTGTCCAGCGCTTCTTCTATTTCATTGCCGAGCTTCTCATGATGCTCCCGGCTTTCCACCAGAATTTCTTTAAGCTTTGCATCACAAACCTTTTCCATGACCTCATCAATGGATTCCACCGCCATGGCGGAACCGGCTGCACATTCCCGTAATAAATTTACTGTATCGTTTTGTTCCATACAGACCTCCTACTATTTTTTTGTTATACGTAGTATGCCCGGCAGAAAAAATTTTATGTCTGATGGGAATGGTTTGGAATTTTTGAGGTTCTGAGCGGCGAAATTCAATCATAGGTATAGAAAAGAGCTTTTAGTTTGGTGAGAAAACTATGAAACAGGACGAAAAGAGCACACTTTTATTATGCCTTGTAATACCAGTGGCGGTGGGGTCTGTTGCAGGAGCCTTAACCAGTCAGAGTATGAGAATTTTTTCCCGGTTGAATCAGCCGTCGTTTTCACCGCCGGGATGGCTGTTTCCGGTGGTGTGGACCATACTGTATCTGTTGATGGGGCTTGCATCCTATCTGGTACTGACCTCGGATGCATCCAAACAGGATATCCGGCGTGCCATGCTTTTGTACGCAGCCCAGCTGGTGGTCAATTTCTTCTGGTCACTCATTTTTTTCAATCTGGGGAACTATTTGTTTGCATTTGTATGGCTGCTGTTGCTGTGGGTTCTTGTCCTGCTTACGACCTGGCAGTTTTCGAAATGCTCAAAGACAGCAGCATATCTGATGATTCCTTATATTCTATGGATCACTTTTGCGGCATTTCTGAATTATATGATTTATATATTGAATGAAACGGCGTGAATCGTTTGACGCTGTCCGCTCTTGCAATATATTGTATAATGATTTACTATAGAGGTATTGTAAACTGCAAAAGGCTTGCAGTGCAATTGATTTGAAAAACAAATGAGATAAAGGAGAAAAGACATGGTAAGAATAATATCAGACAGTACCTGTGATTTGTCGCCGGAACTGGTGGAACGTTATCATGTAACCATACTGCCGCTTCATATTTTGCTTGGTGAGGAAGAGCATGAGGATGGAGTGGATATCACACAGGGCGAGATCTTTGCATGGGCGGACGAACACAAGACAACCCCGAAGACCTCTGCACCTTCACAGGAGCGTGCGATGGAGCTCATGCGTCCTTTTGTGGAGGCAGGAGATGAACTGGTGTGTTTTTCCATTGCTTCCGGAATGTCCACATCAGGCAATGTAATGCGCCTTGCAGCAGAAGAGTTAAATGCTTCTGACCGGATTACGGTCATTGATTCTGCCAATTTGTCCACCGGGATCGGATTGCTTGTTGTAGAGGCCGCGATTATGGCGGGGGAGGGTAAATCTGCAAAAGAGATCACTGACCGTATGGAGGAGCTGAAACCGTTGGTGCGGGCAAGCTTTGTCGTAGATACATTGGTGTATCTGCATCGCGGCGGAAGGTGCAGCGGACTCGCAGCCTTAGCCGGAGGTGCATTAAAGCTCCATCCGATGATTCAGGTAAAAGATGGGGTCATGCATCCGGAGAAAAAGTATCGCGGAAAGATGATCAATGTCGTTACCGCATATGCGAAGGATCTGGAGGAGGCGATGAAGAATGCTCGTCCGCAGAGAGTCTTTATCACGCATACCTGTACGGATGATCAAACCGTTGAGGCAGTGAGGGAGTATCTGGAAGGTCTTGGGATTTTTGATGAGGTGCTGGAAACACGGGCAGGAGGAGTGGTGTCCAGCCACTGCGGTCCCGGTACGCTCGGGGTTTTGTTTATTGCGAGGGAGTGAAATCCTGTGCGGCTTTTGCCTGGGGAACCGTCAACTTGTTGTGCACAAAATGCCGGAATTGACATATATTAGTTAGGAATAGCAATATGGAGGTCGCACATGAATTGTGAGAATCCAATCGAGCATATTGTGCAGCAGGGAGATACCCTGTATAAACTATCGAGAGAGTATCAGACGACGGTAGCCTCGATCATCATGGATAACGCGAGAGTGAATCCGTATAACCTTCAGATCGGTATGCGGTTAAAGATCTGTCCGGGACCGGAATATCAGAGAAAGCCCGGAGAGACCGGAAACACCAATTTGAGGGATGATATGCGCCGTGCATGGCTGTCATACCTGTACTGGACCAGAATGTTTTTGGTCAGTGCAGCCGGAGATCTGCCGGATCAGAAGGAAGTGGCTGCGCAGATGGTACAGAGCGTGGATGCCATCGGAAATGTATTCGCACAATATTATCCGCAGAGTGTGGTACGTGCATTGCAGGAGCTGCTGATGAAAGAGGCAGAGCTGACCGGAAGCCTTGTGATGGCACTGCGATCCGGGGAGATGGAAAACGCAGAGGCATTGAAACGTCAGATGTATCAAAACGGAGAGGCGATCATTGGCTTGCTTGCAAATGAAACCTCTGAATTTGATGTCCTCTACCTGAGAGATTTGTGGAATGAGTATCTGGAACTCACAGAGCAGCAGATCCGGCAGAGAGTGTCGAATAATTACGAGCAGGATATCCAGACCTTTATGCAGCTTCAAAATCAGATGCTGCGCTGGGCCGATTATCTGACCGTCGGGTTGCAGCAGGAGAAAGCATAATGTTGCAAAGCAGTCTGCCATTTCCCGAAGCGGAGCTTTGATTGGCGGGCTGCTCCCAGCTGTTTTGGGCGGATAGCTCACAGCGATTACTGCGAAACAAGATTAGGAGAAAGAGAAAATGACAGCAGAAAACTTAACGAGTATGTTGGAACAGATGCGGCAGGAAACAGAGAAGGGACACCTGAAATGGAACATTGAGCTTCAGACGACGGAATATAAACCGCAGGCAGACAAGCCGGTGGTGGAGGCAGATGACAGAAAATGGGTGGTGGATGAGATTTATACGGATTACCATTGTATTTTTCACAATACGGAGTTTGCCATGATTACCTATGAAAATGTGGAGACCTCGGGATCTGAGGTGCGAAGCACCAATCTGGTATACCTTCCGCCGATGGCGATTCGCTGCTTTCAGATGGATCAGCTGGCACCCTACGCAGTACAGACGACACGGGCATTGATTCAAACGATACACCTTCTGTGGCAGACGATTCTGAACACGCGAAAGCAGAACCCTGTGCAGATTGAGATCAACGCAAACGAAGCATCATAAAATATAGGAAATAAATATAAAATTCAGACAATTTATAAAATATAAACAGAATATACAAATTAAATAAAAAATAATTTAAAATTTTCTAAAAATACGCTTGACAGTTGGAAAATATTAGGATATAATCAAATCATCAAAAGAACAGAGGAGTTCAAAAGAAAAGGGGGAGATTCCACCACAGTAAGTATTCAGAACTCATAATCTAACGGAAAGGAAGGTACGGTCCAATGCACACATAAGCGCGCTTTATTTTTTAATAAAGCACTCAGTTCGGAGATTCGGAGTCGGAATGACAACCCGGGGCTAAGCTAAGAAGGATGTTGACGGAGAACCAGCGGGATCCATTCATCGGATATGGTTTCAGTCAGAGAGAACCCGGAAGATAACGGTATTCAGGAGGAAGGATCGGTGGACTGATAAAAGGATAGAGAAAAGGAGCAAAAAGTCCAATGGACGACATAGTATGAAAGGGCATCATCTGATTGTGTAGGTGATGCCCTTCTTTTATGCGCAGGGGTGCGCAAAGGTTAGGTGCCGCCTACAGCGACGCGCACCCTGCGCGGTTTACACCACAGGCAGATCATGTTCAATCTCGAAGTTGCGATCCAGCGCATTCATGAGAATGTTGATGGTCAGATTGGCTTTTTTTGAGATGTCGGTATGGATCAGGGATACGGCATCCGACAGCCATCGATTGGATTCTTCGGAACTGATGACATGCATCTTTTCCGGTGTCAGATAGGGCTGTACCAGTGTGGCAAGATAGCTTCCGAGGATGATGCAGTCCTTCTCGCGGAAAGCCGACAGGCTTTCGGGGGTAAGCTCTGTGTACAGAAGAACGTGTCCGGTCGGTACGGCATCCGTGATTCCCTTCATGAGATTGTCATTGGCAAATGCGTCCATCAGAAGATAACATTCCGGTCCGACTGTCGCCACAGTATCCGCAACAAGCTTCCGATAGTCGGTGTAGATCTGATAAAACAGTCCGTCATTGACTTGCATGTCCACCGCAATGACCGGTACCAGATAGTTATCGGACAGATTCCGGAAGGTGGCGTGGTCGAGATCAATCGCAATGATGGCGTCAATATTCCGGGTTACCGTCATTTCTTCCCCCGAATCCCGAAGCGGCATGAAAATCACATCATAGTTCAGACGGTTTATGCGCCGGGTGAGCAGATGAAAAAAGCGCAGGATCTCATGGTTGCGTGAGGGACTGTTCTCTTTGAGAAAATAGGCAATACCGATGATATTGTTTCTTCCGGTTGCAAGACTTTTGGCAGCATGACTCGGCCGGTAATTCAGAAGGTTTGCAATCTGCAGAACCTTTTTTTTGGTCTCCGGACTGATCTTTTGATCCGTGCGGTCATTCATAATATAAGATACCGTTGCTACAGAGACTCCGGCCTCCCTGGCAACGTCTTTTACGGTTACTTTTTTTCCCATTTTTACCCTATCCCGAAACAATTTACTGTGACAAAAACTATGATAAAGATTAGGAATAAAATAGTCAACAAAAATATTGACACTTAAACGCATAAGTGCTATTATCTACTTAACCGTTTAAGTTAATATTGCTGTGGGAGAAATGTAAAATGAATCCGGATTTGTGTAATGGCTTTACATGAAGGGTGATTTCTACATCTGCAGCGCAGAGAAGGAGGAAAACGATGAAGAGAAAAAGCAAGAAAATTGTAACGATGGCGGCAGCCTGTGCCTTGGCAGGGGCACTGCTGTGCGGCTGCGGGGCACAGGAAACTGCGGATACGCAGGAAAAGACCGGAGAAGTCACAGAAGAAAAGAGCGAGATTACCGTGACATTTATGAACGGTGACGAGCAGCTGGGTACGGTTACAGCAGCGGCAGGGGAGCAGCTCACCGGCTATGAAGCGTATGAGGATCAGGATGGATATGCGTTTGAAGGCTGGTATGAGACACCGACATTTTTAGAGAGCAGCGCAAAGGATCCGGCAGCTGACACCTTTGATGCCGATACCACACTTTATGGAAACTTTAAGCCGGAGGAGGCTGCAGAGGATACCAGGAGCTGGTATATTGTAGGTACCGGAACCGGTAAGGTGCTCGCGGACACGAACTGGGCAAGCGATGTAGAGGATGAGGTAAAGGAGGCAGCCAGACTTCAACCTACCGGAAATGCCACCAATGAATTTGCGATCACGTTAGATCTCTATGAGGGAGATCAGTTCCAGCTGATCCACGACTGGGCATGGGACGGTCAGCTTGGCTATGGCTATTTTACGGATATTGACGACACACAGTTCGAAAATGGCGGAGGCTTAAGCGGCTCGGACAGCAGCGCAAATGTGAATGTAATCATGGATGGAAATTATACCATTACACTTACCACCGATCCGAACAATGCTGCCCAGACTACGATTTCGATTGTGCGCAACGGAGATCCTGCGGATGAATAGGCAAGCAATCCTGCATATCGTAGATTCCGCGTACTGCTACCCGGTTTCGGAGCGTGAACTCGTGCTGAGACTGCGAACGGCAAAAGGGGATATCCGTTGTGCGCAGGTACTGTACGGGAACAAATATGAGATCGGGGAATCGCATAAAGCGGTGGAAATGGAGAAATGCTATACCGGAGAGCTGTATGATTTCTTTGAGGTAAAGCTTACACTGGAGGATACCAGGCTGGCATATGTGTTTTATGTCAGTCCGGATGGGAAAGAGTTTTATTATTTTTCTGAGGATGGGATTACAGAGGACTACGACTTTGAACTGGCCTTTTACAATTCCTTCCAGTATCCCTATATCAACGGGGCAGATATTCACAGACGGGTGAATTGGCTGGACGAGGCAGTATTCTATCAGATTTTTGTGGATCGGTTCTATATGGGAAATCAGAAAAAAGATACTTCCTATATTAATTGTAAGTGGGGAGAGATTCCTAATCCCAAAAGCTTTGCGGGCGGCGATCTGAGAGGGATCATAGAAAAACTGGATTACATAAAGGGGGTAGGTTGCAATGCAATCTATATGACTCCGGTATTTCGCTCCATTTCCAATCATAAATACGATATCAGTGATTATTATCAGGTGGATCCTCAGTTCGGCAGCAACGAGGATTTAAGGGAGCTAGTTCAAACGGCGCATGAAAAGGGTATGCGCGTGATACTGGATGCAGTGTTCAACCATTGCAGCGAGGAGCTGAAGGAATTTCAGGATGTTTTGAAAAAAGGAAGGGATTCGGCATACTTTGACTGGTTTGTGATCAAAGGAGACCGGATCAGTGCGGATAGAGATAACTATGAAACCTTTGCCGCATGCACCTATATGCCGAAACTGAACACGTCCAATCCGGAGGTGTGCCGCTTTTTGATTGATATCGGAACCTATTATATAAGGGAATATGAGATTGACGGATGGCGGCTGGATGTGTCCGATGAGATCAGCCATTCGTTCTGGAGAAGGTTCCGGGATGAGATTAAAGCACTTAATCCCGATGCTGCGATCATCGGGGAAAACTGGCATGATGCTGCTAATTATCTAAGGGGAGACCAGTACGACAGTATCATGAATTATGCCTTCACCAAGGCGTGCTTAGACTATTTTGCCACGGGGACAAAAAATGCAGAGCAGTTCGCGTGGAAGTTAAATGAGATTCTTGTGAGAAATACGGGGACAGTCAACCGGATGATGTTAAACCTTCTGGACAGTCATGACACCCATCGCATCTATAAGGAGGTGGGCAAAAACCGGTTCAAGGTGAAGGCTGCGCTGGGACTGCTGTATCTGTTTCCCGGGGTGCCCTGTATTTTTTACGGGACAGAAATCCTGACCTACGGCGGTTTTGATCCCGATTGCAGAAGGTGCATGGATTGGAGTAAAACCGGAAAGGACGGGGGATGCGCGGATATGTTTTACCTGTTGCGAAAGCTTTCAGAGCTCCGCCTCAGGGAACGTACCGCAGAGGGAAGGGTAAAAATTTATGCGGTGCAGGATGTGTTCGTACTGGAAAACAGAACGGACAAAAGTATCATCCGGCTTATGATTAACAATACGGAAGAAACATATAGGGTTGACCTTATGGAGTTGGAGGCTTACAGTTTTTGTATATGTGTGAATGAAGGAGCAGTGATCTATGAGAAGAATTAGAAGGGATTTTGCGGTTACAGCATGTGTATGCATGATAGCGGGAATGCTTGCGGGGTGTGGCAATTCTGATAGTACACCTAAGGATCCGGATGAAATCATTACGTTGAGGATCCTCGAAAATGATACGGCGAAGTCGAAGGGGTATTTGGATGAGCTGTTGAATGCGTTTAATGAGGCACACAAGGAGGAAGGGATCGTAGCGGTAGATGCAAACATGGATGAATATTCCAATCTTGCGGAAAACGGACCTTACGGCTACGGTCCGGATGTGATTTATCAGGCGAATGACAAGCTGATGGCCTATGCATCGGATAAACACATTCTGCCGATTTCACCGGAGGATTATGAGTGTGCGGAATATATCCCGGAGCAGGCGTGGGATGCGTTCCGGCTTCAGGTCGATGGGGAATCCTACACCTGCGGCATACCGGTAAATATTCAGGAGCCCATGCTGTTCTATCGGGCGGACAAAATGCCGGAGAACTGGGAAACAGAATGGGATGATGACGGAAACGGGGTGGCGGATTTCTTTGAAAACTGGAATGATCTGTATGCCTATTCCAAGTATCTGAGGGATACTGACCCCAGCGCAAACAAGGACAGCCAGTATGGATTCATGGCATCCTTTAACAACCTGTACTTAAACGGAGAGTTTATTTTCTCCTATGGCGGCTATGTGTTTGGAAAAAATGCGGATGGTACGCTGAACACGGAGGATATCGGGTTTGGAAAGGGAAATGCGGCGACCGGTCTGATGGCGCTGCGCCAGATGGCAGGTCTGATGAATGAAGGCTGTATTGACGATACCATCACGTCCACCCGCTATGAGAAGGTGGCGGACGGGACCTATTTCTGCACGGTGTCTACACCGGATACCTACACGCTCTTTGTGGAAAAACTGGCACTTCAATACGAGGACAGTGGAATGAGCAAGGAGGAGGCGCAGGCAAAGGCGGAGGAAAATCTTAAGATGGTGGAGCTGCCTGTCCGTTTGCCTGCTGATGGGGACCTGAGCAGAGACAGCAGCGAGCTGGCAGATGGTGATTGGGTGGAGTCCGTGGTCATGGGCGGAGTCAATGGCTATGGAATCAGTTCCTACACCAAGTACAAGGATGCCTGCGTCGAATTTGTAAACTTTGCCACCAGCTATGATATGATAAAGACGCGTCAGGAAATGCTTGGGATTGCGCCGACCCGTTCTGATGTCAGTGCGGAGAGCGGGGATCAGACCTCGGAGCTGATCTTTCAAAGCCTGTCTGAAAACAGGATCTATCTGATGCCCTCCGTGAAGGAGGTAGATCAGATCTGGACACCGAGTCAGACGCTGCTTGGCGATGTGGCAAAGGATTCGTTCCGTGCAAACAGCGGAGAGACGGAAAAATACAAAACCGTGGAAGATATGCAGACGGCGCTGGATGGAGTAAGCAAAAATATTTATGATGCGATTTATACCTTGGCGGATTAAGAAAGGAAGATGGAACGAATGAAAAAGATAAGAGTCTACGCTTCTTCGGTGGTCATGGGGAGCGGTCAGCTCATGCAGGGGCAATGGATCAAGGGGCTTTTGTATCTGGGCTGTCTTGCGGCATTTGTAACCTATCTTGTCACGACAGGAGTTACGGATATCATAGGGTTCTTTACGCTTGGAACCGAGACGGCAGATCCGTGGCTTGGGACGAAGGGAGACGATTCCATCCTCATGATGCTGCGGGGAATTCTGGCATTTTTTATCATCGCTGCATACGGACTGCTTCATGCAGCGAATATCAGGGATGTAAAGGAAGGGGAGGAGGCGCTTGCGCAGGGGAAAAAACTGCCGTCCTTTTGGAAGGCCTTTCGAACCTTTACGGATCGAAAATTTTATGTGGTGGCGTTGTTTGTACCGATTGTCGGCGTCCTCATCTTGAATGTACTGCCGATTGTCTTTATGATCTTAATCTCATTTACCAACTATGGCGGAGATATCGTGCCCCCTGCGCTGGTAGACTGGGTGGGACTGGACAATTACGGAAAGATCCTGACGTTGACAGAGATCAAGGGGACTTTTTTCCGAATCCTCGGGTGGAACCTTGTCTGGGCGGTGCTTGCCACTTTTTTGAACTATTTCGGTGGATTGGGACTGGCGCTTTTGCTGAACAAGAAGTGTGTGAAGGGAAAGACCTTCTGGCGTACCTTTCCGATTCTGGCCTATGCGATACCGGGCTTTATCACCCTGCTGGGCTTTAAGTTCCTGTTTTCCTATGGCGGGCCCATTAACTACTACATTACCATGAATGGGGGAACTGCAGTCGGATTTCTGGATATCGATGCCGGAATCAAGGCAAAGCTGATCGGCCTTCTGGTAAACACATGGTGCTCCGTGCCTACCTCCATGCTGTTGGCGACGGGAATTTTGTCCAACATGAACACCGATCTGTATGATGCGGCCAGCATAGACGGAGCGGGAAGATGGAAGCAGTTCACAAAGATTACCCTGCCCTTCGTGGTGTTTTCCACCACGCCGGTGATCATTACCAGCTTTATCGGAAACTTCAACAATTTCGGCGTGTTTTATTTCCTGAGGGGCGGCTTGTATAACGATGGATATTTCCTTGCCAGCGACACGGATCTTTTGATCAACTGGCTGTACAATCTGTCAATTGACAACAATTACTATGGAATCGGAGCGGCGGTCAGTCTGGTAATCTTTATCATTACCTCCGTGATCTCCCTGAGCGTATATGTCAGAAGTAATGCATACAGGAAGGAGGACAGTTTCCGATGAAAAAAAAGCATGTTTCCAAAGCAGCCATACTGGATGCAGTCATAACTTATGTGATTTTAATTGCAGTGTGTGTGATCTTCTTTTTTCCGGTGTTGTGGATCATTGCGTCTTCGTTCTCCCGCAGTGGCTCGATCTATGACATCAAGGGATTTTTCCCGTCGAGCTTTTCGATGGCAAGCTATGTGAAGCTCTTCCGGGATACGGCTATGTACAATTATCCGAACTGGCTGCTCAATACCCTGTTTGTGGCGGTGTTTTCCAGCCTGATCGGCACCGTATTGGTTATTCTCACGGCGTTTACCATCAGCACCTTTCAATTTAAAAGCCGCAGGTTGTTGATGAAATCAGCGCTGGTGCTGAGTATGTTCCCAAGCTTTATGGGAATGACTGCGGTGTACCTGATCATGGTAAACTTTAACCTCATCAACCAGCTTTGGAGCTTGATTTTAATTTATGCCGCCGGGGCGCCGATGGGCTATCTGGTACAGAAGGGATATTTTGACACGATCTCCAACACCATCTATGAGGCGGCGCGGATCGATGGGGCGACGAACGGAATGATTTTCCGCAAGATTACCCTGCCGCTGGCAAAGCCGATGATCGTCTATACGGCTCTGACCCAGTTTGCATGGCCGTGGAGCGACTTTATTCTGCCGAAGCTTCTGCTCAAAAATAAGGAGCTTTGGACGGTCTCGGTCGGTCTGGCGAGCCTGGACGAGACACAGTTTTCCCGTTTTGCCGCGGGTTCGGTGTTTATTTCCGTGCCGATCGTTATCCTGTATTTTTCCCTGTCAAAGTTTCTGGTGGCAGGAGTTTCTGCCGGTGCGGTCAAGGAATAAATATAAAAATATAGTGATTCAGTAAGTTGCCAATGGACGCTGCCAGTACGATATCGCGCTGGCAGCTGTTTGTTGGTAGAACGCCGAATGCTCCCTACCTCTGAAATGGCAAATTTCTTAAAATTAAAAAAGAAGGATGACAGAAGTTTATAAAAATGGTACAATGTATAAAGCATGGGGAATTATGCCTAAATTGAAACTAATCTTGGCTTGGCATAAAGGGGTAGGTAGACATGATACAGAAATATTACAAAAGTATGCTGGCACAGGTATACAAAAGGGTGGGGTACTCGGCGCACAATATGGTTCTTGCAAAGTATAGCAATGATCTTTCGATTGAAGATCTGAAGCTGGAGGAGGAAGGCAGGGCATATACACACATACGTTTTGTGGGCTACGAGTTCCGAAAAGAGGAAATTGCCGGGGCGTTTGAACCTTTTATGGGCATGATGAGGGATATTTTCCGGAATTATCATGCGGATTCCCTGGATGAAATCATGGAGAAGTGCAATGTGTACAAACCGTTGCGGCCCATATTTGCTTCGTATTTTAAGACAGGAAGATGTGAGCGGGTGGAGCCTCTTTTGTACAATGAAACGGATTATGAAAAGACCCGTATGATGGATGCGGTGCTGCAAATGCTCATTGCGTTGTCAAAGGATTGCCCTTTTGTGATTGTCATCAACCGGGTGCAGCTGGCCAGTTATACCACGATTCGGCTGTTGAAAAGATTGCTTTCGGCGGAGGACACCAAGAATATCGGGGTTCTGCTGGGGACGAATGAGCTGCAGCGCGTGCCGGAGTATATTGAACCGGCGTGGACAGAGCTGATTGAGGAGCTGGGAGAGCGCTCCTGCGCGATCAACATAGGAAATGCTGTTCCGAAGGAGGAAAACGAAGAAAGTACAGAACACAACAACTATCAGGAGGATCTCAGGATCCTGCGCAACAGCCTGTTGTTCATGGATTTTCGTCAGACGGTTCATGGACTGGAGCGGATTGATCGCAGAATCCGGTTTGAAAATCAAAAGGTTTCAGCAAAAAACAGGTTTGAGATCTGGTATTTGTATGCGAATGTATCGATTTATATCCGGGATCTCCCCAAGGCGCTGGAAATCAGTGAGGACATCCGCAGATTGGATGCCCAGGAGCTGCTTGCAGAGGGGGAGAGAAGGAATCCGGAATATTACTACTATATCATTACTTCTACGGCATACATGTACCAGAATAAGCTGGAGGAGGCGATCCGGGGTGCCAAGAAAGCGGCAGAGCTGGCCGGAGGAGACGAACGACTGCTTTTTGAGGCGGAGCTTCTGGAGACACAGGCGAAGATGTCAGGCTGGGACAACGTGTTTTTCTGTACCCGGGATATTGAAAACAGTCAGGAATTGATCGAACGGCTGCTCAAATATAACTACCTGAATCATTTGGCATACATTTATATTTTCGCCTATGACAATGATCCGGAGATTGTAGCGCAGGCTGACACTTCGGAGAACAAGCTGACCCATTTCAGCAAAGGAATCAAGCTGGCCAGAGAAAATGGAAATGAGCGGCTTTTGTATAATGCTTATCAGAAAAATATTATGCTGGGAGTGGCAAACGGACTGTATCATATCGGAATTTTATATACGGTTCGAACCTTTGAAGAATTGTCGGACAAAAATTCCATGGAAGCCGGACGGGCATATTCGGCAATTGGCTATGACCTGAGTTCCATGGGGAGAAATGAGCTGGCGACAGAATACTTCGTTGCGGCCAATAATCTGTTCTACGAGCTGAATCTGCCTGAGGATATTGCGGAAGTATATTACAATATGGCGCAGAATTATATTGACATGGATCGCTTTGAAGAAGCGGCTGCTTATCTGCAGCGTTGTCTGCATATTGCCGATAAGCTGAATATGAACAGTCTGCGGGTGTGCAATCTGTCCAAACTGTTTATTCTGCTGGCGCTCTGCAATCAAATGCAGGGGAACCGGATCCAGTGTGACCAGTATATGGAACGGTGCAAACGTTTTCTGGATTTTATTGTTGTACGGGATAAGGAGCTGGAAGCATCGGATATCAGTCACGATTATGTAAAATATGAGGATGACAAGTTCCTTTATCTGTTTACACTGGCCCTGACACAGATTGAAGACGGGGAAAACGAGAAGGCAATGGAGAATTTGGAGCAGGCCGAGGTGCACTTCCGGCGGACGGAAGGGACGATGTACTTCTGCTATCGCCTGTTTTGTACCGTCAAGGGAGATCTGTACGAAAAAACAGGGCTCTCGGAAAAATATGAGGCAGTACAGAAGCTTCTGGAGAAGCATCAGCAAAAACGGCGCAAGCAGGCAGATAAGATCAAAATGAAAACCTTGAAGCCGTTGGAAGCTTATCGCATGGAATGCATGGAGAACAATGTGACGGAGCAGCAGATTGAGCTTTTGATTCACCAGGAGAGCATTCGCAGAGCGTATCTTCGGGAACATCGGCAGATGCAGTTTGTATCCACATGGCAGAAGCTGATGGATGTGTCCAACGTCTCATCTACGGAGAGTTCCTTTGACAATACGATGCAGACCTTTATGTATCAGTTTAATCTGGACTGTGCCATGTATGTTCAGTATCGCAACCGTCTGCCGCGTGTCTTGTACGACAATACGGATGTAGAAATTTCGGAGGAAATTCTGGATTCCTTCCGGAAAATTTTTGAAAAACGGCGAAAGGGATTTGTGGTCTCGAAGATCAGTGCCAACTATGCCGAGCATCACAATGTGATGAAGTGGTTTGATGAGGATCGGATTTGCTCCATGGTGGCGGTTCCCTTCTTTGACGACGGCAGGCTGACCAGTATCATGATTGCTTACATACGGATGAAGGACAATTGGCATTCGTCCGTGAATCGCTATATGCTGGATGAGGAAGACCTGAACATGTATGAGATGCTGTTTCGGGATGTGCAGTATGCCATGAATCGTCTGGAGGCCTATGAGCGGATTTATGAGATGAATCAGTTGCTATATAAGTCGGCGGTAACTGATCAGCTGACCGGTGTAATGAACCGGAAGGGCTTTTACGAAAAAATCGCAACACTCGTGGAGGAGGCTAAGCAGGGAAAGCGCGAGAAGAAATTCGGCATCATGTTTATCGATCTGGACAATTTCAAGGGATATAATGATACCTTCGGACATGATATCGGGGATCTGCTGCTGGTGTCCATGGCGCACATTTTTGAAAAGATTTCCCTCGCCAATGGCTTTGTGGTTCGCTGGGGCGGAGATGAGTTCCTCATTCTCATGTATACGGATGACCGGAAAAGTCTGGAGAAATATGCAAAGCAGATCTACTCGGAGGTCCGGGCGCATGACAGCTTTAAGGGAGCGATTGAGAATGCCACCGGAATGACCATTGAGATTGAGGAGGGTAAGGAGTTGTCCTGTTCCATAGGTATTGTATCCTCTGACTCTGTGGAAAATGAGGATGACATTGAATCCATGATTATGCAGGCAGATGATCTGATGTATGATGTAAAAAAACATTCCAAGGGAACGTATAAGTTTATATAAGGAGCGGCACATGATCATACAACTGCCGGAGAATGTAAAGTATATCATAGACCGACTGCAGACGGACGGCTATGAGGCGTATGCGGTGGGTGGCTGCGTCCGGGATGCTTTGCTGGGAAGAACACCGGATGACTGGGATATTACCACCTCTGCAAAGCCGCAGCAGGTAAAGGCATTGTTTCCACATACGATTGATACAGGGATTGTGCATGGAACGGTTACGGTCATGCTTCGGAAAACAGGCTATGAGGTAACAACCTATCGGATTGACGGGATCTACGAGGATGGGAGGCATCCCAAATCCGTCCAATATACGCCGAAGCTTACGGAAGACCTGAAACGCCGGGATTTTACCATGAATGCCATGGCATACAATGAGAGAGACGGTCTGGTGGACATCTTTGACGGAGAGAGAGATCTGAAGGCGGGAATGATTCGGTGTGTGGGAGAACCTGAAGAGCGGTTTGCAGAGGATGCGCTCAGAATGCTGCGGGCCGTGCGGTTTGCTGCGCAGCTTGGCTTTGAGATTGATGAAAGAACAAGGCAGGCGATTACAAAGCAGGCGGGACTGTTGGCGAAGGTCAGCGCCGAGCGGATTCAGTTGGAGCTGGTAAAATTATTGATTTCTCCGCATCCGGAAAAAATGGAAGATTTGTATCGGCTGGGACTCTCAGCAGTCGTGCTGCCGGAGTGGAATGCGATGATGGAGACACCCCAGAATACTCCGCACCACTGCTTTTCGGTAGGGGAGCATACACTGGAGGTCTTAAAGAGAGTCAGACAAGACCGGGTGCTGCGTCTCTCAGCCTTGTTTCATGATGTGGCCAAGCCGGAGTGCCGGACTACGGATGAGAAGGGAAGGGATCATTTTTACGGACATCCGCAGGTGGGAGAAAAACGGACGAGAGAGATTATGCATCGATTGAAGTTTGATCATGCAACGACGGAGGCTGTCTGCCGGCTGGTGAAGGGACATGACGTGAATCCGGAGCCTGATGCAAGGTGTGTGCGGCGCACGGTGCAAAGGCTCGGAGTGGATTGTTTCCCGGAGATGTTCGAGCTGAAATATGCGGATCTTTTGGGGCAGAGTGATTATCGGCGCGAGGAAAAGCTGAGGCGTCTGGAACAGTACCGCATGTTGTATGAGCAGATTATGGAGCGGAAGGACTGTCTTACCCGAAAGGAGCTTGCGGTCAATGGCAGGGATTTGCTTGATCTGGGCGTTTCGTCCGGCAGACAGATCGGAGAGATTCTGGATCGGCTTTTGCAGCTTGTGGTGGATGATCCGGAGAAAAACACAAAAGAATATTTGCTGGGGTATACTTTAGAGAACCTTTTCATAAGATAGAAGGACACGGATTGACAACGTGAACAGAGTTTTATGGAGGGGTTTTTGTGTATAATCTGACAAATCAGCTTCTGGAGCAGTATGACATGGACTTTGGCGGGATACAAAAGGGAAGGGGCGTATATGTGTGTTCCACGCAGCGGGGGAATGTCGTGATCAAGCAGTTTACGGGATCCCGTACCCATGTGGAATCCATGAGTGAGATATTAGATGCGTTGCAGGAGGAGGGGATCCGGGCAGATCGGATCCTGCGGACAAAGGAGGGCGGACTTCTGGCAAAGGATGTGGACGAGACGCTGTATTATGCCAGATGGCAGCTTCCCGGCAGAGAGTGTGAGACAAAGGAAAGAGGAGATGTGCTGACGGCGATGAGGCTGCTGGGACAGATGCACAGTGCACTGGAAAAGAAGGAAATTGCCTGCCAGATAGTCCCGCGGGATGCTTTGCAAAATGAGCTGCAGAAGCACAACCGGGAGATTCGGAAGGTGCGTAATTATGTACATGGCAAAAACAAGAAAAATGAATTTGAAATGATTTTTATGCGCCATTATCAGATATTTCTGAATCAGGCGGAGGAGTCCGAAAAAAGTCTGAGAGAGTGGAAAGAACAACAGAAGGAATCCGATATCAGACAGATGTATGGCATTTGCCACGGGGATTATAATCAGCATAACATTCTGATTGACCAGAAGGGCGGGCAGCTGACAAATTTCGAGCAGACCTGCTATGATATGCGGGTGCGCGATCTGGCGCATTTTCTCAGAAAGCTGATGGAGAAGCATAACTGGAACGTTGCGTTGTCCGAGGAGCTTTTGGCGGCCTATGAAAAGGAACGCAGGCTCAGTGAAGCGGAGTGGAGACAGCTTTCGATCC
Source organism: Lachnospiraceae bacterium (assembly GCA_017484135.1). Classification (GTDB taxonomy): domain Bacteria; phylum Bacillota; class Clostridia; order Lachnospirales; family Lachnospiraceae; genus Roseburia_C. The sequence continues at coordinate 23,478 of JAFUTQ010000038.1, forward strand.
GTTTATCCTATCCGGAAAAATTCTGGAAGGTGGCAAATCATTATTTTAACAGTAACAAGGCGTGGGTGTCGGCGCGGGACATTGAGAAATTGAACCGGGTCATTGAGCAGGAAGAAATCAGACAGGAGTTTTTAAGAAACATGTTTCATTTTATACGATAATCATGTATAATAAAGCGGTGTAGGGAAAAGCGTCGCAGTGAACAGGAGCAAAAAGCTTCCGATGAGGTGCGGAATGGGAAAAATACGAGATATTACGGTCTGCTGTGCGCTGGTCGTGATTCTGGGTTTGCTGACAGGCTGTGGAAACCGGCAGGAAGGGTTTCAGACCGGATTGCGTTACGGTACAGGACGTACCGAAAATGAGGAGGTAAAATCTCCGACGGAGGAAACGGTGAAATTGTATATTGTGGCCGGAAATGATACGGCGGAGGGACAGATGACCTTCTATAACCTTTCCAGCGGGGCAAAGGAGCAATATGCATATACGGAGGGAACCTTTTTTCGTAATCGGTACGGAGCTAATACGTCCGTTGCGTCGTTTACGCCCGGGACGGTGGTAAAATTGGAGCGGCGGGAGCTCACGACAGTGCTGTCCCAGGTACAGATGGCAAGGGAGGCATGGATTTATGAGGATGTAGACAACCTTTCCGTGGATGAGGAGCGGCAGCTGATTGCCATCGGAGGCGATAAATATGCCTATGATGAAAAGCTTCAGGTATATTCGGGGGAGGAAACCATTTCCCTGCAGCGGGTGTCTTCGGATGATATTTTCCGGGTACAGGGAGTCGACCGTAAGATCGTTTCCCTTTCGGTAGAGACGGGGCACGGGATGGTACAGCTGATCAATACCCAGGTTTTTCAGGGAGGCTGGCTGAGTCTGGATCACAGGCAGTATTACCAGGTTACCGGAGATATGCAGCTGGAGCTTTTGGAGGGCGTGTATGAGCTGACGGTAGCCAATGACGGATATGGCGGTACCACGGAGATCACGGTCAGCCGCAACGGTGTCCTTACCGTGGATCTGGATACGCTGAAGGGAGAAGGTCCAAAGTATTGCGAGCTTTCCTTTGATGTCGGAGATCTGGAGGCGACGCTCTATATTGACGGGAAAGAGGTGTCCTGTGAGGAGACACAACAGATCAAATACGGGATTCACCGTATTACCATTGAGGCGCCGGGGTATGATACCTGGACCAAACGATTATATGTCAATTCTCCGGAGGCAACCATAGAGGTGGCATTGGAGGAGGAAACAGGACAGACATCGGAAGAAAATACGGTAGAGGAGGAGACTCCTGAACCGGAAGAGGAGAAGGAGGAACCGCAGAATACAGCAGTGGAGGAGTCCCTGCAGGAGATTATAGATACTTTGAAGGATTCACAGACGAGATCCGAATTGACAGACAGCTATTGGTCTACCGTTTCGGATATTGTGGATACCCTGACGGGAAATTAAAACGAAAAGTGTTCTGTGAGAAAGCACACAGACCAAGCAAACATCTGAATGGAGGAAGAAAATGAACTACAGGGAAGCGTATCAGGCATGGTTGGAGAACGATTATTTTGACAGTGAAACAAAGGCGGAGCTGGCGTCGATTGCAGGAGACGAAAAGGAAATCGAGGATCGCTTTTATAAGGATCTGGAATTTGGGACTGCAGGGCTGCGCGGTGTGATCGGAGCGGGAACGAACCGTATGAATGTTTACACCGTACGCAAGGCAACACAGGGACTTGCAAACTATATTCTGAGTGTCAAAGGGGAAGCTAAGGGAGTGGCAATCGCTTTTGATTCCAGACATATGTCCCCGGAATTTGCCGATGTGGCAGCGCTTTGCCTTGCGGCAAACGGAATTCGGGCGTATGTGTTTGAATCTCTGCGCCCCACACCCGAGCTGTCCTATGCAGTCCGCCGGTTGGGCTGTATTGCCGGAATCAATATCACGGCCAGCCATAATCCGCCGGAATATAACGGTTACAAGGTATATTGGGAGGATGGAGCCCAGATTACACCGCCTCACGACAAGGGGATTATGGATGAGGTAAAGAAGGTGACAGACTATGCCACGGTAAAGACGATGACTCTGGAGGAGGCCAAGGCAGCCGGATTGTATCAGGTCATCGGTGCCGATATCGATGATCCTTATATCGAGGGGCTGAAGAAGCTGGTCGTTCATCAGGATGCCATTGATGCTGTGGGCAATGAAATTAAAATTGTATACACACCGCTTCACGGAACCGGAAATATTCCGGTACGCCGCGTATTAAAGGAGCTGGGATTTGCGAATGTATATGTGGTTCCGGAGCAGGAACTTCCGGATGGAGATTTTCCGACTGTCAGCTATCCGAATCCGGAGGCAGAGGAGGCGTTTCAGCTTGGACTTGCATTGGGGAAAAAGGTGGATGCGGATCTGATTCTTGCAACAGACCCGGATGCAGATCGTCTGGGCGTATATGTGAAGGACTCCAAAACCGGTGAATATCATTCCCTGACGGGAAATATGTCAGGATGTCTGATCGGGGACTATGTGATCGGACAGAGAAAGGAACGGGACGGTTCGCTTCCGGAGGATGGTGCTTTTGTCAAATCTATCGTGTCCACCAATATGGCAGATGCGATTGCAAAGCACTACGGGGTCCGGCTGATTGAGGTGCTTACCGGATTTAAGTATATCGGAGGAAAGATCCTGGAATTTGAACGCACGGGAAAAGGAACCTATCTCTTTGGAATGGAGGAGAGCTACGGCTGCCTCACCGGCACCTATGCCAGAGATAAGGACGCGGTCGTGGCCTCAATGGCATTGTGTGAAGCTGCGGCCTATTACAAGACAAAGAATATGACCCTGTGGGATGCTATGCTTGCTATGTACGAGAAGTATGGTTATTACGCAGATCATGTGGAAGCGATTACCTTAAAGGGAATTGAGGGACTTGCAAAGATTCAGCAGATCATGGACACCCTGCGGGAGGAAACACTAAAAGAAATCGGCGGCTACCGGGTGCTGGCAGTGAGAGATTACAGCAAGGACATCGTGACCGATCTGGCTACCGGAGAGAAAAAGCCTACCGGACTGCCGGAATCCAATGTGCTTTATTATGAATTGGAGGATGATGCATGGTTCTGCGTCAGACCTTCCGGAACCGAGCCCAAGGTGAAGTTCTACATAGGGGTAAAGGGAAACTCCATGAAGGATGCAGATGAAAAGTATGAGAGACTTGGCAAGGCAGTTTTGGATAAGATCAATGCGTTGCTGTAAATCTCAACGTTTTGCCGAAATTTCTTGACAAATATAGGAAAAACAAGTATAAATATACTCGTAGGTATTCTTGGAGTGTGTAGAACTCGAGAAAAATATAAAATCCAGAGGAGGAATTTTATCATGAACAAGACGGAGTTAGTATCAGCAATCGCTGAGAAGGCAGAAATCTCTAAGAAGGATGCAGAGGCAGCATTAAAGGCATTTACCGATGTTGTATCTGAGGAATTACAGAAGGGGGAGAAAATTCAGCTGGTAGGCTTCGGTACTTTTGAGGTATCAGAGAGAGCAGCCAGAACCGGAAGAAATCCTCAGACCAAGGAAGAGATTAAGATTCCGGCATCTAAGGCACCGAAATTCAAAGCAGGAAAAGCATTGAAGGATTTGGTAAATAAGTAAAAAGTGAGTGACTGAGAGGTGTAACGGAAACGTTACACCTCTTTTATGCACAGGGGTGCGCAAAGGTTAGGTGTCGCCTACGGCGACGCGCATCCCGCGCGGCGAGCAGGAAAGATAAATCCTTCCTGCTCAATTCGCAATATTATGCGCAGGGGCGCGAAAGGAGCATCCTATGAGATTAGATAAATATTTGAAGGTGTCGCGTCTGATCAAACGGCGCACCGTCGCAAATGAAGCGTGCGATGCGGGACGTGTTCTGGTAAACGGAAAAACAGCCAAGGCATCTTCGGACGTGAAGGTGGGAGATACCATCGAGATTATGTTTGGCGAAAAGACCGTAAAGGTGGAGGTGCTTGGCATTGCCGATACCAGCAGAAAGGAGGAGGCGGCGGAGCTGTTCCGATATCTGACGTGAGATTGACATCCCGGAAGCACACATCCCTCATATTTCCGGTTCTAAAATCCCCCTATGAATCATATATATACAAAAGGAGTGAAAGATAGACAACATACAGGAGGCTGTCATGGAGGAACAAAAGTCGGGAAGAAATCATAAGGTGCTTTTGGTAAACCGTAACACAGGAAATTTCAGCGGAGTCGTGGATGTACTGGCTTTTGATATCGGAGAGGTTTTGCTGGAAACAGAGCAGGGAATGCTGACGATTAAGGGAAATGACCTTCATGTCAACCGTCTCAGTCTGGAGAAGGGCGAGGTGGATATCGCCGGAAGAATCGATAGTCTGGTTTATTCGGAGGTAAATCAGTATGGAAAGAGCAAGGAATCTGTTTTGGGAAGGCTGTTCCGATGATGTCCGTCAGTGAAGGGATTCATCAGGAATTTGTGTTATTGCTGATGGCTGTGGCGGCAGGCAGTGCACTCGTGATGGTCTACGATGTCCTGCGGATTTTTCGGTGTATGATCCCGCATCCGCTTGTGGTGACGGCGTTGGAGGATGTACTGTACTGGATCGGCTGTGCAGCGGCAGTGCTGATTCTGTTGTATCAGTATAATGACGGAGCTGTCCGCGGGTTTGTGATCGGGGGAATTCTGCTGGGCATGTTTGTGTGGAATCAGTATGTCAGCCCGTTGACGGTAGGGGTTCTGGGGCACATTTTGCACCGGATATACAAGGTGGTTACACGCCCGATAAAATTTTTTTTCAAAATACTATTAAAACCTGTCAGGTTTGTGTCGAAATATATTAAAAGGTTTTTTTGTTACGTCATGGCGCGCGTCAAGATGGGAGTCCGCGCGCTGAAGCTGGCGTTGTGTAAATTGTGAGAAGAGGAAGCTTATGGGCGGTAGAAGCAGAAATAATCGAAAAGAAAAAAGGGCAGGGAGATTGGGGGTCTCCGTGATGGTGTTTCTGCTTCTTGCAGTAATGTCATCACAGATCGTAAAGCTTCATGCAAAGGAACAGGAATATCAGGTGAGGGAGAATGCCCTGCAGGAACAGCTGGAGGCGGAACAGCGGCGGGAGGCCAACCTGCAGGAGTACGAAGAATATATCAAGACAGATGCATATGTGGAGGACGTGGCAAAGAGCAAGCTGGGTCTGGTGTATGCAGATGAAATTGTTTTTAAGGAGGATAAGGCTCAGGCTGAATGACCTCATAATGAATCGGCTGGAACACATGAGCGTTTTCTAGGTCCTTCGAATAGACAATCGGATTCGTATTTTGCCGAAAACTTTTTTGAAAGCGGACAAGCTTTTGACAAAGATTTCATCTCATCTTTTTTATAATTGCCTCAGTTGTCTGACCGGACAAAGAAGGAGGTATATAAGATGAATAAGAAAAAGCTGAAGCAGATTGTGATATCTTTCATAGGGATAGCAGCGTGCAGATTAAATTTTGCAGGCTGCTATCCCTTTGTGCCGGCATATTTTGCGGCGGCATATCTGGAGGAAGAGGGGAGACTTCTGCTGGGAGTGTGCATGTTTCTGGGGATGGCATTTCAGCTGCCTGTCACGATGCTGGCAAAGTATATGATGGTATTGCTGGTGATTATGCTGGTGGTGCGTCTGTCCGAGCTGGTGAGCAAGGGCTGCTATACCTGGGTAGCAGCGCTGACGGCGGGTGCGAGCACCGCAATCCTTTCTGTATTTGGAGAGCTTCTCGATATGAAGGATCAGAAGGATCCGTTGTTTGCGGCAATGGAAGGAGTGTTTATTTTTGCGGCGACCATGGTACTCAGCAGGCTGATACATAGCTTTATGGAGCTGCGCCCGCAGAAAAAAAATGCCGTGTCTCAGGCCGGGCAGGATGAACGGCTGTTAAACTATGCAAAATCCTTTCAATCGCTGTCAGATGTGTTTGGCAGCATGGAAAACGGGCACAGGCAGATGGCGACAGAGGAGCTTATGAAACAGGAAATTACGGGAAAGTTGTGTGCCTCCTGCGAGCAGTGCAGTCTGTGCTGGGAGCAATCGGACAGCCCCATGTATCAATATCTCATGGATTTTCTGACATCGATGAAGGAGGCGGGGCATGCAGACCGGGATCTGGAACTGAAAATGGAGAAATACTGTTCCCGAACGCATGAGCTTGTCATTGAAGCGGTGAGAGTGTTTGAGCAGATCCGGTTGAATGAGGCGTGGTATAACCGTCTGGTGGAAAATCGGGAGGTCATCGCGGAACAGTTGGATGCCATGGCATATATTATGCAGGATTGTGCTAGGAAGGAGCAGGATATCAGCGACCGGATGCAGAGTTATCTGAAAGAATTGAAATTCAAGGCAAAGGAACGCGGAATTTATGTGCAGGATTGCACCCTGCTGGAAAAAGAGGATGGCAGATGGAAACTTCGGGTCAAGGCATCTGTCCGCAATGGCTGTATTGCAACCAGAGAGCTGACCAGAGCAGTAACGACTGCGCTGCAGCGGAAAATGATTCCCCAGAAAGACGAAAAGACATTAATCGGAAAGAGCGGAAATATATTTGTGTATGATGAGGAGCCGAAGTATCAGGGGATCTATGGGGTGGCCAGACTGGTAAAGGACGGAGCTGCGGTTTCGGGTGACAATTTTTCTTTTCTGGAGCCCAAAAGCGGCAGACTGATTCTGTGCCTTTCGGATGGCATGGGTTCCGGGGCTGCGGCATGCAAGGAAAGTGAAACCGTGATTGAACTGATCGAAAAATTTGTGGAGGCAGGTTTTGATATTGATACGGCGGTGCGGGTGATGAATTCGGCGATGGTCATGAAGGGGAAGGAGGATATGTTTTCCACAGTGGACATCAGCGAAATCAATCTGTACAGTGGAAATTGTCAGATTTATAAGATCGGGGCATCTGCCACATTTATCAAAAAGGGCGGTACGGTGGAGTGTCTGCAGTCCACCAGCCTCCCGGTGGGCGTAGTAAAACAGCTGGATATGGAAACATCAAAGAAGGCATTGTCTGACGGAGATTTTCTTGTCATGGTATCCGATGGTGTGCTAGAATATTTACATGTTCCGAATCCGGAGCAAACGGTGCAGGAAATGATTGAAAGTATCGATACGAACAATGCCACGGTTCTGGCGAAACGCATTCTGGAACGTGTACTGCTGTTTACGGGCGGGCGTGTGCCGGATGATATGACCGTGCTGGCCACGGCAATCTGGGAGAAATAAATGCTGCAAAAGATACAAAACTATATTCGACAGGAGCATATGCTGGAATATGGAGACCGGGTAATCGTGGGAATATCCGGGGGAGCGGATTCTGTTTGTCTGCTGCTGGTGCTTAAGGAACTGCAGTCGGCCTACGGACTTGAGATACAGGCAGTGCATGTCGAGCATGGGATACGCGGGGAGGAAAGCATTGCCGATCAGCGCTTTGTGCAGGATCTGTGCAGGGAGCAGGGCATTTCCTGCGTGTGCAGACAGTTTGATGTGCCGGAATATGCCGCAGCGCATGGTCTGTCGGTAGAGGAAGCCGGGCGGAGACTGAGATATGAAAGCTTTGAGCAGATAGCCGGAGCTAAGGAGCATACAAGGATTGCGGTGGCACACAACCGGAACGATCAGGCAGAGACTGTGCTGTGGAATCTGATCCGGGGCAGCGGCATAAAGGGCATGTGCGGGATTCCGCCGGTGCGGGGCAGAATTATCCGGCCGCTGATGTGTGTGGAACGGAAGGAAATCGAGGACTATCTGGAAAAACGGAGACAGGTATACCGCACGGATTCTACAAATCAGAACGTGGAATATACCAGAAATGTGATCCGCCATCAGGTGCTGCCGGTTCTGTGTGCGCAAAACGATCAGGCGGTTGCGCATATTGCGCAGAATGCACAAAAGCTGCGCGGGCTTTCGGAACATATCCGGAAACAGACGGAAATGCTTTGGGACAGGTGGGTGCATCCGGAGAGAGGCGGCTACCGGATTGACTGTGCGCTGTATCAGGAAACGGATGCAGCGATTGCGGAGGAGCTGATTTATCAGATCATTGCAGCTGCGGCGGGAAGCGCCAGAGATATCGGATCGGTCCATGTGGAAAGGGTCGCGGAGCTTTTTCGGGCTCAGGTGGGAAAGCGATGTGATCTTCCCCATCAGCTGTGCGGAATCCGCGCGTATGATTCTGTGTGCATCCGTAGGAGAATGGCTGAGAGCGAACATAAAATGGAACCTGCCTGGCTTTCGGAGACACCGGAATTTGCAGTTTGGACAAAGGACAGGAGAGAACTTCCGGATAAAATTACAAAAAAAAAGTATACGAAATGGATTGATTATGATAGAATAGAAAACAGGCTTTGTGTGAGAACCCGGCGGAACGGGGATTATCTTGTCATCAATTCGGCCGGACAGACGCAGAAACTGAAGCAGTACTTTATCAACGAGAAGATTCCGAAACAACTGAGGGATGAGGTCTTGCTGGTTGCGGACGGCTCACACATTGTATGGATTGTGGGGTATCGTATGAGTGCGTACTATTATGTGACCCAAGCCACGAAAAAGGTGTTGGAAATACAATATTGCAAAGGAGCGGAAGATGAGTGAACAGGTTCGGGTGCTGATCCCTGAGGAAGAGCTGATGGAACGGATTGCCCGGATGGGGGCACAGATCAGCAGGGATTTTCAGGGAGAGAGTGTACATCTGGTCTGCATCCTGAAGGGGTCCGTTTTTTTTACCTGTGAGCTTGCAAAGCATATTACGGTTCCGGTGACAATCGATTTTATGTGTGTATCCAGCTATGGCAGATCCACGGTATCCAGCGGGGTGCTGGAGATTAAGCAGGAGCTGACCGAGCCGATTGACGGCAGAAATGTCATAATCATCGAAGATATCATTGATACCGGCAGAACGCTGAAGTACCTGCTGGAGGATCTCGCAAAGCGGGGACCGAAGACGCTGCGCCTGTGTACGATGCTGGACAAACCGGATCGCAGAGTGATGCAGGTGGATACCGATTATACCGGCTTTGAGATACCGGATGAATTTGTGGTGGGATATGGGCTGGATTATGACCAAAGATACCGTAATCTTCCCTATGTAGGAATTTTATCATTGGACTAGGAAGGAGCTTTCGTGAAGAATTACAGAGGTTTTGGATTTTATGTTGCATTGATTTTGCTTGTCATACTGGTGTGGTATCTGCTGGACGGCAACCATTTGTCCAGCGGCTCGTATAATTACACGCAGTTTGAGCAGGAGCTGACGGATGGGAAGATTGCCTTTGTGGAGATCCATCCCAATCGGGAAATCCCTACAGGAAGTCTGGAAATCGTAAAGACGGACAACTCGGATGAGACCCTGTATGTATCTGATGTACAGGAGGTACGCAGACTGATGCAGGATTCAGATTTTACCCATTATGTGGAATACGACGTACCGGCGGAAAACTGGCTGATCACGCTTCTGCCGCTGCTGCTGGTATTCGGCGCGATGTTTATTCTGTTTGTAATTATGAACAATCAATCGGCCGGCGGCGGGAATGCCAAGATGATGAATTTCGGAAAAAGCCGGGCCAAGATGATGGTAGAGGGGAAAAAACAGGTAACCTTTGACCGGGTAGCGGGACTGAAGGAGGAAAAGGAAGAACTGCAGGAAATCGTTGATTTTCTGAAGGATCCGGAAAAGTATAACCGCCTTGGAGCGAGGATCCCCAAGGGAGTGCTTTTGGTGGGACCTCCGGGTACCGGTAAGACGCTCCTTGCCAGAGCGGTGGCGGGGGAGGCGGGTGTGCCGTTTTTCAGCATATCCGGCTCGGATTTTGTGGAAATGTTTGTAGGTGTGGGAGCGTCCCGTGTCCGGGATTTGTTTGAGGATGCCAAAAAAGGCGCACCCTGTATTGTGTTTATCGATGAGATCGATGCCGTGGCAAGGCGGAGAGGAACCGGCATGGGAGGAGGACACGACGAGAGAGAACAGACCTTGAACCAGCTGCTGGTGGAAATGGATGGATTCGGCGCCAACGAGGGAATTATCGTTATGGCAGCCACTAACCGGGTGGATATTCTGGATCCTGCCATCATGAGACCGGGCCGTTTTGACCGCAAGGTACACGTGGGAAGACCGGATGTAGGCGGACGTGAGGAAATTTTAAACGTACATGCGGAAAACAAGCCGCTTGCCGAGGATGTAGACCTAAAACAGATTGCCCAGACCACTGCGGGCTTTACGGGAGCGGATCTGGAGAATCTGTTAAATGAGGCGGCCATCTATGCTGCAAAGGAGAACCGGGAATATATTATGCAGGAGGATATCAAGCGTGCATTTGTGAAGGTGGGCATCGGCGCGGAGAAACGAAGCCGTGTGATTTCCGACAAGGAAAAACGGATTACCGCCTTTCACGAGGCGGGGCATGCGATTCTGTTTCATGTACTGCCGGATGTGGGGCCGGTGTATTCCGTTTCGGTCATTCCTACCGGCGCGGGTGCGGCAGGCTATACGATGCCCTTGCCGGAACGGGACGAAATGTTCCAGACCAGAGGAAAAATGCTGCAGGAAATTACCGTTGATCTGGGAGGACGTGTTGCGGAGGAGCTGATCTTTGACGACATTACCACAGGCGCCTCTCAGGATATCAAGCAGGCGACAGAACTCGCAAAGTCCATGGTGACCAAATACGGCATGTCGGACAATATCGGCCTGATCAATTATAATAATGACGGCGATGAGGTGTTTATCGGACGGGATCTGGCCCATACCAGAGGCTATGGAGAAAATGTTGCAACCCGTATCGACGAAGAAGTGAAACGGATCATCGATGAGTGTTATGCAAAAGCGAAGCAGATCATCTCGGAGCACGAAGATGTTCTGCACAAATGTGCAGAGCTGCTGCTGGAAAAGGAAAAGATCAGCCGTGAAGAATTTGAGTCTCTTTTTGTTGGAAACGCAGATTCAACCGGTGCACATTGATTATTGTTTTCGATAATTTTCGTAAAGTGATATACAAAACAAACAAAAACAGAGGGGGAAAATTGTGAATATTGTGCACACTTCAATTGGAAGTCATGGTATTATAATTCTCGTAACACCCCCCCCAATACATTATATAAATATTTTTGCTACACCCCATAGTAAAAATACCTTCTCCAAAAAAAGGCAGCTGAAAAAGCTGTCTTTTTTTCGTTGATTTTCGAATACATATCGTATATGATGGTATTAAAGACAGACCAAAGAAGTGAGGGGCAGACGTTTCATGAGTGAACAATCCATTTATGAGTTAAACAGAATCCAGCAATATATCATGCAGATGCGTCCGATTTTGAAAAAAAGAGCACTTTTTTCGGACGGTACGGAGGACTATCGGATTCCGCCGGAGCCGGAGCCGTTTGAACGCGTGACCATCCGTTTCCGCTCGGCAAAGAGTAATGTGGATGCGGTGTGGCTGAATGCAGGGGAACGAAAGTATCGCATGCAGAAGGTAGAGACCGAGGGGGCATTTGACTTTTATTCCGTTGATATTTCCTTAGAGGATCAGCCGTTTTCCTATTATTTTGAAGTGGTGACGGGGATGCTGCGCTGCTATTACGACCGCTACGGTGTGACGCCGGAGATCCGGCCGCAGTACAGCTTTTGCATCGTACCCGGATTTTCGACCCCGAAATGGGCAAAGGGAGCCGTGATGTACCAGATCCTTGTGGATCGCTTTTATAACGGAGATCCCGGCAACGATGTGCTGACCGATGAATATTTTTATATTCGTTCCAACAGCCGGAAGGTGGAGAATTGGAGCAAGTGTCCGGAGAACTTTTCGGTGGCGGAGTTTTACGGCGGAGATCTGGAGGGAGTCAGGCAGAAGCTGGATTATCTTCAGGAACTCGGAATAGAGGTCATTTATTTTAATCCGTTGTTTGTATCTCCTTCCAATCACAAGTATGATATTCAGGATTATGATCACATTGACCCGCACTACGGAAAAATTGTCGTGGATGAGGGAGAACTGCTGAATGGAGAGCGGTACCAAAACAGTGAGGCGACCAGGTATATCTCCCGTGTGACGGATCTGCGCAATCTGGAGGCCAGTGACGCGCTGTTTGCCCAGCTGGTATCCGAGGCGCATGCCAGAGGAATCCGGGTCATTCTGGACGGAGTCTTTAATCATTGCGGCTCCTTCAATAAATGGCTGGATCGTGAGAAAATCTACAATAAAGAGGCGGGCTATGAACCGGGAGCTTATCGGGAGAAGGAAAGTCCGTATCATGATTTCTTCCGGTTTTACGACGAGAATCACTGGCCGGATAATTGTACATACGATGGCTGGTGGGGACACGATACGCTGCCGAAGTTGAATTATGAATCCTCGGAAAAGCTGCGCGACTACATTCTGAAGATTGCGGCAAAATGGGTTTCTGCGCCCTACAATGCGGATGGATGGAGACTGGATGTAGCGGCAGATCTCGGGCACAGTCCGGAGTACAATCATCAGTTCTGGAGAGAATTCCGTCGCGTGGTTAAGGAGGCAAATCCGGAAGCCATTATCCTCGCAGAGCATTATGGTGATCCCCGTTCCTGGCTGGAGGGCGATCAGTGGGATACTGTTATGAACTACGATGCGTTTATGGAACCGGTCACATGGTTTTTTACCGGAATGGAAAAGCACAGTGACGATTTCAAGCCGGGAAATATCGGAAAGCTGGAATACTATGAGGGTGCAATGCGACATTACATGGCGAGCTTTATGACACCGTCCCTGCAGTGCGCAATGAACGAGTTGTCCAACCATGACCATTCCCGTTTCCTGACGAGAACGAATCATAAGGTCGGCAGAGTGGATCAGCATGGTTCGCATGCGGCGGAGGAAGGAATCAACAAGGCGGTCTTCCGCGAGGCGGTAGTCGTGCAGATGACATGGCCGGGGGCACCCACGGTTTACTATGGAGACGAGGCAGGCGTATGCGGGTTTACGGATCCGGATAACCGCAGAACCTATCCGTGGGGACATGAAGACAAGGAGCTGATTGCATTTCACCGCGAAATGATCCGGATTCACAAAGAAAATCCGGCGCTGAAAACAGGCTCTTTGACCTTCCTTAACGGGGCGGACAATCAGCTTTGCTACGCCAGATTTAACAGGCAGCAGCAGTTTGTTATTATTATCAACAACGATGAGAGGGATTGCCATCTGGATCTCTCTGTATGGGCCGCAAACCTGCCCAGATACGGTCAATTGGAACGCGTCATGCTTTCCTATGATGACGGCTACAATATGAATCCGGTTATTTATGAGATTCGGCATGGACGGATTGAAATTACACTGCCGAAGCATTCGGCAGCAATCTTGAAAAATAGGAGCTAGGTTGCAATTTACGGCGCGGGAGGGGGGCAGAATGGAGGGTTACCGGTCATGCCGCCGTCGGCGGCATTGACTCTTTGCACAAAAAGCTCTGGGAAATGCTGGCA